>JAODAS010000024.1 GCA_025463555.1 Schumannella sp.
CGGCCCGGCTGAAGCGCCGCCGCGTGGCAGAGACGACGCTGATCCTGCTGGGCATGTTCGGCGGCTGGCCGGGCGCGATCCTGGCGCAGCAGCTGCTGCGTCACAAGACCGCGAAACTCAGCTTCCGTGCGGTGTTCTGGGTGAGCGTGCTCATCAACGTGTTCGTGTTCGTCGCTCTGAACGCCCCCGGCGTCGCCCAGTCGATCGCCGACGTCTTCGTCGCGGGCGAATGACCCGCCCCGGATTCCTCCGCCGGATCGCGGCGCTTGTCATCGACTACGCGCTCATCCTCGGTTGGATGGCGGTCGTCGCCCTGGCATCGGTCGCCACCGCGTTCATCACCGGCGCCTCTGCGGACTGGCTGGCATGGGGAACCGCCGTCGCCGAACTCTTGGGCTTCGTGGTGTTGGTCCTGCCCGTCGGCATCTATCTGTTCGTCACCGAGAACTCGCGCCGCCAGGCGACACTCGGCAAACGCGTGCTCGGCATGCGTGTGGTCGCCGTCGACGGATCGCGCGCGCCCGCATGGCGCATCCTGGTCCGCACGGTCGTCAAGCTGCTGCCGTGGGAGTTCGCCCACTTCCTCGTCTGGCACGCCGTCGACGCCCTCGCCCGTGGTGCGGGATTCCCCACCTGGCTGCTGGCGGGTCTCGTCGTGGCCGATCTGCTGCCGATCGCCTACGTCCTCACCGTCGCACTGCAGCGCGACCGCCGCGGCCCGCACGATCTCGTCGCAGGGACGCGGGTCGTCCGCGAAGCACCCCGGTGAGTGGGAATCGCCAGGCTGACGTCAGAGGCCATTGACACACTCGAACGTATGTTCGACACTGGGGCGATGACCCTGCTCGCCGACACCCGCCTCGACGAGGTCGATGACGTCGAGACGCAGGGCGACGTCGTGCGCGAACTGCAGGCCCGTATCCGGCGTATGCAACGCAACAGGCTCGACACCCGTGAACTGCCCACGAACCCCGCCCTCGCCGATCTGCTGCCAGGCGGGGCGCTGGCCGCAGGCAGCGCGTACAGCGTCATCGGCTCCACCACTCTTGCCCTCGGCCTGCTGCAGGGACCGAGTTCTGCCGGTGCGTGGTGCGCCGTCGTCGGCATGCCCGATCTCGGGGTCGAGGCAGCCGCGGGTCTCGGCATCGATCTCGAACGTCTGGTGCTGGTGCCGTATCCGGGCGAGCAGTGGCTGAGCGTCGCATCCGCCCTCATCGATGTCGTCTCGGTGTTGTTGCTGAAGGCACCGGAGCGAGAGGGGCGGGTACGCATCACCGACGGCGGCGCGAGCAAGCTCGCGTCACGCCTGCGACAGCGGGAGGCGGTGCTCGTCAGCCTCGGAGACTGGCCGGGCGCGGCGGCGCGTCTGAGCGTCAGTGACAGCAGCTGGGCCGGACTGGGTGCGGGTTTCGGGCATCTCGGCGGACGTCAGGTCACCGTCAGTTCGGCCGCCGCCACGTGGCAGGGCCGGGCGAAGTCACGCCGGCTGTGGCTGCCGGGACCGCCTGGGCCTGACAGCACAGCGACTGTCAGCGCCGTCGCGACCCGCAACGAAGAACGGATGCTGCAGAGCGCCGCCGGGTAGGCGGGCTCAGAACATCGGCAGCTGCAGCAACCCGTCGGTCCACTGACCGTTGGAATGGGCGCACAGGAAGGGCGCCTGACCCTCGACCTGGACGACCCCCACCGGCTGCCAGGCGCCGGCGACGGCGACGATCATGTCATTGCCCTGCTGCATCCAGGCGATCATCGACGCGCGGTCGCTCTCACCCTGCTCCCCCGTGTCGAGGCGCCATTTGTAGACGGCGATGTCTTCGTTCTTGCGGTATCCATGAAAACGGACATGGGTGATCTGGGCCGTCATTCGAGCGAACTCCTGGGGTAATTAGGGCTCTGGGGGCGGGAGCACACCCAGTGTTCACCCAAAACGGTCCGCGCGCACACCACACGGCTCAGAAACCGGCGCCGCGTGCTCGCGAAGGGATGGACGAGACGGTCAGAAACGCGGAAGAGCCAGCAGCCTGTCGCACCACTGACCGTTGACATAGGCCTGCACGAAGGGGGCGATGCCCGGGATCTTGACCACGGCGACGGGTGCCTCATCGCGCCCCTCGCCGATCACCACCTCGCCGCCCTGCTCGAGCCACTCGATCATCGTCATGCGGTCGGTCTCACCGTGGTGCCCGCTCTCGACGCACCATCGGAACGAGACCTCTGCCTCGTGCTCGACGACACGATGAAAACGGACGTGGGTGATTCTGGCGGGCATGCGTGCTCCAGGGATTTCGAGGGATCTCGGGTTTCGTTTCCCCCGCACACAAATTAGACCTGTTACCTGTCCGTTACCTAGGACATAAAGCCTCATGTTCTGGCGCACCCGCGTGAGATCCCGGCGCGATCAGGCGGCAGTGTCGGCGGAGTTTGACACGATCGAACATATGTTCGAGACTGGAACGTGGGCCGCGACGCGCAACAGGCTGACACCCAGCAGGCCGGGGTGAACGATACCGGCGCGCGCCTGCTCGTGCTCTGGGTTCCCGACTGGCCGGTCGTCGCCCACGCGAAGGCGGATCGCATCCCGTTGCACGAGCCGATCGCCCTCATCGAGAAGGGCATGGTGTTCGCCTGCTCTGCGGCCGCCCGTGCTGAGGGGGTGCGCAGGGGCATGCGGCAACGCGAGGCGCAGTCCCGCTGCACGGGCCTGCACCTGGTGCGCTACGACGCGGCACTCGACTCCCGCGCCTTCGAGCCCGTGCTGACCGCGCTCGAGCAATCACTGCCGGGACTGCATCCGGTGCGCCCCGGCACGGTCGCGGTGCGGGCTCGTGGCCCTGCCCGCTACTACGGCGGCGAGCAGGCCGCAGCCCTCACGGTGCTCGGCACGGTCGCCGGGCTCGAGATCGATCATGCGCGGGTGGGCATCGCCGACGGGCTGTTCGCCGCCGAGAGAGCGGCGCGGTGGGTTGGTTTCGACACGCGTCGCCCTGCGGGCGGCGCTACTCGACCAGCGGATGTCACGATCGTGCCGCGCGGCGAGCAAGGGGCGTTCCTGGCGCCGCTGCCGGTGTCCCTGCTCGAGGCGCCCGAGCTGGGAAGCCTGCTCCCCCGGCTCGGCATCCGCACGCTGGGCGAGTTCGCGGCCCTCGAGGTCTCCGACGTGATCGCCCGTTTCGGGCCGATGGGGGCGCGGCTGCACGCCCTGGCGGCCGGACGCGATACGCGGCCGGCGACCCCCCGCATCCCGCCCCGCGACGTCGACGTGCAGGTCGACTTCGAGCCGGCGCTCGACCGGGTCGACCAGGTCGCGTTCGGCGTGCGGGCGGCGGCCGACGACTTCGTTCACGGGCTGATCGCCCAGCGGCTGGTGTGCACGGCACTGCGGATCGAATTCTGGGGCGATCGGCAGAGCGGCGAGAGCGGCGATTACAGCGAGCGGGTCTGGCTGCATCCGCGGTCGTTCACGGCGGCAGAGGTGGTGGATCGGGTGCGGTGGCAGTTGAGCGGGGCCACCCGGGCTGGTGGTTTCGACACGCGCCGCCAGGGCGGCGCTACTCAACCAGCGGAGATCTCCTCCGCGATCTCGCGGGTTCGCATCAGCCCGGATGCCGTGGATGCCGTGGGAGCGCACGAACGCGGGCTGTGGGGCACTGGGCCCGACGAGGGGGTGCACTCGGGGCTCTCGCGAGTACAGGGCATGGTCGGGCACGAGGGGGTGCTGACGGCGACGCCCTCCGGCGGGCGCACGCCCGGTGAGCGGCAGACCCTCGTTCCGTGGGGGGATCGCCCGCTCGTGGCACGCGACCCGCGGCGCCCGTGGCCGGGAGCGCTGCCGCCACCGGCGCCCGCGACCGTGTACCAGCTCCCGAGGCAGATCGTGGTGCACGATTCCCGCGGCCGGCCGGTGAGCGTCGACGAGCGCGGCGAGTTGAGCGCGCCACCGGCGGTCATGGTGTCGCAGACCGGATCCCGCCGCGAGCTGACCGCATGGGCGGGGCCGTGGCCGCTCGATGAGCGCTGGTGGGATTCGGCGGCGGCTCGTACCGCATCCCGTTTCCAGGTCGTCGACGGTGCAGGCATGGCGTGGCTGCTGGTGCTGGATGACGAGGGCTGGTGGGCAGAGGGACGGTACGACTGATGCGGGTTTCGGCACGCCGCTGCGCGGCTACTCAACCAGCGAGCTCTCATGGGATTTGAGAACCCGCCCATCACGTGGAGCGACTTCGAACGGGCGCTGAGCGACCGGCGGCGCCCCAAGGCGATGCCGCGCGGCGTCGACGGAGGCGACAGTCCCGCCTGGTCGCTGCGCCGCGGACCGTACGTGCCGCAGAACATCGTGCGAGACGCCAACGCGCTGCCGTATGCCGAGCTGCACGCGCACTCCAGCTACAGCTTCCTCGACGGCGCATCGAGCCCAGAAGAGCTGCTCGAAGAGGCCGAGCGGCTCGGACTGCACGCCCTCGCGATCACCGATCACGACGGCTTCTACGGCATCGTGCGCTTCGCAGAGGCGGCAGAGACCGCTCAGGTCAAGACGGTGTTCGGCGCCGAGCTCTCGCTGGGCCTGACCGAGCCGCAGAACGGCGAGGCCGATCCCGAGGGAACGCATCTGCTGGTCCTCGCCCGCGGGCAAGAGGGGTATCACCGCCTGGCCTCCGCGATCACCGAAGGTCAGTTGAGCGGAGCCGAGAAGGGCCGCCCCGTCTACGACCTCGACGGCCTCGCGGCGCAGGCCGGCGGGCACTGGGTGGTGCTGACCGGATGCCGCAAAGGCTCAGTGCGTCAGGCTTTACTGTCCGGCGATCCAGCTTTCGAGCTTGACAAGCTGGTGCGCTTGTTCGGGCGCGACAACGTCTACGTCGAGCTGATCGACCACGGCAACCCGCTCGACACCGACCACAACGACGCGCTCGCCGCGCTGGCCGCCGACCGCGGCATCCCGGTGATCGCGTCAGGCAACGTGCACTACGCCGCGCCGCGCAACCGCCATCTGGCCACGGCCATCGCCGCCGTGCGCGCCTCTCGCAGCCTCGACGAGCTCGATGGCTGGCTGCCCGCTGCCGGCACGGCACATCTGCGGAGCGGTCGCGAGATGCACGCCCGCTTCGCCCGGTATCCGGGTGCCGTCGAACGCACCGTGACCCTGGCCGACGAGCTCGCGTTCCCGCTGCGGCGCGCCAAGCCCGCGCTGCCCAAGCAGCACGTGCCCGACGGCCACACCCCGATGTCGTACCTGCGGCAGTTGGTCTGGGACGCCGTGCCACGCAAGTACCCCGACCTCACGGAAGTCGATCGCACGCGCATCGAGGCCGAACTGCAGGTGATCGAGACCAAGGACTTCCCCGGCTACTTCCTGATCGTGCACGACATCGTCGCGTTCGCCCGGTCGCAGGGCATCCTCTGCCAGGGGCGCGGCTCGGCCGCCAATTCGGCGGTCTGCTACCTGCTCAACATCACCGCCGTCGACTCGATCTTCTACCGGCTGCCGTTCGAGCGGTTCCTCTCCAGCCTGCGCGACGAGGAGCCCGACATCGACGTCGACTTCGACTCCGACCGCCGCGAAGAGGTCATCCAGTGGGTGTTCCAGAAATACGGCCGGCGCAATGCCGCGCAGGTGGCCAACGTCATCCAGTACCGGCCCAAGAACGCGGTGCGCGACATGGCGAAGGCGCTCGGGCACTCCCCCGGGCAGCAGGATGCCTGGAGCAAGCAGGTGGAGCGCTGGGGCGCGACCCTGTCCTCTGAAGATGAGAACGACATCCCGCAACCCGTCGTCGACCTGGCCATGCAGCTGCTGAAGGCGCCGCGGCATCTGGGCATCCACTCCGGCGGCATGGTGCTCACCGACCGCCCGGTGGGCGAGGTGGTCCCGATCGAGCACGCCCGCATGCAGGACCGCACCGTCATCCAGTGGGACAAAGACGACGCCGCCTGGATGGGACTGGTCAAGTTCGATCTGCTGGGTCTCGGGATGCTGGCGGCTCTGCAGTACTGCTTCGATCTGATCCGCACCTCCACCGGAGAGGAGTGGGAGCTGGCGACCCTGCCCAAAGAGGAGGCGGCGGTCTACGACATGCTGTGCCGCGCCGACTCGATCGGCGTGTTCCAGGTCGAGTCGCGTGCGCAGATGGGCCTGCTCCCGCGCCTGCAGCCGCGCAAGTTCTACGACCTGGTGGTGCAGATCGCGCTGGTGCGGCCGGGTCCGATCCAGGGCGGCGCCGTGCATCCGTTCGTGCGGCGCAAGCTCGGGCAGGAGGAGGTCACCTACGCGCACCCCAAGCTGGTACCGGCGCTGGAACGCACCCTCGGCATCCCGGTCTTCCAAGAGCAGCTGATGCAGATGGCGATGGCGGTCGGCGAGTGCTCGGGTGAAGACGCCGACCTGCTGCGCCGTGCCATGGGCTCGAAACGCGGGCTCGAGCGCATCGACTCGCTCAAAGAGAAGCTCTACGCCGGCATGGCCTCGAACGGGCTGGTGGGCGAGGATGCCGACGCCATCTACGCCAAGATCCAGGCGTTCGCGAACTTCGGGTTCGCCGAGTCGCATTCGCTGAGCTTCGCGCTGCTGGTCTACGCCTCGTCGTGGATCAAGCTGCACTATCCGGGGGTGTTCCTGGCGGGACTGCTCCGCGCCCAGCCGATGGGGTTCTACTCCCCCGCGACACTGACCTCCGACGCACGGCGGCACGGGGTCGAGGTGCGTCGGCCCGACATCCTGCTCAGTGCCGCCGAGGCGACGCTCGAACGGGTCGACAGCCGCTCGGTGCCCGAGGCGACGGGTCTCGATGGGTGCGCCCATCGCATCCAGCCCCCGGTCGGAGATTTCGACAGGCAGGCGCCGGATGTCTCTGACGCACACCGCAGAGACGGCAACTTCGCCGTGCGGCTCGGGCTCGCCGGCGTGACGCGCATCGGCGCGAAGGTGGCAGAGCGCATCGTCGCCGAACGCGAGGCGAAGGGCCCGTTCCGCTCGATGGAGGATCTGGTGCGCCGCACGAGCCTCACCCGCGTCCAGCTGGAGTCGCTCGCCACGGCGGGCGCGTTCGACTCGCTCGATCTCAAGCGCCGGGAGGCGCTGTGGCGCGCGGGCTCGGCGGCGGAGGATCGCGAGGAGTTCCTCGCCGACTCGCTGGTCGCCGTGCAGCCGCCGCTGTTCGCCGACCCGACCGCATTCGAGACGCTCGCCTCCGATCTGTGGGCGACCGGCGTCTCGACCGACGATCACCCGCTCGCGCACTTCCGGCCGTCGCTCGATCCCCGGGGTGTGCTGTCATCCGCCGCTCTGAAGACCGCCGAGCCGGGTACCCGGGTCGAGGTCGCCGGACTGGTGACCCACCGGCAGCGTCCGGCAACCGCATCCGGCATCACGTTTCTGAACCTCGAAGACGAGCACGGGCTGGTCAACGTGATCTGCTCGATGGGGGTGTGGGGCCGCTACCGCCGCGTCGTCCGGGAATCCCCCGCGCTGATCGTGCGGGGCATCCTCGAGCGCTCGGCCGAGGGTGTCACCAACCTGCTGGCCGACCGTTTCGAGCCGCTCAGTGTCTCGGTCACCCATCGATCGCGCGATTTCCACTGATCCGGCCGGCGCAGAGCTCCCGCACCCCTGAGCGTGTCCCTCGCAGGGGCGTCCCTCGTACTGGGAGCCGCGCAGGACAGGACGATCCCTCTACCGTTCTAGACATCACCCGAAACCCGAGGTCCGCAGTGCCCGCCAACCCCCAGCATTTCGCGCTCCGAGCCTGGTACGCGTTCAAGCAGCTGCGCCTGCGCACCCTACCGCATCCCACGGACGTGCCCGCGATCCGCAGCGGCGACCCCGCCGCCGACCGCATCCTCGTCGTCGGCAACGGTCCCAGCCACGGCTGGGGCGTGCTGACCCATCAGCTCGCTCTCACCGGACAACTGGCGGATGCCGTTGCGGCCCACACGGGTCGCGGATGCGACGCCGACCTGGTGGGCGCCGAATCCATGAACGTCCGGTCCGCCCTGGCCTGGATCGGCGACCGCGACCTCACCGAAGTCGATGCGATCGTCCTGGTGCTGGGCACCAACGACGCCCTGCGCCTCACCGAGCTGCCCGTCTGGGAGCAGGAGCTCTACGACCTGCTCGCCGGCATCGAGGCGCGCGTGCTGCCCGGAACCGTCATCACACTGATCGGGATCCCGCCGGCCGCATCGTTCCGCGCCTACGCGGGCAGCATCGCCCGCCTGACCGACAAGCACCGACTGCGGCTCAACGCCGCAACCCGCCGCATCGCCGCCGCCCGCCACGTCGGCTATCTGGAGCTTCCCGTTCCGGCATCGCCCGCCGGGCCGGGCTCGAGTGCTGAGCTCTACCGCGGGTTCGCCGGCGCGATCGCCGCCGACCTGGCCCCGCGGATCGTCTCCGCACGACGTGTTCCCGCGGCCCGTCCCGCCCGTGCCGACGAGGTCTGGGACTGGAGCGGTGCACCCGCCTTCGTCGAACTCGCCCGCACCGGAGGCGACGCCGACCTGCGTCGCCTCACCGAGCAGGCGCAGAAGTCCTTCGGCGTCGAACTCGCCGTCGTGTCGCTGGTCGAGGGAGACCGGCTGTACCACGGCACGAACACCGACGTCGTCCCGACGTCGGTGCCCCTGGAGCTGTCCTTCTGCCGCTACACGGTCGCCACTGGCGAGCCCGTCATCATCCCCGACACGGGCAGGGACCCTCGCTTCCGGGACAACCCCCTGGTCGACGTGTCCTTCATCAACTTCTATGCCGGCTATCCGCTGCGCGGCAGCGACGGCCGCGTGATCGGCTCGTTCTGCCTGCAAGGCTCCCAGGCACGCCGGGGGTCGGCGGTCGCGCTCGACCTGCTGCGTCAACTGGCACTCGAAGCCGAAGAGATCTTGCGCGGCTATGAGACCGAGACGCCCGGTCGCGGGGCGGTGCAGGTGGTCATGCCGACTCCGCTCGGAGCGCCGATCAGCTTCTGAGCGGTCACGTGGTCGGCGATCAGCTGCTCAGCCGTTCAGCGGTCCGGCAGCGGCCAGATGTAGGGCAGATCGTCGGGGACGTCGCCGAACTGCGGCCGGTAGAACGCGGCGTCCTTGCGGATCAGGTTCGACCGGTGCGCGAGGTGGAACTGCTCATCGCCCACCCAGGGCGGCATCTCGATCTCGGCCTGGGCGAGGCCGTCCACCTCCGGCGCGAATGCCACGAGTTGCGGCCGCACCGTGTCCGCGTGACCGCGTGCGATCCAGGCGTCGGTCATCGCCAAGCCGTACGACACGAGCGCGGGCAGATAGCCGCGCCACATCTTCGCGGCGGGATGGTGGCGCCAGCCGTAATCCGCGATCGTGTTCGCACGCAGCAGTTGCAGCGTCTCGACCCGCTGCTTGCCGAGGCGCGGGCCGTCGAGAGCGGCGGCGCTCTCGGCGAATCCGGGATAGGGCAGAAACGTCTGCATCGGCTCAGCGCCCTCCGATGCGTCGGCGGAGCAGGTCGATCCGCGCCTGCAGCTGCGTCACGGTCGCTCGCGAGACCTCGGGACCACCGCAGAGGCGGCGGACCTCCGCGTGGATCTGCGCATGCGTGGACCCCGCCGAACGGGCATGGAGCGAGACGAGTCCGTTGAGCAGCTTGCGCTGTTCCGACAACGTGCGGTGCAGAGCCTGCGGGCCGGAATCGCTTTCCGGCGACGGCGGCCGCTCCGCCGCGTGCCTGCGCTGACGCGCCTGGCGGGAGCGCAGCAGCCGGGACACCTCTTCGGGCTCGAGGATGCCCGGAAGGCCGATGAAGTCCCATTCCTCCGGGCTGCCCGGTTCGGCGAGCGAGCCGTACTCCTCGCCCTCGTAGAGCACCTTCTCGAACGTCGCCACGGAGCCGAGCGCCGTCCACTCGTATTCGTCGAGCAGGTCCGCCGACGCCGGCTCATCCGCCTCTGCCCGCTCCAGCAGCGAGTCGTCCAGCAGGTCGTCGGCCGTCGAGTCCCGGTCGAGCGCGTGATCACGCTCGCGCTCGAGCTCGGTCGCAAGGCCGAGCAGCACGGGCACGCTCGGCACGAAGATCGAGGCGAGCTCGCCCCGGCGACGTGCCCGCACGAAACGACCGATGGCCTGGGCGAAGAACAACGGCGTCGAGGCACTGGTCGCGTACACGCCGACCGAGAGGCGCGGCACGTCGACGCCTTCGGACACCATGCGCACCGCCACCATCCAGCGGTCGTCGCCTTCGGCGAATCGCACGATGCGGTCGCTCGAGGCCTTCTCGTCGCTCAGGACCAGCACGGGAGCCGTGCCGGTGAGCTTCGTGAGAATGGCCGCGTACGCCCGCGCCATGGTCTGGTCGGTCGCGATGACGAGGCCGCCGGCATCCGGAACCGACTGCCGCACCTCGCTCAGCCGGCGGTCGGCAGCGGTCAGCACGGCCGGGATCCACTCCCCGTCGGGATCGAGAGCGGCCCGCCAGGCCTGCGCCGTCACGTCCTTGGTGTCGTCCTGGCCGAGGGTCGCCTCCCACTCCTCCCCCTGGCGGGTGCGCCAGCGCATCGTCCCGGCGTACGACAGGAACAGCACGGGCCGCACCACCCCATCTCGCAGGGCCCGCCCGTATCCGTAGGCGTAGTCGGTCTGCGACAGCCGGATGCCGCGCCGGTCCTGCAGGTACGTCACGAACGGGATCGGCGCCGTGTCCGAACGGAACGGGGTACCGGTGAGCGAGAGCCTCCGCGTGGCGGGTTCGAACGCCTCGCGGATCGCATCGCCCCAGCTGAGCGCGTCGCCGCCGTGGTGCACTTCGTCCAGGATCACGAGGGTGCGCCGCGACTCGGTGAGCGCCCGGTGCTGGGATGCCTTGACCGCCACCTGCGCGTACGTCACGACGACGCCGTGGTACTGCCGCGATTCGCGAGCGTGCCGGTTGCTGAACCTCGGGTCGAGCCGGATGCCGGCGCGGTGCGCCGCATCCGCCCACTGGGTCTTGAGATGCTCGGTCGGCGCGACGACCGTGATGCGGTCGACGACGCGCGTCCTCAGCAGCTCGGCAGCGAGCCGCAGAGCGAACGTGGTCTTGCCGGCACCGGGGGTCGCCGACACCAGGAAGTCGCGATGGGTGGCGGCGAAGTAGGCGTCCAGCGCCTCTTGCTGCCACGCGCGGAGGGCCGCGACCGTGCCACGTGCGGCGCGCTCCGGGAACGCCGGGGAGAGCTGTTCAGCGGCGACGACGGCGCGGAATGCCGGCCCGCCCCCCGATCCACTCACTTGATCGAGGGTAGATCACCCCGGGGACAATGAACTCGGGACAATGAACTCGGGACGATCGATCCCGGGGTCTCAGTCGTCGCCGTGCCCGAAACGCCGCTGCGACGACGGTTTGAGCAGGGCCGCCGGACGCACCGAACCGGGTCCGAACTTCGACGCGACGGCGTCGACGGTGTATTCGGCATCCCGCCACGCCTCGTCGTCATCCCAGAGGCCGAGTGAGGCGACGGCGCCGACCAGCTGCTCTCCGCGTACTCCGATCAGCCGAACGGGCCGACCGCCCTGGGACGCGTCGTCGTACAGCGACCGCGCTTCCTCGTAGATGCGTCGCGCGAGATCGGTGGGCTCCCCGAGCGTGCGGGAGCGCGAGATCGTGGTGAAGTCCTCGAAACGGAGCTTGATCGCGACCGTGCGCGCCTGCACGCCGGCCCGCCTCAACCGCACGGCCACGCCGTCCGACAACGACAGCAGCGTGCGGTGGACGATCGCCGTGTCGGTGACATCGGTCTCGAACGTGGTCTCGTGCCCGATGCTCTTCTCCTCACGTTCGGTCGACACCGGACGCGGATCGCGGCCCCAGGCCAGCTCGTGCAGGCGCGCCGCGTTCGCGGGCCCCACGGCGCGCACCAGTGCATCGACGGGCACCTCGGCGACGTCGCCGACCGTGCGCAGACCCAGACGGGTCAACTGCTCCTCGGCCTTCGCGCCGACGCCCCAGAGCGCCGACACCGGCTGCGGGTGCAGGAAGGCCAGCGTGGATGCCGCGGGAACCACCAGCAGCCCATCGGGCTTGGCACGCGACGAGGCGAGCTTCGCCACGTACTTGGTCGATGCCGCGCCGACCGAGGCGGAAAGGCCGGTCTCTGCGAAGACGCGCTCGCGAAGGCGCGTGCCGATCTGCCAGGGGGTGCCCATCAGACGCAACGCGCCCGCGACATCCAGGAACGCCTCGTCGATCGACAGCGGCTCGACGAGCGGCGTCACGTCGCGAAGCAGGCCCATGACCACCGTGGAGTAGTGGGTGTAGCGCTCGAAATGCGGTTCGAGCACGATCGCCTGCGGGCAGCGGCGCAATGCCACTGCCATCGGCATGGCCGAGTTGACCCCGTACCTGCGGGCCTCATAGGTCGCGGCCGTGACGACCGAGCGCAGCGAACGGTGGCCGACGATCACCGGCTTGCCCGCGAGCTCGGGGTGCTCGAGCAGCTCGACGGAGGCGTAGAACGCGTCCATGTCGATGTGCAGGATCGTCGCAGAGACGTCGTCCGACGGCGCAGTCGTGACCTGACGACCGCGTCCGTCCTGCTTGCTCATGCAGCCATCCTCTCAGCCGCCATCCTCTCGGCCGCGAGGCACGACGGCCGGGCAGGGCGAAGGGGCCCCGGCGAACCGGGACCCCTTCGCCGGATGCTCAGGACTTGCGGCGGTTGCGCGTCAGCAGCCCGTAGATCAGCAGGACGATGATCGCGCCCACGATGGCGACGATCCAGGACGTGATGTCGAAGAAGCCCTCATAGCTGTAGTTGAACAGCAGACCGCCCAGCCAGCCCGCCAGCAGCGCGCCCGCGACACCCAGCAGAAGAGTGACGAACCAGCCGCCGCCCTGCTTGCCGGGAAGGATCAGCTTCGCGATCGCCCCCGCAATCAATCCGAGGAGAAGGAATCCCAGAAAACCTGCCACGTCGACCTCCCAGTCGATTTGGTACTGCTCGCGTTCGGACTTCGAGCGCCCGCACAGTCAAGCACCGGAGGGGTGCCGGCCGCGAGGCCGACACCCCTCCGGGAGCCGCTGATTCAGATCTGGATCAGACGCGCGTGCGGCTCCCCCGCGTGACCAGGCCGTAGATCAGCAGCACGATGATCGCGCCGACGATGGCGAGGATCCAGGTGCGCAGGTCGAAGAACGTGCCCAGTTCGATGTTGAAGAGCAGGTTGCCGAGGAACCCGCCGAGGATGGCTCCGACGATGCCCAGGATGATGGTGATGATCCAGCCGCCGCCTTGACGGCCCGGCAGGATCAGTTTCGCGATCGCGCCGGCGATGAGGCCGAGGACGATCCATCCGAGAATTCCCATGAGTTGCTCCCAGTGTCATGCAGGCCCGGATCTCGGGCACCGCATCTCAAGTCAACCGCGGGGTGCGCCGAATCGGCGGGGGCTGGCGTGCTCGGCCGAAGTGCGGTAACGGGCGAGGACGGCCGCACGCGGACACGAGGAGATCGGCCCGCTAGAACAACTCGCCGGGATGAGTCAGCCGCCATCCGGGACCCGGGTCGGTGATGGCCGTCGAGAGCACCAACGGCACGGTGATGCTCTGGTCTCCCGCCGAGAACACGACCTGCCCGACGTCCGATCCTGCCGCCTCGATCCGCACCGGGTCGGCACTCACCTCCACCCGGATGGGTGTGTCGCTCCAGGTCAGCAGCACGGCCTCCGCGCCCGCCTCCGCCTCGGATGTCTGCCCCCAGTCGGTGGTGTACGACGCGAAGTCCTCGCCGACGTCGGTGACGTCGACCTCGTGGAATCCCGCCTGCGCGGTCGCGAGGAGCTTGGTGATCGCGGCATCGATGCTCGGATGATCGACGCCGCCCAGCACCACACCCACCAGGGTGACGGTGGACGAGCCGATCGCGTACTGCGCCGAGAACAGCAGGTTGGCGCCGAAGTCGTCCAGGGTGCCGGTCTTGATCCCGGTGACGCCATGCGTGCCCAGCAGCTCGTTCGAGTTCTCCACCAGTCCGACATCGTGGAGGGTGAGGGATTCGGTGCCGACGATGGCAGAGACGACCGGATCGGCCAGCGCCAGCCTGCCCAGTTCCACCAGGTCGGACGCCGTCGCGCGGTCGCCCGGATCGAGACCGGTGGAGTCGACGATCACCACGCTCGGCAGATCGTGCGCCAGCACCCACGCCTGGGCGGCGGCGACGAAGTCCGCCTCCGAGCCGAAAGCCCAGATCGCGAGCGTCGTGGCGTAGTTGTTGGCGGACTCGATCAGCGCCAGGTCGAGAAGTTCGCGTTGGGTGTAGACCTCACCGGCGTGCACGGGGGCGACCTTGCCGTTCACGTGGCGGTAGGCGTCGTACAGTGCGACGTCGGCCGCAGTCATCGTGACGGCCGGGCCGGCCTCGTCGACTCCGAGCGGGTGCGCCTCGAGCGTCACCAGGGCCGTGACGATCTTGGTGATGCTCGCCATCGGCAGGGCTTTCTCGGATCCGGCCGTCGCGAGCACATGCGGGAAGCCGACGGCTCCGATCGCGCTGGCGCCGTAGCCGGGAAAGGCGAGTTCCGCCGCCGCGCCCGGTTCCACCGGGTGGTCGGGAACCTCGGCGACCGAGGCCTGCAGCGGCGCCAGCAGGGTCATCGGCAGGTAGAAGCCGACGCCGAGGGCGAGCAGCAGGCCCCCGAAGACGACGATCCGGCGCCGACGGTAGATCTGTCGACGCGAAGGCACCGGATGATGCTACCTGGGGACGCCTCCGGCCCGGGCCGGCTTCAGCCCGTGCGGAGCGCCCAGAGCGCCACCGCGCTTGCCGCGGCGACGTTCAGGGAGTCGACACCGCGCGACATCGGGATGGTGACGACGGTGTCCGCCGAGGCGAGGCCGGCTGCGCTCAGCCCGTCGCCCTCGGTGCCGAGCAGCAACGCGATCCGATCGGGCGGATGCTGCGCATAGGTCGCCAGGTCGAGGGCATCGTCATCGAGTGCGAGGGCGGCGATCTCGAACCCGGCCTCGTGCAACTGTGCGGCGCCCTGCGGCCACTCCTCGAGTCGCGTCCACGGGATCTGCAGCACGGTCCCCATGCTGACCCGCACCGCGCGCCGGTAGAACGGATCCGCGCATCGCGGCGTGATGAGCACGGCGTCGGCGCCGAGGCCCGCCACCGCGCGGAAGATGGCGCCGACGTTCGTGTGGTCGACGATGTCCTCCAGCACGACGACGCGCCGGGCGTCGCGCAGCACGTCTGAGACAGGCAGCAGCGGCGGGCGGTGCATCGACGCGAGCGCTCCCCGGTGCATTGCGAAGCCGGTCACGCGTTCCAGTACGTCGGGCGTGGCCAGGAACACCGGCACATCGTACGGATCCAGGAGCGGCGCCAGCTCGTCGAGCCACTTCTGCTGCAGCAGCACCGAACGGGGCCGGTGGCCGGCCGCGAGCGCGCGCTCGATCACCTTCGCCGATTCGGCCAGGTACAGCCCGTCGGCGGGCTCCGAGAGCCGGCGCAGCACCACATCGGTCAATCCCGTGTAGTCGCGCAGCCGCTCATCGGACGGGTCGGTGACCTGCACGATGTGCATCGGACCTCCCCCGGCTTGCCAGCATCCGGAAACATATCCGAAAACTGCGCCGTTTACTCTTCGAGGAAGAGGTGATCACGATGGCAGTCGCCAACCCGGTGCGGCGTCCCGGTCCGGCACGCCTGGATGCGGCGACATCCGCGCTCGTCGACCAGGCGGAGGCGATGCTGCGCGGACGCACCATCGCGGTGCTGACGGGGGCCGGCGTGAGCACCGATTCCGGGATCCCCGACTACCGCGGCGAGGGTGCTCCGGCGCGCTCCCCCATGACCTTCCAGACATTTCTCGACGACGAGCGCGCCCGTCAGCGGTACTGGGCGGGCAGCCACCTGGGCTGGCGGCACTTCTCTGCAGCGGAACCCAACGCGGGCCACAAGGCCCTCGCCGACCTCGAGCTGCGGGGTCCCGTCAACGGGATCGTCACCCAGAACGTGGACGGTCTGCACCTGCGGGCCGGGTCACGGCACGTCGTCGACATCCACGGGTCGATGGACCGCGTGCGGTGCCTGCATTGCGGGCAGACCTTCGCGCGCGTCGACATCGCGGCGCGCATGGCCGCCGCGAACCCGTGGCTGGAGGCGCCGGAGGGCGTGAGGCTGAATCCGGACGGCGACGTCGATGTGGATGCGGTGGACGGGATGGTGGTTCCGGCCTGTTCCGTCTGCGCGGGCGTGCTGAAGCCGGAGGTGGTGTTCTTCGGGGAGTTCGTCCCGACGGAGAAGTTCCGCGAAGCGGCAGCCCTCGTGCGCCAGGCGGACGCCCTCGTGATCGCGGGTTCGTCGCTGGTGGTCAACTCCGGCATCCGGTTGCTCGACCAGGCGAGCAAGCGCCGCATCCCGATCGTCGTCGTCAACCGGGGCGAGACCAAGGGCGACTCACGCGCGACGCTCAAGATCGACGCGGGCACCTCCGAGGTGCTCGCCGGGCTCGCGGAACGCCTCACCTGAGCGTCGTCGGGTAGACATGACTCTGTGACCACAGAGCTCTACCTCGTGCGGCACGGTGAGACCGACTGGAACCAGCAGCGCCGGATCCAGGGTCTGACCGACATCCCGCTCAACGACACCGGCCGGGAGCAGGCCCGCGCCACGGGCCGCCTGCTCGCACGCCGCCGCTGGGATGCCGTGTTCTCGAGCCCCCTGCGCCGCGCTCTCGAGACCGCCGAGATCATCGCGGAAGAGCTGGGTCTTCCCGCCCCTGCCACCGTCGACGCGCTCGTCGAGCGCAACTACGGCGATGCCGAGGGCATGAACTTCCTCGACATCGAGCGGAAGTATCCCGATCGCGGATCCGTGCCAGGTCAGGAGAGCCGGGAGGAGGTCGTCGCACGGGTGCTGCCCGCCCTGCACGAGCTGGCGGCAGCACATCCGGATCAGAGGCTCGTCGTGGTCAGCCACGGTGGCGCGATCCGCGCGGTGCTCACCGCCGTCGACCCCCACTACACGCACGGCATGATCGCGAACGGCTCGGTGCACAGCTTCGAGTTCGGCGACGACGTGCTGAAGCTCATCGAGTTCGACGACCCGATCGCGGTGGACTCCCTCGACGAGCAGAACGCGGTCGAGGCGCGCGAGGACGGCGTGGCGTGACGCAGCCGGCGGTGGAGCGATTCCTGCGGAGCGTCGCGCCGCTGGGGCTCGAGCCGGAGGTGCGCGAATTCGACGAGTCCACGCACACCGCCGCGGAGGCGGCCTCGGCGATCGGCTGTGATGTCGCCGCCATCGTCAAGAGCCTCGTGTTCGAGGCGGACGGTGCTGCCCTGCTGGTGCTCGCGTCGGGCCCGAACCGGGTCGACACGGCGGCGCTCGGCGAACGGCTCGGCGTTCGCATCGGCAAGGCCGACGCGGCCGCGGTGAAGCAGTCGACCGGCTACTCGATCGGCGCTGTCCCGCCGCTCGGTCACCCCACCCCGCTGCGCACCATCTTCGACGAGACGTTGCTCGACCTGACGGTCGTGTGGGCAGCTGCGGGCAGCGCCACGGCCGTGTTCGCGATCGCGCCCGCGGAACTCGCGCGCCTCACCGACGCCGAGATCCTGCCGATCGCGTAGCCGCCACGCGCTCCAGCACGTCGAGCAGCACGCCGGCCGAGGCATCCCAGTCGTAGCCCGCTGCCACCTGCCTGCCCCGTTCCGAGTGCGCACGCCACACCGCGGCGTCCTCGAGCGAGCGGATCGCGGCCGCCGCCGCATCCGGATCGGCCGCCGGGAAGTACCCGGCGGCATCCGCTCCCACTTCGCGGAAGATGGGGATGTCACTGACGACGATGGGCGTCCCGGCCGCCATCGCCTCGATCAGCGGGATGCCGAACCCCTCATCCAGGGAGGCGTGTACGAGGGCGAACGCCGTTCGGAGGAGTTCGGCGTACTCGTCGTCGCCGACCCCGTTGTGAACCATCAGCGCTCCCGCCGGCGCGAGGTCGAGCAGGCGCCGCCGGTCGGCCGGACCGATCTTGGACAGCAGATGCAGCCGGTAGCCGGGCAGCACGTGCAGGGCGAGGGCGAGGGTCTCGACGTTCTTGTACGGCATGAACGACCCCATGTAGAGCAGGTCGCGCGTCACCGGACGTTCGCGGGTGACCGGAACCCCCGCGACCGGATCGGCGGCATTGCGCACCACCGAGATCGGGCGCCTGGTCAGGCGGTGCTGCTCGATGATTCCCTTCGAGGTCTCGGAGACGGTCGCCACCTCGTCGGCCTGGTTCAGCAGCAGGCGTTGCGGCCACCACGCGAGGTGATACAGGCGCCAGAGCACCCGGATGGCGGGATTCAGATCACGCGGAGGCGTGCGATTGCGGTAGTAGATCAGGTCGTGCAGCGTCTTGACCAGGCCGTACCGCCGCCCGGCCCCGCCCATCGTCTGCATCGGCGTGAAGACGACGTCCGGCTTCAGCTTGTTGACCTGCCGCGCCACGGACGCCTCACGCAGACTGGTGGGGCCCGAGACGAGCGCCCACGGCAGATCCGGCAGCATCGTGAGCTGGCGCTCGTCGCTGATGAGCATGGTGACGTCGTGACCGGCCGGCCGCGCCAGCCGGCCGAGCGACTCCGCCAGGCGGGCCCCGTAGCGGCTGATGCCGTCGTGGTGCTCGAGCCGGGTGTAGCGGCAGTCGAGAACGAGCTTCACGCCAGCGATCCCAGGAACCGCCGCAGCGCATCCGCCGCGGCCTGCGGCTGCTCGTAGTGGATGAGATGACCGACGTGATCGAGCATCACGAGTTCCGCATCCGGCAGCTGGGCGACGAAGGCGTACTGGCCGGGAGCGGGGGCGATCTCGTCGTCCTGGCCCGCGATGACGAGCACCGGCATCGTCAACGAACCCGCGTACCGGGTGACATCGGTGCTCAACGAGGCGTCGAACGCTTCAGCGACCGTGCGCGGATCGCTGAAGCCGTTGAAGTAGCGATGGTGCTCCTCATGGATCCAGCGACGCAGTTCGGGATCGGGGGTCTTGGCGAGCATGACGCTCATCACCTGGACGACAGCCCAATTGCCCAGCAACCCGCGGCCCATCCGTTCGGGAAGCCTGCGCGCGGTCTTGTAGTACACCCGGGTGAGAGCGTTCATGAGGCGACCGCCACCGCGATGCGGGTCGGTCGAGATCGGGTTGATCAGGATGAGCGCGGGCGGGGTCAGGCCGGCGTCGATCGCGTAGGTGGTGATCATCGATCCGAAGGAATGACCGAGCAGCACCGCCTGGCGCAGGTCGAGGGCGTCCAGGAATCCGCCGAGCCAGCGTGCGTAGCCGGCGATCGAATGCGGAGCCTGGGTCATCGGGGTCGAGACGCCGAAGCCGGGAAGGTCGGGGCTGACGAACCGGACCTCGGGCAGAAGGGCGATCACCGGCTCGAGACCGTGGTGGTCGCCGCGGTAGCCGTGAGCGATGACGACGGTGTGCTCGGCGTCGGCGTTGCCGTACTCCCAGTAGCGCGTCGTGCTGCCCAGCACCTCGACCTCGGCCTCGCGGACGGGGATGCGGGCGAGCGCTGCCGCGTGCGGGGTGGGGACGGTCACACCCGCGATTGTATGGCCGGGACGCTGGGGAGCCTCTCCTAGACTCTGAGCGTGACGTTCACCGCTCCCATCACGCTTCCCGGTCTGGCCCTCGACCCGCAGTGGTACCGGCGATCGGTGTTCTACGAGGTCATGGTGCGCTCGTTCGTCGATTCCAACGGCGACGGCACGGGCGACCTCGGCGGGCTGATCGGCAAGCTCGACTACCTGCAGTGGCTCGGGATCGACGGCATCTGGATTCCGCCGATCTACACCTCCCCGCTGCGCGACGGCGGGTACGACATCGCCGACTACAAGGGAATCCTCCCCGAGTTCGGCACGCTGGACGAGTTCCGCGAACTGGTCACCAAGGCGCACGAGCGCAACATGCGCGTCGTCATCGATCTGGTGATGAACCACACCTCGGATGCGCACGAGTGGTTCCAGCAGTCCCGCAGCGACCCAGAAGGCCCCTTCGGCGACTTCTACGTCTGGAGCGACACCGACGAGAAGTACGAGAACGTCCGCATCATCTTCGTCGACACCGAGGAGTCGAACTGGACGTTCGACCCTGTGCGGCGCCAGTTCTTCTGGCACCGGTTCTTCTCGCACCAGCCCGACCTCAACTTCGAGAACCCGGCGGTGCACGATGCCATGTTCGACGTCGTCCGGCACTGGCTCGACCTGGGCGTGGACGGGCTGCGGCTCGACGCCATCCCGTACCTGTACGAATCGGACGCGGGCAACGGCGAGAGCGAGCCGGCGACCCACGAGTTCGTGAAGAAGCTGCGCGCGATGGTCGATCTGGAGTATCCGGGCCGCGTCCTGATCGCAGAGGCCAACCAGTGGCCGTCCGAGGTGGCCGAATACTTCGGCACCGAAGAGGAGCCGGAATGCCACATGGCATTCGACTTCCCGGTCATGCCCCGCATCTTCTACTCGCTGCGCTCGCAGTCCGCCGCCGAGCTCAAGCGCGTGCTGTCGGAGACCCAGGACGTGCCCGCGGGGGCCGCGTGGGGCGTGTTCCTGCGCAACCACGACGAACTCACGCTGGAGATGGTCAGCGAGGAGTACCGGCAGGCGATGTACGGCTGGTACGCCTACGACCCGCGGATGCGCTCCAACATCGGGATCCGCCGCCGCCTCGCACCGCTGCTCGACAACTCGCGCGCCGAGCTGGAACTGGCGCACGCACTGCTGTTCTCGCTTCCCGGCTCGCCGTTCCTGTACTACGGCGACGAGATCGGCATGGGCGACAACATCTGGCTTCCCGACCGCGACGCGTCGCGTACGCCGATGCAGTGGACGCCGGACCGCAACGCGGGGTTCAGCACGGCGGATCCGGGCAAGCTGTTCCTGCCGGTCGTGCAGTCGCTGGTCTACAACTACTCGCTCGTCAACGTGGAGTCCCAGCTGGCGCAGTCCCGGTCGCTGCTGCACTGGGTGCGCAACGTGATCCATGTGCGCAAGGCCCATCCGACCTTCGGACTGGGCAGCATTCAGGTGCTCGAGACCAACCACGAGTCGGTCCTCGCGTTCGTGCGGGAGTACGAGGGATCCGGGACGCAGTTCGGCGACGCCCCCGAGCGCATCCTGTGCGTCTTCTCGTTCGCCCACAACCCGGCATCGGCGACGATCGACCTGGGCACGGAACTGGCCGGTGTGCCGGTCTACGACCTGTTCGGAGGCGGCGAGTTCCCGTCGGTGGCCTCCGACGGCACGTTGACCCTGACCCTGGCGACGCAGAGCTTCTACTGGCTGCATCTGGGCCAGACAGGGTACCAGCCCACTCACGCCTGAGGACAGGTTCCTCCTCGGCGTCGGCAGCACGGCATACCCTGTCCACATGACCTATTGGGACACCCGGCTCGCGGTCTTCGACCTCGAGACCACCGGTGTCGACACCGACACGGCACGCATCGTGTCGGCGTGCATCGCGGTGCTCGAACCCGACGGGTCGCTGCATGCCCAGTTCAACTGGCTGGCCGACCCGGGGGTCGAGATCCCCGACGGCGCGGCGGCGGTGCACGGCATCTCCACCGAGCGCGCGCGCGAAGACGGGCGCACTGCTGAGACCGTCGTGGGCGAGATCACGGCGACGATCCGCACGCTGATCGCCCTCGGCATCCCGTTGGTCGTCTACAACGCGCCGTACGACCTGTCGCTGCTCGACCGTGAATGCCGCCGGCACCGGGTCGAGCCGCTGGGCTACCCCTCCCCCGTCATCGATCCGCTCGTGATCGACAAGGCTGTCGATCGCTATCGCAAGGGCAAGCGCACCCTGGTGGCGGCCGCCGAGCGCTATGGCGTGAACCTCGACGATGCGCACGACGCGGCGGCGGATGCCATCGCGGCCGGGCGGGTTGCTCAGGCGATCGCGCGCACCTTCCCCGACGATGTCGATATCCCGTTCGACGACCTGCACGGTCGTCAGCAGATCTGGTACGCGCAGCAGGCCGCCAGCTTCCAGCAGTACATCCGCGAGGTGAAGGGGGACGAGAACTACGTCGCCGAGTCGTCCTGGCCGTTGCGTCCGCTCGACGACCCGATGATGTTCGAAGACACCGTTCCCCTGCCCATCCCGAAGCCGCGGCCGAGTGCGACGATCCCGATGTTCGACTTCGGGCCGCTCGCGATCGAGTCGGGCTCCGGCCGTTCTGGGGCGTCAGGTTCTCCGGCGCCGCGGTCCCGCTACGCGGACGCTCCTCCGCCCCTGGTGGTCGTCGAGCACACCGTGATCGAAGAGAGCATCACCGTCGAGGTGTTCGACGAGCCGGTCGAGGGGCCCGTCGACGACCCGTCGATTATGACCACCAGTTCGTTCGTCGAGCCGCTGGCACCGTTGACGCCGCGTGCTCCCAAGCCGAACGTGCTCCGCATCGCCGCGGCCGTCGTGACCGATCCCGACGGGCGCAGCCTGCTGGTGCGCAAGCGCGGCAGCGCGGTGTTCATGCAGCCCGGCGGCAAGATCGAGTCCGGCGAGAGCGCGCTGGCGGCACTCACGCGCGAACTTCGTGAAGAGCTGGCCCTCGTCGTCGACCCCGCCGAGACGGAGTACATCGGCAGCTACCGGGCGATCGCCGCGAACGAAGAGAACACCGTCGTCCGTGCGGAGGTGTTCTTCGTCACGACGCCCGAACTGCCCGTCGCGGGCGCCGAGATCGAAGAGCTGCTCTGGGTCGAGAGGCTCGACGACATCGCGGTCGAGGTCGCCCCGCTGTCCCGGGACTCGCTCCTGCCGCTCTGGGCGGCGCGCAACTCGACCCTCTTCTGACCTTTCTGCCGCCGACTGTGCACGTTCGCGCCCAGCGTGCACGGCCCGCCACCCACGCTCGGCGCAAAGATGCACGCTCAACGCAAGAAGCCCCGGCGCGGGCCGGGGCTTCTTGTCAGAAGTGCTACTTGCCGAAAGCCTTGTAGCGCGAGTTGAACTTCTCGACGCGGCCGGCGCTGTCGAGGATGCGCTGCTTACCCGTGTAGAAGGGGTGCGAGGCGGACGAGATCTCGACGTCGATGACCGGGTAGGTCTCGCCATCCAGGTCGATCGTCTTGTCGCTGGTCACCGTCGAACGGGTCAGGAACGTCTCGCCGCTGGCGAGGTCGCGGAACACGACCGCCTTGTACTCGGGGTGGATCTCGGTCTTCATGGATACTCCGTTAAGTCGGTGGCCGAAGGGCCAAGGGGAGACTTTACCAGGGTTCAGGAGGCCGCGCGAGCAGCGTAGCGCCCGTGTTCGCTCGTGGAGACGACCAACTCCAATCCGAACGTGTCGCTGAGGTTCTCGCCGGTCAGAACCTCGGCGATCGGCCCGGCTGCCTTCATCGCGCCGTCGGCCAGCAGCATCGCGTGGGTGAATCCGGGCGGGATCTCCTCCACGTGGTGGGTCACCATCACCATCGCGGGGCTCTGGGCGGAGGCGGCGTACCCGCCGAGCAGTTGCAGCAGCTCTTCGCGGGCGCCGAGATCGAGCGAGGCCGCGGGCTCGTCGAGCAGCAGCATCTCCGGATCGGTCATCACGGCACGGGCGATCTGCACGCGCTTCTGCTCACCGTCGCTGAGCGTGCCGAACAGCCGCTCCTCGAGATGCTCGAGCTCCCATTCCCGCAGCACGCGCCGAGCGCGTGCCTGGTCGACCTCTTCATACTGCTCGACCCAGCGACCCGTGACCGAGTACGCCGCCGTCATGACCACGTCGAGCACGGCCTCATTGCCGGGGATGCGCTTGGCGAGCGCGGTCGAGGCGAAACCGATGCGCGGCCGGAGTTCGAACACGTCGCTCTTGCCGAGGGATTCGCCGAGCAGCGTGGCCGTTCCCGAGCTCGGGTGGATGGTGGCTGACGCGACCTGCAGCAGCGTGGTCTTGCCGGCGCCGTTGGGCCCGAGCACCACCCAGCGCTGGTCGGATTCGACGGTCCAGGTGAGCGAGTCGAGGATGCGATTGCGGTCCCGGACCACGGAGACGTTCGAGAATTCCAGCACCGCGACCATGATCTTCTCAGCCTACGTCAGCAGGGAATCGTAGATCGCTCGGGTGCGGGCGGCGACGCTGTCCCAGCTGAATTCCGCCTCGGCCCGCAGCCGTCCCGCTTCGCCCATGAGCCGCGCGGCGATGGGATCGGCGAGCACCTCGGTCAGAGCGTCGGCGAGGTCGCGGATGAACTTCTCCGGGTCGAGGGGCGTTCCGGTCCCGTCGTCCGCCTGCTGGATCGGGACTAGGCGCCCGGTGAGGCCGTGAGCCACGACCTCGGGGATGCCGCCGGTCGCGGTGCCGACGACGGGGGCACCGCAGGCCATCGCTTCTAGGTTCACGATCCCGAGGGGTTCGTACACCGACGGGCAGACGAAGGTCGTCGCCGCCGAGAGCACGGCCGCCAGCTCGGGCTGGGTCAGCAGCTGCTCGATCCAGACCACGCCCGAGCGCTCGGCCTGCAGCGCCGCGACGCCCGCCTGCACCTCCGCCAGGATCTCGGGGGTGTCGGGGGCCCCGGCGCACAGCACGAGCTGGACCTCCGGCGGAAGCAGCTTCGCGGCCTCGAGCAGGTACGGGAGTCCCTTCTGGCGGGTGATGCGACCGACGAAGACCACGCTGGGTCGTTCGGGGTCGATACCGAGGCCGCGGACGACATCCGGATTCTCGGTGCGCGTCCAGCGCTGCAGATCGATCCCGTTGTGCACGACGTGCACGCGTGCCGGGTCGATCTCGGGATACGAGCGCAGGATGTCGGCCCGCATTCCGGCGGAGACCGCGATGACAGCGTCGGCGGCTTCGAACGCGGTCTTCTCGATCCAGCTGGAGATCTGGTACCCGCCGCCGAGCTGCTCGGCCTTCCACGGGCGCAGCGGCTCGAGACTGTGCGCGGTGACGATGTGCGGGATGCCGTGCAGCAGCTTCGCGAGGTGGCCGGCGCCGTTCGCATACCAGGTGTGCGAGTGCACGAGGTCGGCTCCGCCGACGTCTTCGGCGATCTGCAGGTCGACGCCCAGTGTGGACAGCGCGGGGTTCGCATCGGCGAGCTGCGGGGGCACGAGATAGGCGAAGACGCCGGGCTCATCGCGCGGCATGCCGAAGCAGCGGACGACGACCTCCATGTCGGGCCGCGCCGGCGTGACCTCCAGGCGTCCGTCGGTGCGAAGCGCACCGACCAGCTCGGCGACGTGCACGCCGGCCCCGCCGTAGACCTCGGGGGGATACTCACGGCTCAGGACGTCGACTCGCACGTTCCGACGCTAGTACAGGGCTGGGTGCAGGCATACATTGGGCACATGTCCCCCCAGAAGATCTTCGGCATCGTCCTCGCCGGTGGTGAGGGCAAGCGCCTGATGCCGCTGACAGCCGACCGCGCAAAGCCCGCCGTGCCCTTTGCGGGCGGCTACCGCTTGATCGACTTCGCGCTGTCGAACCTGATCAACTCGGGGCTGCGGCAGGTCGTCGTGCTGACCCAGTACAAATCGCATTCGCTCGACCGGCACGTGTCACAGACCTGGCGGCTGAGCGGGATGCTCGGCGCGTATGTGGCCTCCGTGCCCGCGCAACAGCGGCTGGGCAAGCGCTGGTTCAGCGGTTCCGCGGACGCCATCCTCCAGAGCCTGAATCTGGTGCTCGATGAGAAGCCCGACATCATCTGTGTGGTCGGGGCCGACCACGTGTACCGCATGGATTTCAGCCAGATGATCGCGGCGCATGTCGCCTCCGGCATGGGCGTCACGGTCGCGGCGATCCGTCAGCCGATCGCCCTGGCCGACCAGTTCGGGGTGATCGAGCTGGACCCCGACAACAGCGAGAAGATCGCCGCGTTCCATGAGAAGCCGAAAGACGCCGTGGGGCTGACCGACTCCCCCGGCGAAGTCCTGGCCTCGATGGGCAACTACGTGTTCAATGCCGACGTGCTGATCGACGCCGTCCACCGTGACGGGGCCCGACCAGATTCCAATCACGACATGGGCGGCGACATCATCCCCGACTTCGTGGCACGGGGCCAGGCCGGCGTCTACGACCTGAACCGCAACGATGTACCCGGGTCCACCGACCGTGACAAGTTCTACTGGCGGGACGTCGGCACCATCGAGTCGTTCTTCGAGGCTCATCAGGACCTGATCGATGTGCTTCCGATCTTCAACCTGTACAACCGTGACTGGCCGATCTTCAGTCAGCAGCTCAACTCGCCCCCTGCGAAGTTCGTGCGGGACGCCAAGAAACGCGCGGGCACGGCGATCGACTCGATCGTCTCGCTCGGCTGCGTCGTCTCCGGCGGGCACATCGAACGGTCGGTTCTGGGCCCCTGGACGAGCGTGCATTCCGGCGCGAAGGTGGTCGACGCGGTCGTCTTCGAGCGGGTCGACATCGGCGCGAACGCGGTGATCCAGCGCGCTATCCTCGACAAGGACGTCGTCGTGGATGCCGGCGCGAAGGTCGGCGTGGATCACGACGAAGACCGGGCACGCGGCTTCACGGTGACCGAAACGGGAATCACCGTCGTCGGCAAGGGCGTCCACGTCACGAAGTAGCCCATCGCGAGGAAGGCCGTTCCCCCATGGCGCGCTTCCTCGTGGTGCTCGACGTCGATTCCACGCTCATCGAGGACGAGGTCATCGAGCTGCTCGCGGCGGAGGCAGGATCAGCCGAGCGGGTCGCCGAGATCACGTTCCGGGCGATGAACGGCGAGCTCGACTTCGAGAAGAGCCTGCGCGAGCGCGCCGCAACGCTTGCCGGCCTCCCGGAGTCGGTGTTCGACAGGGTGCGATCGCAGGTCACGGTGACGCAGGGGGTGCCCGGCATGGTGCGGGCCGTTCAGGATGCGGGGGGCCGGGTCGCCGTGGTGTCCGGCGGCTTCCATGAGGTGATCGATCCGATCGCTGAGCAGCTGGGACTCGACCATTGGCGCGCGAACCGCCTGGAGGTGT
>JAODAS010000030.1 GCA_025463555.1 Schumannella sp.
CCGCGCCGAGGACGAAGCCGAAGATCAACGATGTCGTCCCGATGAGTGTGAAGGCGACACACGCCAGGGCGGCGATCAGCAGCCGGTTCGACAGGCGGACGATGCGGCTCTTGCGCCCCGTCCGGAAGAGCGCGCGATGCAGGCCGACCGGCGCGAGCGCCAGGATCGTCGCGAGGGCGGCGAAAGCGACCAGCACCAGGTAGATCGTCACCTCAGCGGGGTGAAGGTCGCCGAACCGCTGCTGGAACGGGATCGTCAGCAGGAATCCGGTGAGGATCTGGGTGCCGGTCTGAGTGACGCGCAACTCCTGCAGCAGCTCGGTCCAGTTGCGGTCGAGCCGCTCAGCCTCGGTCTCGTCGCGGCCGTCGCCGGCGACGGCGTCATGCTGGGCGTTGCGGGTGTGGGCCGGATCCTCGGTCATGTGCCGAGCCTAAAGGCAGAGAATCGCTAATCTGGGCCCGTGTTCGATCACCACAGCGAACCCGAGGGAGAGCCCCGCGACGAGGCGGAGCGCCTGGATCGCGCGCTCCCCGACGTCGACTGGACGCTGCCTGCGCCGGGCTCCGTGGCGTCACGCTTCTCGGCGCCGAGCGGCGAACTCGCCGTCGTCTCGCTCGGGAACCCGCTGCATCCGCGCATCCTGCTCGTGCCGGGCGTATCTGGGTCGAAGGAGGACTTCCTCCTGCTCGCGCCCGTCCTCGCGGCCGCGGGCTACTACGTGCAGAGCTACGACCTGGCCGGGCAGTACGAGTCGGCCGACGCGGGGCCCGGGCGGGGCCGGCGGTACGACTACGCGATGTTCCGGGACGACATGGTGGCCGTGCTGGAGGACGGCGGTCCCGCCCACCTGCTGGGCTACTCGTTCGCGGGCATCGTCGCGCAGCTGGTGACCGTGGAGCGGCCGGATCTGGTGCGCAGCCTCACGCTGCTGGCGACGCCCCCGGAGCCGGGGAACAGCTTCCGCGGCGTGCGAGGGCTCGGGCCGTTCACCTGGATGGCGACGGGCAGGGTGGGTGCGGCGCTGATGACATGGGGCATCGTGACGAACAAGAACCACGTGCCGCCGATGCGCCTGGAGTTCGTGCGGGCGCGGTTCGCGCTGACGAGCCGCCGCAGCATGGAGGACATCATCGTGCTGATGAAGCACGCGCCCGACGTGCGCTCCCGTCTGGCCGCCCTCGACATCCCGAAGCTGGTCGCCGTGGGCTCGCACGACCTGTGGCCGGCCGCGTTGCATGCCGGGTTCGCCGCGCGGATCGACGCGGAGCTCGCCGTCTACCCGACAGGGCACAGTCCCTGCGAGACGACCCCGCATCAGCTGGCGCGCGACATGGTGTCCCTCTTCGCGAAGGTGGCGGCGGTCTAGGCGATGCGGTGCGCGACCTCGTCGCGCCACTCACGACGTGCGGCACGGCGACCCCACGGGGATTCCTGCGGCCAGTGGTTGCGCAGCGTCGGAATCACCCAGGCGATCCTGCGGGCAAGCCCGCCGACGGTCGAGAACGGCCGAGCCGAGATCTGCACGACGAGCCCGCGATCGTATTCGACGCGCATCCACGGTTTGATGTGCAGGCTGAGGTCGAGGTCGTCGTGGATGCCGTTCTCGCGATGCACCTCGTCCGACAGTTCTGACCACACCTCGCGCCGCATGGCGAAGTTCGACCCGAACACCGGCGGGTGCCCGAGGTAGGGCGTCATCGACCAGTACATGCCGCCGATGTAGAGCACCTCGCCGAGCCGGCGCACGAGCGCGGTGGATCCGTAGAACCGCGCCCCGCCGGTCAGCATCGACAGACCGGGGTCGGCGGTGAACGCGTCTTCGATGCGGGCCAGCCAGCTCGGGTGCACGATCGTGTCGGCGTCGATCCGGGCGATGAGGTCGCCGGTCGCGGCGTCGTATCCGGCGGAGGTGGCGCTGGGGATGCCGCGGACCGGTTCCGTGATCACGCGGGCACCCGCTGCGGCCGCGATCGCCGCCGACGCGTCGGAGCTGCCGTTGTCGACGACGACGATCTCGTCTGCCCGCCGCTGCTGCCGCTTCAGTGCGTCGAGTGCGGTGCTGAGCATGGCGGCGTCGTTCCTCACCGGGATGACCACCGTGATGCTCGGCACGCGGAAACCCTAGCCGCGCGGCGGCCGCGCGCGCCAGAGATGCCCTAGCCGCGCAGCGGCCGCGCGCGCCAGAGATGCACCGTGGCGTAGCTGCACCACGGTGACCAGGGCGCGCCGCGCTGGTCCAGTCCGCGCAGGTCGCCCGGCAGGCCGAGCGCGGCAGCACTCTGCCGGACGACCAGATCGGTGCCGAGCAGGATGTCGGGGTTGCCGAGCACGCGCATCGCCAGGTAGTCAGCGGTCCAGGGTCCGATCCCGGGCAGGGCCAGGAGACGTTCGCGCAGCTCCACGGCCGGCGTCTCGACGTCGAGCCGCAGCTCGCCCGACGCGAGCGCCTCGGCGGCCCCGACGATGGTGTTCACGCGGGATGCCGGACCCCGCAGCACGTCGCGTCCGCCCGCGGCGATGGTCTCGGCTGACGGGAATGCTCCACCGCCGAGGTCTTTCACAAGCCGTCCGAGCACTGTGCGTGCTGCGG
>JAODAS010000073.1 GCA_025463555.1 Schumannella sp.
CGGTTCTGGTCGGCGTAGAGGTTGTCGGGCTCGAGTGCGACCTGGTGTTCCCCGCTGACGACCAGCACGGCGGCGCGCAGCTGCACGAGGGGCCACAGGGCGTCGAGCTCATCGTCGGTCAGCGGCAGCAGCTCGTGGAAGGCGGCGAGCGTGTCGAGCACGGCCAGCGGCTGACGCGGGTTGTGGTGCAGGGTCGCGATGCAGGTGACGGCGAGCTCGGCGACGGTCCAGCTCTCGGCGACATCGCCGAAGTCGATCACGCCGTCGACGGCGCCTCCGGGGGAGGCGACGGCGTTGTCGTCGGTGAGGTCTCCGTGGATGACCTGGGTCCGCAGCGTGTCGCGCACGGGAGAGAGGATGCCGAGCGCGGTCTGCGAGACGGAACGGACGCGGTCGCGTCGCGCGGCATCCGGGATCTGGTCGATCAGACGGTCGACCACGTCACCGGCCGACTGCAGGTTCCACTGCGTCCGCTGCCGGGTGCCCGCGTGATCGACGCAGCGCAGCGCCAGCGCGACGCGCGCCGACAGCGATCCCAGGGCAGCGGGATCGAACCCCGCCTCGGTCAGCTGTTCGCCCTCGACGAATGTGAGCAGCCGCACCTTCAGCGATCCGACGGTCACGATGTCGGCGCCGTCGACCGAGGAGACGCACCGGGGGGCCCGCATGCCCGCGCCGGCCACGGCATCCGCCGCCAGGTTCTGCGCGCGCAGTTCGTCGTCGCCGAAAACCGCGTTCGAGAACTTCAGAAGCAGCCGCCGGGTGCCGTCGTCGAGAAGGAAGTTGCGGTCCTGATTGCTGCCCAGCTCGGTGATCTCGCCCTGCACGCCGTAGCGCTCGGCGGCGACCCGGCGGGCGTCGTCGAGGCTCACATCCGGCCGCGGGAGGGCGCTGTGGGCGAGGAAGTCGAAGACGGTCATGACTCTGCGAGCCTATTGCGGCAGGCACCCCCAATCCGGGGGTGTAACGCTCTCCGAGCCTTGCCCGGTCCTTCCCAGGAGGCGTACTTTTCGAGCAGACAACTGGGCGGGGGCCCGGTGTCGCTGTGTTCTGCACAGGAATGATCTGGGGGGATCACGTCGTGAAGCGACCGCTGAGATGGGGGCTCGTCGGAGCCGCCCTCGTCGCGCTCGCGCTGCCCATCGCGGGCGGAGCGCTCGCGTTCGCCGCGCCCGCCACTCCCGTGTCTTCTGCACCCGCCGCCGTCGCCCTGATCCAGCCGCCGCCGCCCGTGTCGAAGTTCAACCCCGTCACCGAGACGCCGACGGTCAAGCCGCCGGCCTCGGTATCGCCGACGATCGATCGCCGCGCAGCCGTCCCCGTTCCCGCCGGTCCGGCAGGATGCACGACGACCGCCGGAGGCACACTGGGCAGCGCGCCGGGCATCACCTCGGCCGGCGGCGTGGCGGGAACCACTACGGGCGACCTGGTCTCGTTCGCCCAGGCCTACAACGCAAAACGCGCGGCGAACTGCCTGAAGCCCATCTCGCTGTCGAACTTCCGGTACGACTCCTGCATGGAGCGCCGGCTGTTCTGGATGGCCGAGGACCCCAGCACCAACCCCGCCAGCGCGTGGGGACACATCGGCACGAAGCGCAGCGACGGCGTTCCGTCGGTCGGCTGCGACGGGAACCTCGCCGGCGGGATGAACAACACCGGCGTCACGGTCGCCCTCAAATGGTGGGACTCCACCTCGCACCGTACGGCGCTGTACAAGCCCACCTACTCCGGCAGCACGTCGAATGTCTGCATCTACTTCGCGATGACGCACGGCGGCGTGCCCTCCGAGCCGTTCGCGTTCGTCCGCGCCGCAGCCCGCTGGAGCAGCTGCTAGCCACCGCCTTCCGGGCGCGCGGCTCTCAGCCCGCGCGCCCGGTCGTTCCCCGTAGGCTGGACGGGTGACGGAACGACTGCGCTGGGGCATCCTGGGGACCGGCGGCATCGCGACCGCGATGACCAGGGATCTGCGGGTTCTCGGCTCGCCGGTGACGGCCGTCGGGTCGCGAACGCAAGACCGGGCGGATGCCTACGCGGCAGAGCATGACATCGCGACCACGCACGGCAGCTACGAATCCCTGGTGGCCGACCCCGACGTGGATGTGATCTACGTCGCCACCCCGCATCCCATGCACGCGGCCGACGCCACTCTGGCCCTCGAGGCCGGCAAACATGTGCTGGTCGAGAAGTCGTTCACGGTGAACGCGGCGGAGGCGCAGGGCGTCGCCGATCTCGCCCGCGAGCGCGGTCTGGTGGTGCTCGAGGCGATGTGGACGCGGTGGCTGCCGCACATGGTGCGGATCCGCGAGATCATCTCCGCGGGCACACTCGGCGACGTGCGCACGCTGATCGCCGACCACACGCAGAAGCTGCCGACCGACCCGGCCCACCGCATCCAGAACCCCGACCTCGGCGGCGGCGCCCTGCTCGACCTCGGCATCTACCCGGTGTCGTTCGCCTGGGACCTGTTCGGAGCGCCGGCGAGCATCCAGGCGAACGCGTCGAAGACGGCGACAGGGGTCGACCGCCAGACGGCGATGATCTTCGGCTATGCCGGCGGGCAGCAGGCGGTCATGCACGCGGCCCTCGACACCCAGGGCCCGAACCGGGCGACCATCCTCGGCACCGAGGCGCGCATCGAGATCGACGGTGTCTGGTACTCCCCGACGACGTTCCGGGTGATCGCACCGGACGGCGCCGTAATAGAGGACTACGACCAGCCGGTGCAGGGCCGCGGCATGCAGTTCCAGGCGGCGGCGCTGGAGGAGCTGGTGGCGACCGGCCGGCTCGAGGGGGATGTGCTGCCGCCTTCCGAGAGCGTCGCGATCATGGCGTCGCTGGACGAGGTGCGATCGCAGATCGGTCTCGCGTACCCGTCCGAGCGTTAGCGCTCTGAGGTTCAGCGCAGCCGCCTCGCCTATCATTGCGGGGTGACCGACGAGCAACCTCTCTCGCGCCGCGCTGCCCGCGAATCCGCGGGCGGGTCCGCGGCCCCGAAGGCGACGCGTCAGCCGCGGCAGAAGCGCGAGCCTGCGACGCGCACCCGCAACGATCCCGCCACGCCCGTGCTGATCGACGAGAACGGTCAGCCGATCGCCCCCAAGGGCGGCATTGTCGGGGCGATCCGCAAGCACCCCACCGCGTCGCTGTTCTCGGCCCTCGCCGTCGCCTTCCTCCTGCTCGGCACGGGAGCGGTCTTCGCGGGCGTCGCCTACGGCTCGACTCCGGTTGCGGCGCCCGTCCCCCACGAGACGCAGGTACCGCCGCGCCCGCAGCCCACCGCCGCGCCGACCACCGCACTGCTGCGCACCTGCTCGGTGCAGAAGCTCGCGTCGGACCCCCGGCTCATGGAACTCGCCGGATCGGTCGTGGTCGCGGGGACCGGCGAGCCGCTCTACGCGTTCCACAGTGCATCGGCGCAACGCACCGGCAGCGTGCTGAAGGTGTTCACCGCCTCCGCCGCGGTCGAGCAGCTCGGCGCCGACTTCCAGATCACCACGAGCGTCGTCACCGGAAGCCAGCACGGCACGATCGTGCTCATCGGGCGGGGCGACGCCACCCTCAGCGCCATGCCGCCCGGTACCGAGAGCGTCTACACCGGCGCCCCCAAGCTCAGCTCGCTCGCGGCCGCGGTGATCTCGAAGTTCGCGGCGACCTATCCGGGCGAGCAGATCGACAACCTCGTGCTCGACGCGAGCTACTGGAACTCCTCCGACAAGTGGGACTCGACCTGGAAGCGCAGCGAGCAGAAGATCGGGTACCACTCCGAGGTGACCGCGCTGCAGATCGACGGCGACCGCGCGGACCCGACGAAGCAGACCAGCCCCCGCAGCACCAACCCGATCGGCCGTGCCGGTGCCGCATTCCTGCAGGCGCTCCGCGACGCCGACACCGGCGGCATCGTCGCCGCCGACGTGAACATCAGCAACGGCACCGCAGCCGGGGGCATCAAGCTCGGCGAAGTCAAGTCGCAGCCGGTGCGGGTGCTGATCAAGCAGATGCTGCTCAACAGCGACAACACCCTCGCCGAGATGCTGGCACGCGTGGTGTCGGTGCAGGGCGGCCTGGGCGGCAGCGCCGCCTCGCTGCAGCAGGCGATTCCGAGTGCCATCTTCCCCGACGACCAGGACTCCGCTTCGCGCGTCGTCATCAGGGACGGGTCGGGTCTGAGCGAGGAGAACGGCGTGCCCGCATCCGTGATGGCGCAGTTCATGCGCAAGGTGCAGGCCGGCTCGGACAACCTCGACATCGTGCGTGACGCGCTGCCGGTCGCCGGCAAGTCGGGCACCCTCGCCGGCCGGTTCACCGGGAATAACGCGGTCGCTCGCGGACACGTCACCGCCAAGACGGGGTGGATCGACACCGCGTACACGCTCGCGGGATTCATGGATGCGGCCGACGGCACCGAGCTGACGTTCGCGTTCTACGCGATCGGCGGCGGCATCAAAGACAATGCCAAAGAGGCGCTCGACACCCTGGTGACCGGCGTCTACAAATGCGGCAACAACCTCGCCAACTTCTAGACCGCTCACCTTTCGAAGGACGACCATGACCCGCGCCCTCTTCGTGATCGATGTGCAGAACGACTTCACCGAGGGCGGGGCGCTCGGGGTCGACGGCGGGGCAGCGGTCGCGGCGGGCGTGACGGCGTACCTGCGCGCGCATCCGGACGAATACGACGTCGTGTTCGCCTCACGCGACTGGCATCACGGCGACGACCTGAACGGCGGGCATTTCGCCGCGCCGGGCACCGAGCCTGATTTCGTCGACACCTGGCCCCGGCATTGCGTCGGCGGCGAGACGGGTGCCGAATATCACCCCGCGCTCGACACCACCCTGATCGACGTGCATGTGCGCAAGGGGCAGGGCAAGCCGGCGTACTCGATCTTCGAAGGCGTGACGGATGCCGGGGCCGGCTTCACCGAAGCCCTCGACGAGCTGGGGGTCACCGATGTCGACGTCGCGGGGATCGCGACCGACTACTGCGTGCGGGCCTCGGCTCTGGATGCCCTGGCCGCGGGCCGGCATGTCCGGGTGCTGACCGATCTGGTCGCGGGGGTCGCGCCGGCATCCTCGGCGGCTGCTCTGACCGAACTGGCTGCCGCCGGTGCCGACATCTCGACGACCGTGGAGGCCTGATGTTCTCGTACCTGCTGATGACGCTCGCCGTGCTGGGCGCTGCGGCGCTGGCCGTGGTGTTCGTGCTGCAGGTCTTCGTCTAGGTGGCTGTCGTCCCGATCACCGATCTCGGTGACCCGCGGCTGGGCGACTTCGCGCGTCGCACCGACGTCGACCTGCGACGCGGCGACGGGCCCGCGCTGTACATCGCGGAGTCCCTGCTCGTGCTCGAGCGCGCGTTGCGGGCAGGGCACTCGCCGCGCGCGGTCCTGGCCCTGGGGGCGTCGGTGGATGAGGTGCTGGCGGTGCTCGGCTCCCGTGACGTGCCGGTCTTCACCGGCCCGGGCGACTTGCTCGCCGAGCTGACCGGGTATCTGCTGCATCGCGGGGTGGTCGCGTCGATCGCGCGGCCGCCTCTACCTGACGTGGCGGCGCTCATCGCCGACGCCCGGCGGCTGGTCGTCATCGAAGACGTGGTCGATCCGACCAATGTGGGCGCGATCTTCAGGTCGGTCGCTGGCATCGGGGCGGATGCGGTGCTCGTCACTCCGCGAACCTCCGACCCGTTCTACCGGCGTGCCATTCGCGTGAGCATGGGCACGGTGCTGCAGGTGCCGTGGACGCGCGCCCCGGAGCTGCCCGAGCTGGCACCGTTGCTGCGCGCCGCCGGCTTCGAGGTCGCGGCGCTGGCCCTCACCCCGGAAGCCGTCTCGTTGCGGAACTACCTGGTCCCGGAACGAGTCGCGCTGGTTCTGGGTTCCGAGGGAGACGGCCTGTCGCCGGAGTCGCTCGCGGCTGCCGATGTGCACCTGCGGATCCCGATGCGGCACGGGATCGACTCGCTGAACGTGGCGGCCGCGGCGGCGGTCGCGATCTACGCGCTCACCCCGGTGGTTGAGTAGCGCTGAAGGCGCGTATCGAAACCACGTTCGGCTCAACCCGTCAGGCGGTTTCGATACGCCGCTTCGCGGCTACTCAACCACCGCGCGTCAGAGCTGGTTGCCCAGCTTGAAGCCGTCGCCCTTGCGCGTGTACGAGAAGCCGTCGGCGCCGATCGTCACCGCCATCTCGGTCGGCTCCTCGCGCTCGACCACGGGCATCGGCTCGCCGTCCAGGTCCAGCACCGGGGACGCCTCGGTGTACCAGGAGGGCACGACCGGGTTGCCCCACCAGTCGCGACGCTGGTTGTCGTGCACGTCCCACGTGACCACCGGGTTGTCGGGGTCGCCCGTGTAGTAGTCCTGGGTGTAGATCTCGATGCGGTGACCGTCGGGATCGAGGATGTACAGGTAGAACGCATTCGAGACGCCGTGCCGGCCCGGTCCGCGCTCGATGCGGTCGGAGAGGCGCAGGGCACCGAGCTTGTCGCAGATCGCGATGATGTTGTGCTTCTCGTGCGTCGCGAACGCGATGTGGTGCAGGCGCGGGCCGGCTCCTCCCGTCAGGGCGGTGTCGTGCACGGTGGACTTGCGGCGCATCCAGGCCGCGTAGACCACTCCGTCGGAATCCTCGATGTCCTCGGTGACACGGAATCCGACGCCCTCGAGGTACGCGATACCTGCCGGCACATCCGGAGTCACCTGGTTGAAGTGGTCGAGCCGGACCAGTGCTCCGGGCGTGTGCAGGTCGTAGCGCCAGGCGAGCCGCTCGACGTGCTCCACGGCGTAGAAGAACTCGTACGGGAAGCCGAGCGGGTCGGTCACGCGAACCGAATCGCCCACCCCGTGGACGAAACCGTCCGGGCGGCGCTCGGTGCGGCATCCGAGACCCTTGTAGTACTCCTCGGCACGGTCGACGTCTGCGGGCGAGCGCACCCGGAACGCGAGAGCTGCGGCGGCCGCGACCGGACCCTGGCGCAGGACCAGGTTGTGGTGGATGAACTCCTCCAGCGTGCGGAGGTGGATGACCTCGGAGTCTTCGTACGACACCGTCAGGCCGAGCACGTCGACGTAGAACTCGCGGGAGGCGGCGAGATCGGTGACGACGAGCTCGGCATAGGCGCACCTGAGGATGTCGAAAGGAGGGTTCGTCATGAGGCTCCGAATCGCGGGGTGTGGACAGGCCCGAGCGTGATGTGCACGGCCTGCTGGTCGGTGTAGAAGTCGATCGAGCGGTAGCCGCCCTCGTGGCCGAGGCCGGACGCCTTCACCCCGCCGAACGGGGTGCGCAGGTCTCGCACGTTATGGGAGTTGAGCCAGACCATCCCGGCCTCGACGTTCTGGGCGAACGTGTGTGCGCGCGTCAGGTTCGTGGTCCAGAGGTACGCCGCGAGGCCGTACTTGACGCCATTCGCCAGCTCGAGCGCCTCGGCGTCGGAGTCGAACGGGGTGATGCAGACGACCGGGCCGAAGATCTCCTCCTGGAAGATCCGAGCCGTGGGCGCGACGTCAGCGAACACGGTGGGCGACACGTAGTTGCCGGTGTCGAGACCCTCGGGTCGTCCGCCGCCGGCGAGCAACCTGCCCTCGCCCTTGCCGATCTCGACGTAGCTCATGACCTTGGCGTAGTGCTCCGGGTGCACGAGCGACCCGACCTCGGTCTTCGGATCGTGCGGGTCGCCGACCACGATCGCCGCAGCACGAGCCGCGTAGCGCGTGCAGAACTCGTCGTAGATGGACCGCTCCACCAAGATGCGCGAGCCGGCGGTGCAGCGCTCGCCGTTCAGCGAGAACACCCCGAACAGCGTCGAGTCGATCGCCGCGTCGAGGTCGGCGTCGGCGAACACGACCGCCGGGCTCTTGCCGCCCAGCTCCATCGACAGGCCCTTCAGCATCGGGGCGGCGTTCGAGAAGATCAGGGCCCCGGTCGACGACTCACCCGTGAACGAGATCAACGGCACGCCCGGATGCTTGACCAGCGCATCCCCGGCATCCTCACCGAGCCCGTTGACCAGGTTGAAGACACCCTTCGGCAGCCCGGCATCCTCGAAGATCCCTGCCCAGAGCGACGCCGACAGCGGCGTGAACTCGGCAGGCTTGAGCACCACCGTGCAGCCCGAGGCGAGCGCCGGCGCCAGCTTCCACGACTCGAGCATGAAGGGGGTGTTCCACGGGGTGATGAGGCCCGCGACGCCGATCGGCTTGCGGTTCACGTAATTGACCTGCGCGCCGGGGACCTTGTAGCTGTCATCCGACTGCGCGACGATCAGGTCGGCGAAGAAGCGGAAGTTCTCGGCCGCCCGCTGCGCCTGCCCGAGCGCTTGGGTGATCGGCAGGCCGGTGTCGAACGTCTCCCACTCGGCCAGCTCGGCGTCGCGAGCCTCCACGGCATCCGCGATCCTGTTCAGGATGCGCGAGCGCTCACGTGGTTTCATGCGCGGCCACGGACCCTCGGCGAACGCACGGGTCGCCGCCGCCACAGCCAGGTCGATGTCGGCCTTCTTGCCGGCCGCAGCAGTCGTGTAGGTCTCGTTGGTCACCGGGTCGAGAACGTCGAACGTGTCGCCGTCGACGCTGTCGACGAACTCGCCGTCGATGTAGTGCTGGATGTGATCGGGCAGCCCGGTCGGGACGTGGTGCGTCATCGCGCGGCTCCGATCAGGAACTCGTCGGCGACCGGCGACAGGTACTGCTCGCCCTCATGCAGGTACTGCCGGATCTTGGCCAGCCCCGCATCCGTCGGCGGAATCAGCGGCGGCCGCACGTAGCCCGACCGGATCAGGCCGCGCTGCTCGAGCACCCACTTGCCCGGCGCCGGGTTCGTCTCGACGAACAGCAGGTCGACGAGCGGATGCAGGCCGTAGTGGATGTCGCGCGCCGCCTGGTGGTCGCCGGCCTCCCACAGCTCGAACATGCGGGCGTGGGCGGCGGGGGCGATATTTGCCGTGGCGCTCAGGAACCCGGCACCCCCGAGCGCCAGCAGCGGCAGGCACAGCAGCTCGATGCCCGACCAGACGATCAGTTCGGGGCCGCAGAGCTGCAGCACCCGGCTGAAGTGCTCGAAGTCCTTCGTGGTCTCTTTCACCCCGACGAAGTTGTCGACATCGCGCCACAGGCGGGCCACCGTCTCCGGCTCGATGTCGACAGCTGTTCGCGACGGCACGTTGTAGGCCACGATCGGCAGATCGGGGAACTCGGCGGCCACGGTCTTGTACCAGACGTACAGCGCCTCCTGCGTGGGGCGGGCGTAGTACGGCGTGATGATCAGGGAGGCGTCGATGCCGAGCTCGACAGCCGCAGCGGTGAGCTCGATCGTCTCGTGCAGCTGCGCTGTGCCGGTGCCGACGACGACGGGGACGCGGTCGTTCACGGTCTCGGTCACGGTCTTGACGGCGGCGATGCGCTCCTCGATGCTCTGCGCGCCCGGCTCGCCGGTCGAGCCACCGATCGAGACACCGTGGGTGCCGTTCGCGAGCTGCCACTCGACCAGATTCTTGAGCGACTCGTGGTCGACGGCGCCTTCCTCGGTGAACGGGGTCATCAGGGGCACGATCGATCCGCGGATCTCGTGGGGGGTGCTTCGAAAGCGCATGGTCGTCTGCTCTCAGTGGTGCCGGGATGTCAGGTAGGCATCCATGGTCGTGGTGCGGTGGCGGCGGGCGGTCAGCTCGATCTCGAGCGAGTCGGCGTGCTGTTCGATCAGCTGGAGGATGTGCTCGTGCTCCTCGACGGAACCGCGGGCTCGCCCTGGGACGAAACTGAACGTGGATTCGCGCAACAGCTTGAGTCGCGCCCATCCGCGCTCGACCAGGTCGACGATGTGCGCGTTGGGGCACCGCTCGAACAGCACCGCGTGGAAGTCGAGGTTGAGCTGGGTGAACCGCACCGGGTCGAAGTCGCCCAGCATCGCGATCATCTCGGCGTTGATCGCTCGCGCGCGCGCGATGTCGCCGGCGGTCAGGTGCGGCGCGGCGAGAGCCGTCGCGGCACCCTCGACGATGCTGAGCGTCTGCATCGTGGTGACGTACTCCTC
>JAODAS010000080.1 GCA_025463555.1 Schumannella sp.
CCGAGCTGGCGGCAAACGGGCCGATGCCGGCGAGCGCGTTCGAGCGTGAAGCCGAGCGGGCGCGCGGGCCGTGGTGGGACTGGGATGAGGTCAAGCGCGGGCTGGAGCGGCTGTTCCGGGTGGGCGAACTGGTGTCGGCAGGGCGGAAGGGGTTCGAGCGCGTGTACGCGCTGCCGGAGCAGATCCTGCCCGCGGATGTGCTCGCGCGCGACGTACCGGTCGAAGAGGCGAAATACGAGCTGATGAAACGCTCGGCCATCGCGCACGGCATCGGCACGCTGAACGACTTCGCCGACTACTTCCGCATCAAGCAGACCCAGGCCCGCGGGGCGCTGGAGCGTCTCGTCGACGAGGGCGAGGTCCTGCCGGTCACCGTGCCCGGATGGGGCAAGCAGGCATACCTGCACAAGGACGCCCGCATCCCGCGTCGCATCGAGGGGGCCGCCCTGCTCTCCCCCTTCGACCCCGTCGTCTGGGAACGAGACCGCGCACTGCGGATGTTCGGCTTCCACTACCGCATCGAGATCTACACGCCCGCCCCGAAGCGCATCTTCGGCTACTACACGCTGCCGCTGCTGATTGATGACCAGCTGGTGGGACGCATCGATCTGAAGAATGACCGGCAGGCTCGCGTCTTGCGGGTTCAGTCGGCGTGGCGCGAAGAGGGCGCGGTGGTGGATGTGCAACGGATCGTGCCGGTGCTGCGCGAGATCGCGGAATGGCAGGGCTGCGAGTCGATCGAGGTCGTGGATCGCGGGGATCTGGCGCGGGAGCTGACACAGGCAGTCGAGGCCTAGGCTCAACCCAGGAGGCCACACATGGCAGAGAACATCCTGGCGCGACTGAGCGGCGGGCCGCTCGACGGTCAGATCATCCCTCTCGACGCCGACGCGGCCGACGAGGAGATCACCGTGCCCTGGGACACCGGGCACGTCGTGTACCGCAAGGCGGGCGAGCCCGAGAACACGGGCGAGCACGACGGCCCGACGACGGTTCCGTACCGGTTCGACGCCGCGATCTAAATCCGGTCGCCGCCCACGTCAACCTAGACGGGGCTCAGCTACGTCGACACAGTATGACCATGACACTGCGTCACAGCCTCGTCGTCCTCGCGGCGACGGCCCTCACGTTCTCTCTCGCCGCCTGCGGAATGTCCTCCGGTGGCGGCTCGACGCCGATCGCTGATTCCGGCGCAGCGCCGACCCCGACGACCACCGACATCACCGCCACCGACCCGACGGACGCGCCCGTGCCGACCGCGGCATCCGGTGAGCGCCCCGGACCGGCCGCCGACATAGTCTGCAACGACCTCACGAACCCGGCCCAGCTCGACCCGATCTTCGCCGTGCCGGTCAACCTGGCACCCCCGACGCGCACCTTCGAATACGTCGGCGCGCAGATCGCCGACGAGTGGATCGTGCGGCAGGACGGCGGCGTCGCCTGCCAGTGGAGCGACCCGGACGGGATCTCGACCTCCGAAGGCCGCTACCTCGCAGGGTTGGACCTGCGGCTGGTGCCGGCATCGGGCCCGCAGTGGCAGGAGTTCTCCGACGCGCAGGGTGACGGCAGCGACCGCCGGTTCGTCTGCGACGACTACGGAGACTGCGACTACGACCGCTACTTCTCCTCAGGGTGGTGGCTCTCGCTGAGCGCGTTCAACATCGATGCGCTCTCCAGCCCGACCGCCTCGGCTCTGCGCACCCTCACCTCTCCGGTGTTCTCGTCGATCGCGAGCACCGTCGCATCGCTCCCCGCACCCGACCCCGCATGGGCGCCCCCGGTGCCGGACGTGACGTTCGGCGGCGGCTGCGCCGGCGTGATCACCGGGGCGCGCCTGCGGGCCGCGGTCGGTATGAGCGGCGCGGCCACTCTGGAAGAGGACAACTACCCGCGAGCCGCCAAAGCCGCGCTCTATGCCGTCGGCGGCACCGACTGCCGCTGGAGTCTCACGAGCCCCGACTTCGACGTCATCTACATCCAGTCGCTGCCGGGCGGCGCGTGGGCGCAGGCCGCTCAGACCGCCGCGATGGAGGCCAACGGCGCTTCGGTGCCGAGCCCGGCGGTCCCCGGCGTGCCTGCCGGCGCGACGTCGTACTTCGAGCACGTCGACTCGTCCTCGCTTGACATCGTGGTCGGTGGCTCCTGGGTCAAGATCTCGATCGGTCACGGTACCAACACCGGAACGCTCTCCGAGCACGCCGCCCTGATCGCCATTGCGGCCGACATCGCCGCCCACGCGAGCTGATCATGAAGAAGATCCTGGCCATCGTCGCGGCCGCGGTGTTCGGCACCGCCCTGCTGACCGCCGGAGGACCGGTTCCACCCCAGTCCCTCCTCAACATCCCGTGCTCGAAGCTCAGTGCGGCGGTCTCGCCGTCGACCTTCTTCAGCACCACGATCGCCGAACGGGATGCGGCTGCCCAGACCATCCGTGAGACCCACGAGTTGCCCGAGGACGACGCCATCCGTCAGGTCGGCGGTCTCACCTGCGAGTGGAGCAACGGACTCCCCACCACCGGCAAGGGCGGCTGGCTGGGCGTGCGGCTCGAGCTGCTGCCGGCGGCCGAGACCTCCTTCCGCGCGTGGGCCGACACCTGGGGCTTCACCGGCACCGCCGTGCTCGGCTGCGACGGCTCGCTGCTGCCGTGGGTGTGCACCTACGACGGGCTCGTCGACGGCGACTGGCTGTCGATGCGAGCAGTGGGGGTCGCCGGCTCCACCGCGGGACGCGAGCTGCTGCGCGGGCTCCGCGACGCCGTGCAGCTCGCCGGACCGAGCGGGGCGCCGGTCTGGAGTCCCCCGGCCGGATCGGTACGCCTGCCGCGCACCTGCGACGCGATCGTGCCGGGCAGCTTCGTCGACACGGCGTTCAGCCCGCGGTTCCCTGTGGAGACCTATGTCGACTTCTTCGGCAGCAGCGTCCCCTCCGGTGCGCGGTCGCGTGTCGGCGCGGTGGTGTGCGCGTGGCTGGTCGACGGTGCCGACATCGCCTCGATGATCACCCTGCCGGGAGGCGCGTGGGCGTGGCCGGAAGCCCGCCCCCTGCTCACCCGACCCGGCGCGCTGCGGCCCCTCAGCATCCCGAGTCTGCGACCCGGCGACGAGGCCTATCTGCGCTGCGATGCCTCGCGGCAGGACTGCTTCGTCGACCTGATCGTGGGCGGCAACTGGATCAGCCTGCACGCCGGACCCGACTTCGTCGGTCGCATGTACCGGGCCGATCGCGGAGACGCGCTCACCGCCATCGCGCGGCAGATCGTCGGGTTGATGTACAGCTGAGGATCCGGGTGGACGGGGGTGGCGTGGTCTCGACACGCCGCTGCGCGGCTACTCGACCAGCGGTCAGAACTTGGTCGCGTTGTCGCGCAGGCGGGCGATGCGGTCAGCCAGCGGCGGGTGCGTGCTGAACAGCTTCGACAGGAAGCCGGGGCGGTTCGGGTCGGCGATCCACAGGTGCGACATCGACGTGTTCGTGCGCTGGACCGGCCGGCCGAACTGACCGAGCTTCTCCAGAGCCGACGCGAGGCCCTCCGGGTTGCGGGTCGTCAGGGACGAGGTCGCATCCGCGAGGTACTCCCGCTGACGCGAGACGGCCGCCTGCACCACGGCCGCGACGATGGGTGCCAGGATCGCCGCGATCAGACCGATCGCGATGACCACCAGCAGGGCCGGGCCGCCCAGGTTGCTGTTGCGGCTGCGACCGCCCCAGAAGATCATCCGGAAGATGATGTCGGCGATCAGACCGATCGCGATCACCAGACCGAACACGATCAGCGAGACGCGGATGTCGTAATTCTTGACGTGACCCATCTCATGGGCCATCACGCCCTCGAGCTCCTGGTCGTCCATGATCTCGAGCAGCCCCGTCGTCGCGGCGACGACAGCGTGCTCGGGATCGCGCCCCGTCGCGAACGCGTTCGGCGCCGGGTCGTTGATGATGTACACCTTCGGCATCGGAAGGCCGTCGGTGATCGACAGGTTCTCGACCACCCGGTACAGACGCGGGTTGTCGGCCTTCTGGATCTGCCGGGCGCCCGAGAGCGCCAGAGTCTGACGCGTCGCCATGAAGTACTGGAACACGGCGTAGAGCGCCGCGATCACGAGCACGATGACGGCGATCGACCAGTCCTGGAAGTACCACGCCACCAGCGCGCCGAGGCCCCCGATGATCAGCAGGAAGATCAGGATGATGAAGACCGTGTTGCGCTTGTTGGCTGCGATAGCGCTGTACATGAGTTCATTCTCCTGGGTGAAAGGAAAGAGCCCGCTGTGAAGGGCGGGCTCTTTCGGTGCTGGTTTCGATACGCCGCTGCGCGGCTACTCAACCGGCGAAGTCGGTCAGAACTGCACCCGCGGCGGCTCGGCGATCGCTGCCGGCTCGTCGACCTCGAAGAACTCGCGCTCCTTGAAGCCGAGGCTGCGGACGAACAGCGTGTTCGGGAACACCTTGATCTTGGTGTTCAGCTCGCGCACGCCGCCGTTGTAGAAGCGACGCGACGCCTGGATCTTGTCCTCGGTGTCGACCAGCTCAGCCTGCAGCTGAAGGAAGTTCTGGTTGGCCTGCAGCTGCGGGTACGCCTCGGCGACCGCGAACACGCTCTTCAGCGCCGCCTGCATCATGTTCTCGGCCTTGCCCGCCTCGGCGGGGGTGGTGGCGTTGACGGTCGCGGCACGCGCCGCGGTCACGTTCTCGAAGACCTGCTTCTCATGGGCGGCGTAGCCCTTGACGGCTTCGATGAGGTTCGGGATGAGGTCGGCACGACGCTTCATCTGCACCGTGATGTCGCTCCACGCCTCATCGACGCGGACGTTCAGACGGACCAGGCCGTTGTACGTCG
>JAODAS010000091.1 GCA_025463555.1 Schumannella sp.
AAGCATTCGGTGCGTCGGGTGAGCAGTTCACCCAGCGCGGCCAGCGGGTCATCCTGAGTGACGGCGGAGGGCGGATAGTGGTCGGGTGTCTCAACCGGAGCCGGTGACTCGACCGCACCCACGCCAGGTGGATCAGACGCCGACGGTGCCCCGGGCAAGGCGACAACCGCCACCACGAGGTCCGCCGCACCCGCCGCGACCGCTATCGCCATCGTGCGCTGCCGAGGCGACCAGCCCTTCCAGCGCTCCCGCACGATCGTGCGCAGCATGCTGCCGGGACCCGACTCCAGCAGCAGTCCCAGCACGGCACCGAGACGCCGTCTGCCTTCGGCCGGATCTGCAGCGGGCGGCTCATGCACGTCGGCGACGTCGACGGCACGCCGAAGACCGGTCTCGGCAGCGGGCTCCGGCTCCAGCGTCACCGGGCGTGCCCCCGCCAGCTCGAAGAGCTCGCGGCACAGCCGGGTCTCGAGATCCCCGTGTTCCCCCTGCTGCGCCGTCGTTTCGAGGCCCGTCGTCTCGAGGCCCATCCGGGTCACGAGGGCGCCGGCGGCCGCGGCGCGCGGTCCCGTCACCCGAGACAGCACGGCGACGGCGAGAGCCGCCAGCGCGGCACGATCGGCGATCACGCCGTCGATGCGCTCGAGGGCGACCTCCGGCAGTCCGGGCTGGTGCACCCGAGCCGAGCCGAAGCCGATCAGCATCGGAGCACCATCTGCCCGGAAGAGCACGTGACTTGCAGAGACCGCTCCATGTGCGACTCCCGCCGCGTGCATGCGAGCCAGCGCCGCTGTGATCGGCGCCAGTACCGTCACCGCCTCCCCCGCATCCAGCCCCGGGCGCCCCGCGAGAACGTCCGCGAGCGACCCGCGCGGCAGGCGGGGAAACACGAGCACGGCGCCGTCGTCGTCCACGGCGGCGTCGAGCAGCGCGACCACGTGATCGCCGCGCGCGCGATGCAGCGCCAGTGCCTCGCCGGCGACCTCGGAGCCCGCAAGGACTTTGAGAACGCGGTCGCCGGGAGCCAGCGACACCCGAGACCGCGTCCCGTTCGCGAGCAGCCGAAGCACCCGATACCCCGCGATGGTCTGATCCAGCGTCACCCGCCCAGCCTGCGGCGATCGCATCGATGCTTCGATGGCTCCCGAGACATCCGGGGAATGCAGCCCAGGTCGCACCCATCGGAAGGAGCGGTGTGCAGAGAAACGCGCCCGCGAACGCATAAGCTCTGACCGTGGTCGACTACGTCGTCACGGGGCTAAGCGCCAACTCCGTGCCGTATTCGGTCGCTCTCGATCAGCAACGTGCGATGCACGCGCAGGTCGTCAGCGGCCGGGCGCCAGACACCGTCCTCCTCCTGGAGCACCCGTCCGTGTACACGGCGGGCAAACGCACCGAACCGCACGAGCGGCCCAGCGACGGCACGCCCGTCATCGACGTGGACCGGGGCGGCAAGATCACCTGGCACGGGCCCGGACAGCTGGTCGGGTACCCCATCGTTCGGCTGTCAGACCCCGTCGATGTGGTCGCCTACGTACGCCGCCTCGAGGGCATGCTCATCGAGGTGCTGGCCGAGTTCGGGATACCGGGTCAGCGTGTCGAGGGACGCTCGGGCGTCTGGCTGGTCGGCACCGATCGCGGAGCGGGCGAGAAGATCGCCGCCATCGGCATCCGCGTCGCGGAAGGCGTCACCATGCACGGGTTCTCGCTCAACTGCAGCAACTCGTTCGAGGCGTACGAGACGATCGTCGCGTGCGGCCTCGCGGATGCCGGGGTCACCAGCATCAGCCGCGAGCTTCAGCGGGGAGGCGGCGGGCGCGTCGTCACGCCGGCCGATGTGGTCCCGCTGGTCGAACGGCACTTCCCGCGCTTCCTGGAGCCCAGCCTCGCGACTGCCCCCGGAGTCTTCGCATGAGCCCCGCGGCCCAGATCGACTCGTCCGGTCGCAAGCTGCTGCGCCTCGAGGTGCGCAACGCCGAGACGCCCATCGAGCGCAAGCCCGAATGGATCAAGACCCGCGCGAAGATGGGACCCGAGTACACCGCGCTGCACAACCTGGTGAAAGAGGAGGGCCTGCACACCGTGTGCCAGGAGGCGGGCTGTCCCAACATCTACGAATGCTGGGAGGACAAGGAAGCGACGTTCCTGATCGGTGGCAGCCAGTGCACGCGGCGCTGCGACTTCTGCCAGATCGACACCGGCAAGCCCGCCGACTACGACACCGACGAGCCGCGCCGGGTCGCCGAATCGGTCACCCGCATGGGACTGCGCTACGCCACCGTCACCGGCGTCGCCCGTGACGACCTGCCCGACGAGGGTGCCTGGCTGCACGCCGAGACGGTGCGCGCCATCCACGCCGCGAACCCGAACACCGGCGTCGAGATCCTCGCCACCGACTTCTCGGGCAATCCCGACCTGCTCGCCGAGGTGTTCTCGAGCCGGCCGGAGGTCTTCGCGCACAACGTCGAGACGGTGCCGCGCATCTTCAAGCGCATCCGTCCGGCGTTCCGCTACGAGCGCTCGCTGGATGTGCTCACCCAGGCGCGGGCCGCCGGGCTCATCACCAAGTCGAACCTGATCCTGGGCATGGGTGAGGAACGGGCCGAGATCAGCCAGGCTCTGCACGGCCTCCACGACGCAGGGACGGACATCATCACCGTCACGCAGTACCTGCGGCCGAGCGCACGGCATCTGCCGGTCGCGCGGTGGGTGACTCCCGCGGAGTTCGTCGAGATCAAGGAGGAGGCCGAGGAGATCGGGTTCCTCGGTGTGCTCGCCGGGCCGCTCGTGCGGTCGAGCTACCGGGCGGGGCGCCTGTGGGCGCGGTCGATGGTGGCGAAGGGACGGGACATCCCCGCGGACCTGCGTCACCTCGCGGACACCGAGCTGGGCTTTGCGCAGGCGGTGTCCTGAGTAACGCATAGCCCGTGTCGAAGGGCGTGTCCTGAGTAGCGCATAGCGCGTGTCGAAGGGCCGTATCCTGAATCTCATGGCACGCCCCAGCACCCCCGAGAAAGAGCCCGGCCGCATCAAGCAGATGTGGCAGGTGTTCAACATGACCCGCCGGTACGACCCGGCGATCACCTGGTTCCTCATCGTGAGCCTGCTCGCTCCGATCGGCATCGCGGTCGCGGTGGGCGTGCTGCTGTCGGGCGACAACGTCATCGGCCTCATCCTGTACATCGTCGCGGGCGTGCTCGGCGGCGTGCTGCTTGTTCTGATCGTGCTGGGCCGCCGCGCCGAGGCCGCCGCGTACTCGCAGATCACCGGCAAACCGGGTGCCGTCGGCGCAGTGCTCAAGAGCGGCCTGCGCCGCAGCTGGACGGGCAGCGAGATGCCGTTGATCGTGAACAAGAGCCAGGATGCGATCTACCGGGCCGTCGGGCGCGGCGGCGTCGTGCTGATCGGCGAAGGTCCGCGCTCGCGTACCCAGCCGATGCTCGAGAAGGAGCGTGCGAACGTGCATCGCGTGCTGCCGAACGTTCCCGTCAACCTGCTCTATGTGGGGCCGGATGCCGATTCGGTCTCCCTGCACAAGATCGTCCCGGCGCTCGCCAAGTACAAGCGCGTCCTCAC
>JAODAS010000114.1 GCA_025463555.1 Schumannella sp.
GCGTTCTATTTCGTCGCCGACGATCTGATCATTCGTCCCGAGCACATCGACAGCGAGGACGAGCTGCTGGCGCGCTGGCGCGCGGTGTTCGGCGAGCGCAGCGATACCCTGCCTCGATGACGAACGTGAGCGCGGTCGAGGCGCGCATCCTCGACGCGATCGACGAGCCCGCGCTGGTGCACGAACTGGTGGAGCTGATCCGGGTCCCCAGCATCACCGGTACGGACGCCGAATCCGACCTGCAGCACCGGCACGCGACCCAGCTGCGTGAGCTCGGGTTCGAGGTCGACGCGTGGAAGTTCGACCTCGACGAGCTGTACGCGCATCCGGAGTTCCCGGGCATCGAGGCCGAGCGGCGCGAAGGCTATGGCGTGGTCGGCACGATCGGGGGCGAGGGTCCGGATGCCGCACCCGCGTTGGTGCTGCAGGGTCACGTCGATGTGGTGCCCACCGGCGATCTCGACAAATGGGTGGACCGCGACCCGTGGAGCGGCACCATCCAGGACGACATCGTCCACGGGCGGGGCGCATGCGACATGAAGGCGGGAGCTGCGGCCAACCTGGCGGTCGCGCGGGCGCTCGTCGCATCGGGTGTCACGCTCGGCCGGCCGTTCGCCGTGCATTCGGTGGTGAGCGAGGAGGACGGCGGCCTCGGCGCCTTCGCGACGATGTTGCGCGGTCACCGTGGCGATGCCGCCGTGCTGACAGAGCCGACCAGCGGTCGTCTGGTCATCGCGAATGCCGGGGCGCTCACCTTCGAGCTGCGTATCCCGGGGCGCGCCGCGCACGGCAGCACGCGGCTCGAGGGACACAGCGCGATCGACGCGTTCCTGCCGATCCACGCCGCCCTGCTCGAGCTCGAGCGGGAGCGCAACGCCGATCCGGACCCGCTCTTCACGACCACCGCCCTGCCGTACCCGATCTCGATCGGGACAGTGCACGCGGGGGACTGGGCGAGCAGCGTCCCCGACCTCCTCGTCGCCGAAGGACGCCTCGGCGTGCGGCTCGACGAGGCGCCGGCGGACGCACGGGCTGCGCTCGAGGCCGCGATCCTCCGCGCCGCGGCTGCGGATCCGTGGCTGCGTGATCACCCCGTCGAGGTGGCGTGGTCGGGCGGGCAGTTCGCCAGCGGGCGGATCGACGGCGCTCATCCGTTCATCGGGTCGGTGGCATCCGCGATCGCCGACGCCGAGGGACGCGACGCCGAGCGCGCTGCAGCGCCCTACGGCAGCGACCTGCGTCTGTACGCCGGGATCGGCGGCATCCCGACCCTGCACTACGGGCCCGGCGACGTGCGCTTCGCACACGCACCGCGCGAGCAGGTCTCGATCGAGGAGCTGCTGCGGGTGACGCGTTCGCTCGCCGTGCTCGCGGCGCGGGAGTGCGCGGCGCGTCTTTAGGCGTCGTTCTGGGGCGTGGTTTCGATACGCGTCCGCTGCGCGGGCGCTACTCAACCACCGGCAGGGGTGACGCCACGTCCCACGATCGCGCCGATCAACGCCTCCACCGGTTCGCGCGCGGCACGCGGATTGTCGAGCAGCGCGAAGTCGACCTCGCCCAGCATCGGCAGCCCGAACGCGTTCGTGACGGGTACCAGATCGGGCGGGATCATGTTCTGGGGGAACACCGCCACCCCGATCCCCGCCCGCAATGCGGCCAGCGCGCCGTTCAGTTCTTTGACGTTGCAGGTGATGCGCCAGGTTCGCCCGGCGTCCTCCAGGGCCTTGATCGCCGCATCGCGCGACAGGCTGGGAGCGGCATAGACGATCAGCGGCACATGGGCCGATGGGTCCAGCTGCAGGGACTTGTGCGCAACCCAGACCAGCCGTTCGCGACGGACCACCCGGCCGTCGGACAGGTCCGGCTCCTGCTTGATGAACACGAGGTCCAGCTGGCCGGCCTTCAGCCTGCGGGCGAGCACACCGCTTTGACTGACGGTCAATTCCAGGTTGATCTGCGGGTAGAGCTGCCGGAAGTCGCGCAGGATCTGCGGTAGCTGCGTCAGCGCCAGATCGTCCGCCGATCCGAACCGCAGCCGCCCCCGCATGGCCGATCCGGTGAAGTAGGCGGCCGCCTCGTCATGGGCGGCCAGGATGCTGCGCGCGAATCCCAGCATCGCGTCGCCGTTGTCGGTGAGGGCGACGGCACGCGTGTCGCGTGCGACCAGCACCCGGTTCGCCGCGACCTCGAGCTTGCGGATCTGCTGGCTCACCGTCGGCTGGCTCAGCTGCAGCAGCTCCGCGGCGCGGGTGAAACTCAGCGTCTCGGCGACGGCGACGAACGTGCGCAGCAGGGCGGGATCGAACACGGTGCTCCCTCATTGACGGATCGAATGGGACTTATAGCCCCCATTGCCTCGGTGAATGAACAGCACGAGCGTACCGTGGGACCCGATGAGCTCCGTAGACACCGTCGACATGGCCACCGTCACGGCACCCATCCCGGTCCTCGACACCCGACCCCGCATGCGCGACACGTTCGCCGCTCTGCAGGCGTTCAACTACCGGCTCTACGTGGTCTCCCAGCTGTTCGCCAACACCGGCGGCTGGATGGCACGCATCGCCGTCGACTGGCTGGTGCTCGAACTCACCGGCAATGTCGCGCTGGTCGGCCTGACCGTGACCCTGCAGTTCGCTCCGACCCTGCTGCTCGGTGCGTGGGCGGGCGTCCTCTCGGACCGCTACAACCGCCGCACCGTACTGCGCATCACCCAGTCGGTCGGCACCGTCGCGAACGGCGCCCTCGCCGCGCTTGTGCTTCTGGGCTGGGTGCAGGTCTGGCACGTCTTCGTCGTCGCCGCCGTGACCGGAGCATCGATGGCGATCGACGGCCCCTCCCGATCCGCATTCGTCAGCCAGATGGTCGGGACGCGCCGCCTGCGCAACGCGATCGCCCTGAACGCGACGATCTTCCACCTCGGCGGGCTCGTCGGGCCCGCGATCTCGGGCGTGCTGATCGTGGTTCTCGGTTCCGGCTGGTCGATCGCGGTGAACGCGCTCACCAGCGGCATCGCCGTTCTCGCCCTGGCGCTCATGCGCAAGGGCGAGCTGCTGTCGTCGCCACGCGTCGCGCCCCAGCGCGGGCAGATCCGCGAGGCGCTGCACTACATCCATCGCAAACCGACCATCTTCTGGCCCATGGTGCTGCTCGGCTTCAATGCGGTGTTCGGGATGAGCCTGCCGGTGCTGTTCACGTCGGCCGCCAACGACACCTACCACTCCGGCGCCGCCGGCTACGGGCTCTACACCTCGCTCGCGGCACTCGGTGCCCTCTCCGGAGCACTGATCGCCACGACCCGCCGCGCCGTCCGCCTGCGCAACCTCGTGGCGACCGTCATCGCGTACGGGGTCATCACCGAGTTCGCCGGCATCGCGCCCTGGTACCCGCTGTTCCTCACAGCGCTGGCCGGCATCGGGGTCTCACGCCTGCTGTTCGGAACCGCCGCCGAATCGATCACCCAGCTGTCGACGAACATGGCGATCCGCGGTCGAGTCATGTCGTTCTACATCATGGTGATGGTGGGAGGGCAGGCCGTCGGGGGCCTCCTCATGGGGTGGATCGCCGAGCACCTGGGCACGATGGTCGCGTTCCTGGTCGCCGGGCTGGTCCCGGCCCTCGCCGGAGTCACGGTCGCCGTGATCCTCGCGAAGAGGCACCAACTGCGCATCCGGTTCAGTCTGCGCCGGTCGAACCGGCTGGTGCGGATCGTGCAGCTGGCTAGCTAGCGCACGCGTTCTGTCTGCTCGAGCAGCCGCTCGACCTCGTCCACCCCGAGCACCGGCATGGTCTGCGGGCCGATCGGGTTCATGATGTCTTTCTGCACCTCGTCGACCAGACGACTGAGCATGCCCACGGCGTCGTCCACGATCTCGGTCGAGCGGGTCTCGGTGCCATGAAGCAGCCAGCGCGCGATCTCGAGCTCGCTCAGCAGCATCGCCCGCTGGCGCAGCTGCCTGTCGACGCTGCCCCGCACGCGCGAGTAGGCCGAGAACGCGGAATCGAACACGTCCTCGCCGCCGCCGAACAGCCAGCTGAGGTCGCGGGCCGGGTCACCGACGCGGAGGGCGTGCCAGCCGAGAACACCGGTGACGTGCTCTTCGCCGGCCGCGGCGCCCAGGAACGAATCCGAGCCGAGGGAACCGTTCACCACCGTCGGCGTGAACTGCCAGAGCGAGGACTCCTCGGACGCGGCCTCCCAGCGGCGCAGCAGCGCGGCGGGCACGAGACCGGTGGCGGCCGCGCGATCCATCAGCGCGACGGTGGAGCGCAGGGTGTCGACGGAACTGTGCGCAGGCAGCCCGGCGTCGACCACGAAACTGGTCGGCAAGGCGTGGATGGCGGCGATGGCCTCGCCGACCGAGGCGGCGTACTCGGTGGAGAACGAGGCCAGGGGCACCTTGGTGCCGTAGACGAATTCGTAGACGACCGCGCGGGTGCCGTCCACCGGGACCTGGCCGGCGAACGTCGACACGGCGAACGGGAGCCGGGTGCGGACTCCGGCGCTGAGCGCGCGCAGGGCCACGAGATCGGCGGACTGCTCCGCCTCGGCGCGCTCGCTGCGGGGCACGCGCACGGTCCAGTGCTTGCCGTCGCTTCCGGTCAGCAGAGCGGCGTCGAAGTCTCCGCCGGGTGATCCGAACGGCTGCGATCCCGCGACGTCCAGACCGTCCACGGCCGACGTCGCGAGCGCGGCTAGAGTGAGATGGGATCTGGCCATGACGACAGGGTAGGTCGCGCCGATCCCTGTACTCGTGCGAAACGCCGCCCCCCAGAAGGTCACATTTGTCTCGTCCGTTCAGCTCTCGGCTGCCGCTGTCGCGGTCGCAGATCGATCGCGACCATCTGGCGCGATCCGGCGGCGTCGAATCGGTGCTCGCGGACCCGGCCGCCCGGGCCATCGTGCTGAACGGCCAGAAGGCCCTTCTCGCCGGGCCGGACATGCTCGCGGTGCTGCCCGCCGCATCCGTCGATCACCGGGACGCGCTCTACCTCGGGCGCTCCCTGACCGACGCGGACGATCTGCCCGTGGGCGCACCGGTGCTGGCCCTGCTCGTCGACGACGCGCAGGCCGCGGCTCTCAGCGGCCCCGCACCGGCAACGGACGCGTGGGGTGACCTGCGGCGCCTCGGTCACCGGTTCTCGACGCGGGACGCCGGGCTGTTCACGCAGGCCCTCGCCCTCGCCAACTGGCATGCCGCGTATGGGTTCTCGCCGCGCAGCGGCGCCGCCACCCAGCCGTCGGCGTCCGGCTGGACCCGCATCGACCCGGACGGCACAGAGGTCTTCCCCCGTACGGATGCGGCCGTCATCGTCGGCATCACCGACGCGGACGACCGGCTGCTGCTGGGCTCGAACGCCATGTGGGAGGCCAACCGCTTCTCTCTCCTGGCCGGATTCGTCGAGCCGGGGGAGTCGCTGGAGGCCGCCGTCATCCGCGAGGTGTTCGAGGAGTCCGGGCTGGTCGTCGCGGACCCCGTGTATCTGGGCAGCCAGCCGTGGCCGTTCCCTGCCTCGCTCATGGTCGGCTTCCGCGCGCATGTCCCGGCCGAGCATCCGACCGTGGGCACGCCCGACGGCGAAGAGATCATCGCGCTGCGCTGGTTCACCCGCGAGAAGCTGAATACCGCGGCCGCGTCGGGCGAGGTCATCCTGCCGGGGCCGACCTCGATCGCGCGGGCGATCATCGAGGACTGGTACGGGGACGAGATCGACGACGGCAGCCGGGCGTGAGCGCCCCCACCTCGGCGCAGCTGCTCGCCGACCTCGACGCCGAGCAGCGGACGGCCGCCGAGACGCTGCTCGGCCCGGTCTGCATCCTCGCGGGAGCAGGAACCGGCAAGACCCGCGCGCTGACCCACCGCATCGCGAACGGGGTCGCCTCGGGTGTCTACGACCCGGCGCGCGTCCTCGCGCTGACCTTCACCACCCGTGCGGCGGGCGAGCTGCGCACCCGGCTGCGGCAACTCGGCGCGGGAGGAGTGACCGCGCGCACGTTCCACTCGGCCGCGCTGGCCCAGCTCAGCCACTTCTGGCCGCAACTCGTCGGCGGCAGCCTGCCGCGCATCCTGGACGGAAAGGGCCGTCTGCTGGGGCAGGCCGCCGAGCAGCTGCGCATCCGCATGGACACCGCGACTCTGCGCGACGTCGCAGCCGAGATCGAATGGCGCAAGATCTCGCGCCTGACGCTCGATGACTACGCGCGTGCCGCCGCATCCCGAGCCCTGCCGCCCGGCCTGAGCGTCGACGCGATGGTGTCCCTGCAGCAGGCATACGAGTCGATCAAAGACGACCGGCGCCAACTCGACTTCGAAGACGTGCTGCTCGCGACGGCGGGCATGCTGGACAGCGAGGCGTGGGTCGCCGAGCAGGTGCGCGCGCAATACCGCTTCTTCGTCGTGGACGAGTACCAGGACGTCTCACCCCTGCAGCAGGAGCTGCTCGACCTGTGGCTCGGCGCTCGCACCGATCTCTGCGTCGTCGGAGACGCCAGCCAGACCATCTACTCGTTCGCGGGCGCCTCGAGCGAGTACCTGCTGGGGTTCGCCGGCCGGTATCCGGATGCGACGGTGCTGCGGCTCGAGACGAACTACCGTTCCAGCCCGCCCGTGCTGCACCTCGCGAACCGGCTGATGCGGGGACGTGCCGGCTCGCTGGAACTGGTCGCCGCCCACCCGGCGGCGGCCGCCGACGCCGTCGCGGCCCCGATCGCCTACGACACCGATCTGGATGAGGCGCGCGGCATCGCGGCATCGGTCGCGGCCCAGGTGCGCGCCGGCACCCGGCCCGAACGCATCGCCGTCCTCTACCGCGTCAACTCCCAGGCCGCCCAGCTCGAGTCGGCGCTCGCCGATGCCGGAGTCAGCACCCGCCTGGTCGGCGCCACCCGATTCTTCGACCTGCCGTTCATCAAGCAGGCGGTTCTCGAACTGAGCAGCGTGGCCCGGACCACCGCGGGCGGGCCGCAGGCGCCGCTGTTCCAGTCGGTCAGCGATGTGCTGCGCAACATGGGCTGGACGCTGCAGGCACCCGACGGCGCGGGAGCAGTGCGTGAGCGATGGGAGGCGCTGACGGCACTCGTCGAACTCGCCGACCAGGCGCCACCCGGCACCGGTCTCGCGGCGTTCGTCGACGAGCTCAAGCAGCGGCAGGCAGCGCAGCACGAGCCGACCGTCGCCGCGGTGGTGCTGTCGACCCTGCACAGCGCCAAGGGTCTCGAGTGGGACATCGTGCACATCGCGGGCCTCAGCGAGGGCTTGCTGCCGATCAGCCACGCCCGCGGGCTGGCGGCCGTCGACGAGGAACGCCGACTGCTCTACGTCGGCATCACCCGGGCGCGCCGGAACCTGACGCTGTCGTGGTCGCGCCAGGGTCTGCGCGGCCAGAACCGGGAGCCCAGTCGCTTTCTGGCGGAGCTGCGCACGAGCAACGCGGGTGCAGCCGCGCCGTCCAGGCGCTGATCGCCGCACCGTCGTCGGCGATGCGCCAGCCTCGCGCCGTGTCGGATGGTCCCTCCCGAAGCCGTGATCGCACCGCACGGGCGGCGAACACCGCGGCGGACATGAGCGCCAGCTGCGACATCGGCGCTGCCGGTCGGCCCCAGAGCTGCGTGGCGACGGCCGGCCACGCCGGGTCGGCGTCGGTTCGTGCTAACTGCACGCAGTAGATGCAGGGCGTGCGGCCGGGTTCCACGAACGGGCCGACCGTCACCGAACGGTCAGCCGACACCACAGGCAGGTGCGGCACGTCCCGCCTCAGCCAGGTCGCCGCGTCATCGGGGCCGAGCACCCAATCCGCGACGAGCACCGCCAGTGCGGGATGGGCCTCGTCGGCCCGCGCGAGCAGGCCCTCATCGCGCAACATCGAGGCGAGGGCGAGTGCGAGCGGTCCCTCGCCGGTGACGAGGGCTCGACCGGATGCCGCGGGCCGCTCCGCCTGCATGGCCGGTTCCAGCCGGTCCAGCAGCGCCGCGGCCTCGGTGGCCGGCACCCCCGCGTCGCGAGCCAGCATGTTCCAGCCGCTGAGGGAGACGCCGGAGCGCAACGCGGCCAGCATCCGCTCGACGCCCGGCGTGACGCCCTCGATCACCACCGTGGGCGCGTCGACGCCGAGCTGCACGCTGGTCGGCGTGCGCCACACCATCGGGACGGCGTCGGCGAGCTTCAGGACCATGGGGGACAGGGTCGTCCAGGTGAGGACGTGCTCGCGGAAAGAATCCACAGTGTGGCGTCGATGCGCGCCGGTGGCGCTACTCGACCACCGGGGCTACTCCTCGTGCGGGCGGTCGCCGGACTCGTCGTTCAGCAGGTCCTCGAGCGCCTGGTCGACATCGTCCGGCTCGGGGGTGCCGCCCTGAAGGCGAGCGACCAGGGCGGTCGGGTCGTCGATGTCGGCATCGCTGGGAAGGATGTCGGGGTGCGCCCACAGTGAGTCACGCGCCTCGGCCCCCACGGCATCCTGAACCGCCTGCCACATCGCAGCCGCCTCACGAAGGCGACGCGGACGCAGCTCGAGGCCCACGAGGGTCGCGAATGCGGACTCCGCCGGTCCGCCTGCGGCCCGACGACGGCGCACCGTCTCGGCGATGGCTCCGCTCTTGGGCAGGCGCGCGGTCGCCGCGGCGGTGACGACATCCACCCAGCCCTCGACCAGGGCGAGCATCGTCTCGAGACGCGAGAGAGCGGCGAGCTGTTCGTCGGACTTCGGCGGGATCAGAGCACCACTCGTGACCGCGTTGCGCAGCTCTTCGGGGTTCGACGGATCGAAGTCGGAGGCCAGCTGCTCGAGCCGGTCGGTGTCGATGCGGATGCCGCGCGCGAAATCGGTGATCTGCGTGAGCAGGTGCAGTCGTAGCCACTTGGCGTGGCGGAAGAGCCGTGCATGCGCCAGCTCACGTACGGCCAGGTACAGCCGGACCTCGTCGACGGGGATGTCGAGCCCGCTCGCGAAGGCGTCGACATTCTGCGCGACCAGGGCCGCCTGACGCTGTTCCCCGTCGAGCAGCGGGATGCCGACGTCGCCGCCCGACACCACCTCGCCCGCGAGCTGCCCGACGACCTGGCCGAGCTGCATGGCGAACAGCGTGCCGCCCACATTGCGCATGAGCCGGCCGGCATCGCCGATCTGGCTCAGCAGCTCTTCAGGTGCCTGCTCCTCGAGCACGCCCGTCAGCGCGTTCGCGATCGAGGCCGCGACCGGTTCGGCCAGCTGCGTCCAGACCGGCATGGTCGCCTCGGTCCATCCGGCGCGGGTCAGCAGTACCGGTTCCACGGTGAGCGCGGCGATGTCGGTCGTCTCGTCGAGCCAGAGCGCCGCCACGTGAAGCGCCTGCTCGAGCGCCGACTGCTCGGCGGGTGTGGCGGGAACGGCGGAACGTGCCGCGAGCCCCTTGGCCTGCTCGAGAGCGAGGCCCCAGTTGATGCCGTCAGTGCTGTTCTGCAGCGCCTGCTGCAGCTGCCCGATGAGGCGCTGAACGAGCTCCGGGTCGTTCGGCAGCCCCGCGGCGCTCGCCAGCTTGGCGGGATCCATATCGGTGTTGCCCGCCAGGAAGTCGCGCAGCATGTCGCGGAAGTCGTCCTCTGACGGATCGGAGGAGTCGTCCCGCGGGTCATCGGCCATGTCCACTACGGTAGCCCGGCCCTCGATGCGCGCACCGGCGTTTCGCCTAGGCTGAGGCTTTCGTGCGGTGCGCCCGCAGCGAACAACTCTGCCCGAAGCCAACCGAGAGGACTCGTCGTGAAGAACCCGGCTCCGCTGGTCGGCTGGATCCTGATGATCGCCGCCCTCGCCGGCACGGTCGTGCTCGGCACCCTGCCGGCCCCGTACGTGCTCGAGAGCCCCGGGCCCGTGTACGACACCATCGGCGACATCGACCTCGCCGGCCAGCGCACGCCCGTCATCGAGGTCGACGGCGAGGCGACCTACCCCACGACCGGTTCCCTCGACATGCTCACGGTCAATCTGCGCGGCAGCCGGCAGTCGCCGCTCAGCTGGATCGACCTCGCCATCTCGTGGTTCGACCCCACGCGCGCCATTCTGCCGATCGACGTCGTCTACCCGCAGGGCGAGACGGAGCAGCAGTCCAACCAGCAGAGCACCGCCGACATGGTCGACTCGCAGCAGGAGGCCGTTGCGGCCGCGCTGCACGAGCTGAACATCGACTACGGCAGCGTGGTCACCGTCAAGAGCACCATCTCCGGCTTTCCGGCGGACGGCGTGCTGAAGGCGGGCGACCAGATCCTGACCGTCGACGGGGTCAAGATCGACGGGGTCACCCAGTTGAGCGCGGCGCTCGCCGCGCGGCCGGTCGGCTCCACGTTCGAGCTCGGCATCATCCGCGACGGCGCCGAGCAGACGGTCGAATTGACGACCAAGGGCTCGCCGGACGACGCCACCAGGCCGATCGTCGGCATCGAGCCGGGAGCCACGTACGACTTCCCGTTCGATGTGACCGTCAACCTGGGTGATGTCGGCGGCCCCAGTGCCGGCACCATGCTCGCGATCGGCTTGTACGACAAGCTCACCAAAGGGGAACTGACCGGAGGCGAGCGCTTCGCCGGCACCGGCACGATCACGGCTGACGGCCAGGTCGGCCCGATCGGCGGCATCCGGCAGAAGATGTACGGCGCGCAGAACGCCGGGGCGGACTGGTTCCTGGCTCCCGCGTCGAACTGCGACGAGGTCGTCGGCCACATCCCGCCCGGTCTGCAGGTCTTCGCGATGTCGACGCTCGAAGAGGGCATCTCGACCGTGCAGACCATCGCGGACGGCGGCGACACGTCGAAGCTCGCGACCTGTACGCCCTGAGCGCAAGCATCTGAGGGCGGTTTCGCAGCCAACCGACCCTAGGATCAGGGCGTGTCCACAGCCACGCCTCGCCCCGCCCCCCGTAGTCGTACCCGTGCCGCCCTGGCGATCACCGCGGCCATCCTGGCGGTGTTCATCATCGCGTTCTTCGTGTTCGCCGGCCTCTACGCCGACGTCCTCTGGTTCGATCAGCTGAACTTCCTCGAGGTGCTCACGACCCAGTGGGCCGCGCTCGCCGTGATGTTCGGCATCGGGTTCGTCGCCATGGCGTTCGTGGTCTGGCTCAGCATTGCGATCGCGTACCGCTCGCGCCCGGTCTATGTGAAGCTCAACTCGCAGCTCGATCGCTATCAGCAGGTGGTCGAGCCGCTGCGCCGCCTCGCGATGTACGGCATCCCGATCGTCCTCGGCATCTTCCTCGGCGTCTCGACGGCGACGCGCTGGACGACGGTGCTGCAGTTCCTCAACCGCACCCCCTTCGGGCAGGTCGACCCGCAGTTCCACCTCGACGTGTCGTTCTACGTGTACGAGCTGCCGTTCTACCGCGGTGTGCTCGCCTACGCCTCGGCGATCCTGCTGGTGGCCGGCTTCGCCGCGCTCGCGACGTGCTACCTCTACGGCGGCATCCGGATCAACGGCCGTGAGGTGCGGGTCACGCGCCCCGCCCGCATCCAGCTCGCCATTATGGCCGGCCTGTATCTGGCCCTGCAGGCAGTCAGCATCTGGTTCGACCAGTACGCGACTCTGACCGACGACGGCTCGCTGATCACCGGAGCTGCGTACACGGATGTCAATGCCGTCATCCCGGGTCGCGTGATCCTTGCGGGCATCGCGGCTCTCGTGGCGGTGCTGGCGCTCCTCACCGCCGTCATCGGGCGGTGGCGCCTGCCGCTCATCGGAACGGCGCTGCTCATCGTCTCGAGTCTGGTGATCGGCTCGATCTACCCGGCCATCATCCAGCGCTTCCAGGTCGAGCCGAGTGCCCGCACCCTGGAGGCCCCGTTCATCGACCGCAACATCGCGGCCACCCGCGAGGCATACGGGGTCGACGCCGACCATGTGACCGTGCGGCCCTACGCGGCCACGACGAATGCCGAAGCCGGCGCGCTGCGTGCGGACGCCGAGACGACCGCCAACATCCGCATCCTCGATCCTGCCGTCGTGTCGGCGACGTTCTCGCAGCTGGAGCGGGTGAAGCAGTACTACCGGT
>JAODAS010000005.1 GCA_025463555.1 Schumannella sp.
GGTGCGCGTGCACTTCCCGCGCTACAACCGCGACGCCGACGAGCTCTGCGTCACCGAGCTCGCACATGTGATCTGGGCGGTGCAGATGTCGACGGTCGAGTTCCACCCGTGGAATTCGCGCCGCGCCGATGTGGAGAAACCCGACGAGTGGCGCATCGACCTCGATCCGGGCGATGCGTGCACGTTTGCGACGGTGCAGCGGGTCGCCGGCGTGGCGCACGAGGTCCTGGATGAGCTGGGCGCGACAGGCTGGCCGAAGACGTCCGGGGGCAGCGGGCTGCACATCTATGTGCGGATATCGCCCGAGCACGGGTTCTCCGACGTGCGCCGGGCGGCCCTGGCCTTCGCGCGCGAGGTCGAGAGGCGGGCACCCGCGGACGTGACCACGACCTGGTGGCGCAAGGATCGCGATCCGGCCGCCGTCTTCGTCGACTACAACCAGAACGCGCGCGATCACACCATCGCGTCGGCCTACTCGGTGCGTGGCAACCCCGACGCGACCGTGTCGACACCGTTGCGGTGGGATGAGGTGCCGGACGTCGATCCGCGTGACTTCACGATCGCGTCCGTACCCGCTCGGTACGCGTCGCTCGGTGACCTGCACGCCGGCATGGACGGTGCCGTGTTCGACATTGCACCCCTGCTCGAGTGGGCGGATCGCGACGAGGCGGAGGGTGCCGAACTGCCGCCCGAGGACGACGAAGCGGCGCCGCCGGAAGGGCCGTAGGCGGACCCAACCCCCGGAACGGCAATCCGGTGCGGACCTGAACATCGCCCGTCACACTCGCCCATGAGCCTGCGGTGCGGGACATCATAGGCAGATGGAACGTGTCGTTATCGCTGTCGACGACGATTTGCCGGGCCGCGTCGCCCTGGACTGGCTTGTCGAGCGGGCACGTTCGAGGCCGTTGCAGGTCCGGCTGGTGCATCCACTCGATCCCGATGCGTCGAATCCCGACGCCGCGAAAGAGGTCTTGGCGCTCGCGGCGAACCGGATTCAGGATGCGGCTCCTGAAACCCAGCTCGAGACGGTTCTGACCCACCGGCCCCTGCTGCACGATCTGCTCGAGCAGAGCGTGGACGCGGACCTGCTCGTCATCGGCGCGCACCCCGACCCCGGCATTCGCGAGAGCCGCACGCCGTCGTTCCCCGTCAGCCTGGCAGCGCGGTCGCGGTGCCCGGTGGTGATCGTGCCGGACGACTGGGAGCCGCGCGGCGGTCCGGTCATCGTCGGAGTCGACGCCAGCGGGACCGCACTCGAGGCCGCCGCCTTCGCCGCGCGCGAGGCCATCGCCGCTGACCGCGACCTGGAGATCGTGCACACCTGGGAGCCGTGGGCCGGGCCGAACACGCGCACCGACCAGTTCGAGCACGAAGGCGCCCTCACTGCGATCGTCGAACGCGTCCGCGCCGAGTACCCGGCTGCGCGCGTGCACGGTGTGCTGAGGGAGGCTGTCGCGCACAACGGGATCATCGCCAGCGCGCGCGACGCGAGCCTCGTCGTCCTGGGGACGCACGGTCTGGGGCGCGAGACCGGGCTCGTGCTGGGGACCATCCACCAGGAGGTCATGATGCGCGGGGGCGCGCCGCTCTGCATCGTGCCACTCGCGCAGGCGGAGGAGGCGCCGGCCCAGGAGACGCCGGCACAGGAGACGCCGGCGGACGAAGCCGGGTCAGTCGCGGACTGAGGCGGTGTCGGCGCTCACGGTGTCGGCGCTTGCGGTGTCGGCGCTTGCGGTGTCGAAGCTCAGGGCTGCCATCGCGGTGACGGAGAGCCAGAGCACTCCGAGGGTGGACTGCGTCGCGTCCTCGAACAGGCTCGGCTGAGCCAGGGCGTACACGACCAGCACCAGCAGTTGCAGCCACGACGCCCGCACGACGTCGAGCGCGTGGCGGCGCGGGTCTGCTGCGACTTTCGGCATGAAGAGCAGCAGCGCCGCGAGCACCGCGAGAACGATGACGACTCGGCCGAATCCGGTCCAGGCTGCCGGCAGCAGCGGCCCGGCATGCAGCGCCAGCACGGGAACCACCGACAGGCGCACGATCACGCTCGGCGCCACGCGGTGCCGCGGTCGCACGAGGTTCCACAGCGCGAGCAGGAACGCGGCCGCCACCAGTTCGAGCGCGATCTGCACCGAGGTCGCGGCGCTCACCCAGAGCGGCAGTCTGTCGCCGAACGCGATCAGCCCGAGCGCCGGCAGCAGGTACAGGGTGCTCACCAGCGCGATCGCCCGCGCGGCCGTGCCTCGGAACACCGGCACGACCAGGAACACGAGCCCGAGCGCGAGCACCAGGTAGAACTGCAGCGCCGGGTAGGCATCCACCCAGTCGCTCGAACTCCATTGCGCGCCGGAGACGGCCGAGATGACCATCCCCGCGAGGACCACGCCGAGCGCGATGATCAGGTCGACGGTTCCTACGGCGGCGATCGCGGCGACGACGCGCCGCTCGCCGCGGCGTGCCAGCGGCCGGTGCGAGGCACGCAACGCGATCCCGCAGACGAGCACCGCGACCGCTGTGGCCACCGCCCACGACATCGGCTGTTTGACGAACGGCGTCCAGATGGATGCATCGGTCGGGTTGAACAGGTCCCTCGCGACGGTGAGGCGCACGGCGAGCACTCCCGCCGCAGCGAGCACGATGGCGACGACCAGCACGGGATGCACGTCGTTGCGGAACAGGAACACCATCGCCCGTCCGCGGGATTCGGCTACCCGCGCGATGCCGTAGAACGCACTGAAGGCGGCGAACGACGCCCCGAACCAGAAGAGCGAGATCCAGGTCCACGTGCCGCTGCCTGATGCGAACTGCGCGGCGATCAGCACCACCCATGGCAGCGCGACGGTGAGGGCGGGGATGAGGACGGTGCGTGCCGGCTTGCTCGCCATCGGGTTGCTCGCCATCGGGGCGGTGGCCAGCGGCGTGTGCGTCACCACCTCGGCCACGAGGAGAAACCCGAGTGCCCACAGCGCGGCCGCCCACGATCGGTCGGCGGCGAGCGCGAAGGCGGGGAATCCGGCGAGCGCGGCGATCGCGATCTCGCGCATCAGTCTGGCGCCGCGACCGGTGCGGCCGTCGGCGAGGTGATTCACGCGGGGGCCGAGCAACGCGATCGCGGCACCTCCTGCGGCGAGGATCGCCGCGGCTATGAGCAGAAGGACCCTGCGTGATTGCGGCGCGAAGAAGCCGGTCATCGGATCGCCGCCCGTTCCCGCCGACACGTCGGGCTGCTCCATGGCGCCCGGCAGCAGGATCAGGACGGCGAGGACCAGGGTGAACGCCCAGCACGCGAGGACGAGGGGCAGGTACGCGCGCGGGATGAGGCTGGGCCTCAGTCGCACGACGCGACGCCCGAGCCCGCGCAGCACCCGCCGCGGCAGGGAGATCCGCTCGGGGGGTGCGGTCGTCGTCACGCGGTAAGCGTAGGACCGCACCATTCGGCGCGAACGATGTATCGTTAGGTATCGTTCAGGCTCGGGAGGCTCTCATGCGTGCATCATCGTCGGCTGGTTTCGACATCTGGGAGGCGGTCGACGGTATTCGCGATGCGTTCGCGTCCCGGCCGATGGGGCGGACGGGCCGCATGGGCCGCGGCGACATCCGTACGGCGATCCTTGTCGCCCTCGCGGAGGAGCCGATGCACGGGTACCAGATCATCCAGGCCATCGATGCCCGCACGGGTGGCGCGTGGAAGCCGAGTCCCGGCTCGATCTATCCGACGCTGCAGCTGCTGGCCGATGAGGGTCTGGTGACGGCGGCGCAGGAGGGCGAGCGGAAGGTCTACTCGTTGACAGACACGGGCCGGGCCGCTGCGACGGCCGCGTCGGCGGATGGTCCGCTGCCGTGGGAGCCGCGCCGTGTGCGTGATGATGAGCGTCTGGCGCTGCCGAAGGCGGGCGCAAAGCTGGCTCAGGCGATGTCGCAGGTCGCGCACAGCGGAACCCCCGAGCAGGCAGAGCGCGCCACTGCGATCGTCGATGAGGCGCGCCGCAAGCTCTACGCGATCCTCGCCGAGGAGTGAGCGGCACGACCCCACCGGCGGGCCGCGCGTTTCGTGCGCGCTACCGGCGGATCATGCGATTCGCCGCCCGCGCCATGGTGCAGGCCTGGTGGTTCGAGCTCGTGCTGCCGCGGATCGGCCTGGGGCGGCTGGCCGCGCGCGGTCGCGTCGCGCGGCTCCAGCGCCTGGCCCGCCGCTTCCACGCGCTGGCCACGGAGCTGGGCGGGCTGATGATCAAGGTGGGCCAGTTCTTGTCGTCGCGGCTCGACATCCTGCCGCCGGAGATCACCCGCGAACTCGAGGGCTTGCAGGACGAGGTGCCCGCGGAGCGCTTCGACGACATCCGTCTTCAGCTCGAAGCCGAACTCGGGATGCCGCTCGAGCGTGCCTATGCCTCGTTCGATCCGGTGCCGATCGCGGCCGCGTCCCTCGGCCAGGCTCACAGCGCACGCCTTTCTCCCGGAATCGCGGGTGACGCCGGGTTCGTGGATGTCGTGGTGAAGGTGCAGCGCCCGGGGATCGAGTCGGTGGTGGCAGTGGATCTCGCTGCTCTTCGCCGGGTGGCGTGGTGGCTCTCGCGGGTGCGGCTGGTCTCGTCTCGCGTCGATGTGCCCGCTCTCACCGAGGAGTTCGCCGCAACCAGCCTCGAAGAGATCGACTACCTGCACGAGGCGGCGAACGCCGAGCATTTCGCCGAGGACTTCGCCGGCGACCCGCGTATTGCGGCACCGCTGGTCGCGTGGGACCGCACGTCGTTGCGGGTTCTGACCCTCTCCGACGTTACGGCGATCAAGATCACCGACGTCACCGGTCTGGTGGCGGCGGGCATCGACCCGGTCGCCGTCGCGCAGGAGCTGGCGCGCGCCACGTTCCAGCAGATCTTCGTCGCGGGTTTCTTTCACGCCGACCCGCATCCCGGCAACATCTTTGTCACCCCTGAGCCTGGCGGCGGCTGGCATCTGACCTTCATCGATTTCGGGATGATGGGGCAGATCTCCGACTCGTTGCGGTCGGGCCTGCGCGATTTCATCCTCGCCGTGGTCGCGCGAGACGGCCGAGCGCTGATCACGTCGCTCGAGCGTCTCGGCGTGCTGCTGCCCGCGGCGGACACGGAGGAACTCGAGCAGGTGATGATCACGCTGTTCGACCGCTTCGGCGGCATGGGCGTCGCCGAGCTGCGCAGCATCGACCAGCGCGAGATGGAACGGTTCGCTCGCGAGTTCGGTGTGACGGCGCGGTCGATGCCGTTCCAGCTGCCCGAGAGCTTCTTGCTGCTGATCCGGACGATCTCGCTGATCTCCGGCGTGACGAGCGCGCTGGATCCGAAGTTCAACATGTGGGATGCCATCGACCCGTTCGCGCGCACCGTGCTGACCTCGGGCGGCTGGGGTGCGATCCGTGACCTCCCCCAGCAGGCGCTGACGTATGCATCGATGCTGGCACGCCTGCCGCGCCGGCTGGATGAACTGGCGGCCCGGGTCGAGCGCGGGCAGATCGCTGTCCGCACTCCGGATGTCGAGCATCGGCTGCGTTTCATCGAGCGCGCGATCGGGCGTGCAGTGTCGGCGGTGGTGTTCGCGTCGCTGCTGTTCGCGGGCGTGCTGCTGCGACCCACCGACGAGATGCTCGGCTGGGTGCTGATGGGCGCGTCGGCGATCCCGCTGCTGCACGTCGTGCTCACGTGGCGCAGGCGCTGATCGCGGACGCTCACGCCCTGAGCCTCACGCCCGGGCCTCACGCCCTGACCCTCACGCCCTGGCCTCACGCCCTGACCCTCACGCGGCGAGTTCATGTGGCCGCCCCGCTCGTCGCGGCGTGCGGGCAGAGTCCACCCACGCGGGTGGGATCAGATACCTCTCGCCGTCTCTCGTCTGCAACTGCCAGTCGTCGTTGTCGAAGCATCGGTGATGGAACGCGCACAGCAGCATGAGGTTGTCGAGATCTGTGCCGCCGCCATGCGCCCACGGGACCACGTGAGCCACTTCGCACCATCCCGGTGGGGCGTCGCAGGTCGGCCAGATGCAGCCGCCGTCGCGGATCGCGAGGGCGTTGCGCTGCGGTTCCGTCGCCAGCCGCACGGCGCGCCCCATGTCGAGCGGCACGCTGTCGCTGCCGAGCACGACCGGGATGATCTCGGCACTCGCCGCGAGCCGCCGGGCAGCCGATGCTGTCATCGGCTCGTCCACCCCGGCGATCTTCGCCGCGCCCACACCCGTGATGAGGGCATCAAGCGGGACCGTCACATGCATCGTGACCGAAGTGCCCGCCACCCGCCCATCATCATTGGCGACCGACTGCCGCGCGATGGCGACGAGCGCCTCCAGCCGGCGATGCCGCAACGGGCGCAGGTCGCTGTCGGCGGGCGGCACGTTCGGGTCGCTGAAGGTGGGCAGTCGCCGTGGCCCTGTGCGCGCGTCGAGTGCGGTGGTCAGAAACCCCTCCGCCTCGGGATCCATGGTGACGATCATCCGGCGCAGGCCGTCGCGAGTCTGGCGGAACTCGACCCCGCACCGGGCGCGGAGTCGCGCCTCACGCTCGACGAGGCTGTCGGGTTCGAACCTGAACGGTACCGAGTTGCAGAGCCGGGTGAACTGGCGGTCCGTCAGCACCGGCGCTTCGCCCACGAGGAACGCCTCGACCTGCTCCCGTTCTTCGACCGTGGAATGCGGAGCGATCTCTTCGATCACGGCGAGCACCTTCTCGGCGCCGGTGACCCGCAGCCGGCCCTCGGCCAGCGCCTCGGCGACCACCTCATGCCGCGCCGCAAGCATTTCACCCAGCAAGGAGACCTCGGGCCTGAGCGCGGCTCCGACTCGGCACCACGCAAACGATTCGGACGTGTCGAGGCCCGCGTAAGCCTGCATGACCATCTGGGGCGATCGTTCACCGATCGCACGGATGAGCGGCTTGTGGGCCTCGTCCTCCCACAGCGTGCTGACGGTGCCCGCGAGTTCGACGCCGACCCCATCGACCAGTCGACGGAGCACGCCGTAGGCTCGCACGGCATCCACCACGTTTCGCGGGTCCTTGCTCAGTCGCTCGAGAATCGGGACCAGCTGCGTCGCCTGGGCGGCTATCGCCTGCGCCGTCATGAGTGCCGCCTTGGGTCGAAAGGAGTAAGGGAAACCGATACCCATCAGTCTACCGGGAGATTCGAACATATGTTCGAGCGTGGCGACATTGGCGGAAAACTCACCCGAAACCACCCTGGGGAGGAACCGTCGCCCGGCCCCCGAATCGCGAGGCCCGCCGCCGCGAGCGAGCCGCACGACATCCGGTCAGGCCAGCGCCGCCGCCCGACCCTCAGCCACGAACCCGCACGACAAGCGCGGGCCGTCGCGGCAGAATTCGTGCCCCGACCCCACGCACCCGACCCACACACCCCTCACGCCGCGTCGCGGCGCCCCTCGAGTGTCCCGATGCTGCCGGTCACCGGTGCGATCCGGCTCCCGAAGAGCACCCGCGACAGCGCGACGCGCAGCCTCGAGGCGAGCGTGATGCGTCCCTTCCGGTCGGGCCGCAACATCAGCGGGGCGTACCCCGCCGAGGTGAGCGCGGCGACCTCCGCGTCGTCGACCTGCCGATGCACGTCGATGTATTCGCCACCCGGCATCCGCACGATGCGCCCGGTTTCGCGCCCGTGAGCGAGCAGTTCACGATCGCGACGCTGCAAGCCGAAGCAGATGCGCCGAGCGACACTGAACGCCAGCACGGGCGCAACGATCAGCAGCACCTGAAACGCCACGATCACGCTCTCGAGCGACAACCGGAACGTGGTCGCCAGAACGTCCGAGCTCGCCGCACCCCAGAGCACCCCGTAGAACGCCATCCCCGCGACCCCGATGCCGGTGCGCGTCGGCACATCGCGCGGCCGGTCCAGGGAGTCCCCGCCCGCACGGTCGCGCGTCACCCAGTTCTCCACGAACGGGTACGCGACGATCGCGGCGAGAAACACTCCGACGACCGCGAGCGGCACGAGCACCGCCAGCGTCACGGTGTATCCGCCGATCTCGATCTCCCACCCCGGAGGCACGAGCCGCAGCGCCCCGTCGAGGAACCCGGTGTACCAGTCAGGCTGGCTCCCCGCCGACACGTTGCCGGGATCCGACGGCCCGTACAGCCAGATCGGACTGACGGGAACCAGCGCCGCCATCCCGGTCAGGATGACGCCGACCGCGACGAAGAGACCAACCGTCCGTCTCGGGGTGGTGACGCGCACGCCGCGGGCCGGCCCCGGCATCCGCAGCGGTTCACATGCCCGACCGCCGCGGACGAGCGCCGCCAGCACCGCGATCAACGCGACCCCGACGAGCAGATGGATCGGATACAGGTTCTCGATGATGCGACCGGGGAAGGCGCCGCCGAAGAGCAGGCCGGCGAGCCAGGCTCCGGCGATCGGGATGCCGAGCATGATGCCTTCGACGATGCGCAGCCCGGTGCCCGACAGCATGTCGACGGGGAGCGCGTATCCGCTCCAGCCGCCGGCGAGCGCCACGATCAAGGTGAGGAACAGCAGAGCCCACATCCACACACGCGAGCCTCGGAACCCTCCGATGAAGAACGTCGCCAGCAACTGCATGATGATCGAGGCAGGCAGCAACAGCGCAGCCCAGTGGTGCGCCTGCCGGATCAGCAACCCGCCCGGCACGTCGAGCGACACGGTGAGCGTGGACGCGAACGCCTTCGACACCTCCATGCCGTGCAGCGGGCCGTAGACCCCCGAGTAGACGACTCGCTCGCTCGACGGGGCGTAGAAGAACATCAGCACCACGCCGGTGACGAACAACACGGCGACGGATGCCATGGTCACCACCCCGAACATGCCGGTCCAGTGGGTGGGTGCGCTGCGCTGAATCGCCTTCGTCCATCCGGCGGTGTCGAGCGCCCTCTCGAGCCTCGCGGTGAGCGACATCGTTCTTCCTCTCCTCATTAGATATGACCGGATGGGCGGTCGATCTGTGACACCTGCTTTGATGAGGGATGTGAGCGACGACTCCCTGCTCGAGCAGTTGCGACCGCGCGCGTTCGCGATCGCGTACCGGATGCTGGGGACCGTCTCCGAGGCGGAGGACATCGTGCAGGAATCCCTGCTTCGTGTTCACCAGAACGCCGGCACCATCGAGAACCCGATCGCGTTCGTGACGACGGTGACCACCCGGCTCGCCATCACCGCCCTGCAGTCGGCGCGTGCCCGGCGGGAGTCGTACGTCGGCGACTGGCTCCCCGAGCCGCTGGTCTCGTCGGACGACGACCCGGCGTCGCGCGCCGAGCTGGGCGATGACATCTCGCTCGCGCTGCTGGTGACGCTCGAGACCCTCTCCCCCGAGCAGCGGGCGGCGTTCCTGCTGCACGACGTCTTCGGCTACGACTACGAGCACGTCGCCGAGATCATCGGCAAGTCCGACGACAACGCGCGCCAGCTGAGCGCCCGAGCGCGAGCGCACGTCCGCGAGCGGCGTCCGCGCTTCGCGGTGTCACGCGAGCAGCAGGACGAACTGGTGCGCAAGTTCTTCGCCGCCGCCGAGCAGGGCGACCTGGCCGGCCTCGAGCAACTACTCGCCTCCGATGTGACGATGCGGGGGGATGGCGGCGGCAAGGTCCCGGCGCTGGGCCGGACCGTGGTCGGGCGGGCCCGGGTTGCGAAGACGCTGTCGAACGGGACGCGTGCGTTTGCGCGCATCCGGGGCCTGACCTGGCGGCCGGTCGAGGTGAACGGTGGTCCCGGTGCCCTGTATCTGGATGCGGATGGCCGGGTCATCGGGGTCATCGGGCTGACGCTCGTGGACGGGCAGGTGGTGAGCGTCGACTCGGTGGTGAACCCGGACAAGCTGGGGCACCTGGGGGAGGTCGGGGACGCGGTGGGGTTGCTGCGGTCGGTGCACCCGGAGCGCAGGGCTTAGTCACCAGACGAACGGGATCAACCGTGCGTGTCGCGGCGAAAGAGACGTACTTCTCTGCGAGGGCACGCACCCATTTCTGCCGCATCCCGGGATCGGCGCGGATCCGACCTAGACTGACGCACGAACAGCCGGGAATCACCAACCGTCTAGAGGATCAGTGCCGAACCGAATGGACGGCACGCGTCGTCCCCTGTTTTCCGTGCGAGGCGCATCCGCCATCGCGATCACGATGGGCCTCGTCGCCTTCGGCTCGTTGGCTGGAGCCGAGTCGGCCGCGGCCGATCCGGTGCCGCCCGGGTCGGCGCTCGATCAACAGAACACCGTCGGGGATGACTGCTCGACGAATCAGACGTTCGGCCAGTCCTTCGTCGCCGGATTCGACGGGGACCTCACCGCGGTCGGGCTCGATATCCGCGGCAACTTCTCGGGCGCGACCGACGTGCGCATCGAGGCGACGACCGGCGGGCTGCCGAATGGCACGGTGCTGGCGACCGGGACCTACACCGGCGCGTTCATCGGCGTGGTCGCCCTTTCGACGCCGACCCCGGTAGTCGCCGGGACCACCTACGCACTCATCCTGTCCGGCAATCTCGAATTCGGCTGCGGCACGAATTCGTACCCGGGCGGGATGCTGCTGTACAGCTTCAGGGGACCGTGGGCGGCGGACTACGGCACAGATCTGGTGTTCTCGACCTACGTGATACCCGCCGGGGCGCCGCACGCGAGCGACGTCTCCGCTTCGACGCCCGAAGGGGTCGCCGTCGGCATCCCGCTCGCCGAGACCGGCGGGGTCACCGATCGCATCGTTCAGACCGCGCCCGCTCACGGTGCTGTGACCTTCACGGGATCGACCGCAACCTTCACGCCAACCGGGCAATTCGCTGGAACGGACTCGTTCACCTACATCGCGAGCAACGTTGCCGGTAACTCGGCTCTCGCCACCGTCACGGTGACCGTCGTCCCTCCGGTCGTCGTGCTGAGTGCATCCAGCGTTGTCGACGGCGACCCGTTGACCGTCGACGGGTCGGGCTTCCCGGCGAACCTGTGGGTCGACATCCGGATCGGTCCGTCGTCGTTGGCCCTGACCACCGTCATGACGTCGGCCACCGGCACGTTCCACAGCACTGTCATCGTCACCGCCGGCACCCCGGCTGGAGCTCACACCATCTTCGTGACCGGTCAGGGCGTGACCTCTACGTCCCTCGCGCTCACGGTGACAGCCGCGGCGGTACCGCCGCCTGTCCGCCAGCCGATCGCCGGAGTTGCGACGCTGCCGGCTACAGGGAGCGACGGCGGGGGGATGCTCGCCACCGGGTTGTCGGCATTGGCCCTGCTCGGCGTGGGTTCGC
>JAODAS010000151.1 GCA_025463555.1 Schumannella sp.
ACCTCGGCCGCTGTCACGACGCGGCACGCGCGACCGGCAACGCGGCGGTCGGTACCTGGCCGACGGCGTTCCCGCCCCTGCTCGGGGCCCCGATCGACCACGTGATGGCGACACCGGACTGGAAGGTCGTCGGCTTCCGGGTGATCGGCTCCCACGACGGCGACGGCAGCGACCACCGGCCCGTGGTCGCCCTGCTGCGACCGGCCGGCTAGTGCGACAATTGCGGGATGGGTAACGAGAACCGGTCTACCACCCCGCAGTCGACGACGTTCCAGGAGTACATCTTCGCCAACTGGGCCGAGCGCGCCGAGGCGCGACCTCAGCAGCGCGCTCAGGCGCCCTATGCCGCCGACCGCCGCGCACGCATCTCGGGCCTGCACCGCGGCGAGCGCCTCGTGATCCCGGCCGGGCCCGCCAAGGCGCGCGCCAACGACACCGACTACCCGTACCGGGCGCACTCGGCGTTCTCGTACCTGACCGGCTGGGGCAGCGACTCCGTGCCCGGCTCTGTGCTGGTGCTCGAGCCGACCGCCAACGGCCACGACGCCACGCTCTACCTGCTGCCGACGGCGGGTCGCGGCTCCGAGGAGTTCTACGCCAATGCGGCGATCGGCGAGTTCTGGACGGGCCCCCGCCCGAGTCTGGCGCACGTCGCCGCCGACCTGGGGCTCGAGACCCGGCACCTGGACGAGTTCGCCGACGTGCTCGAGGCCACCGACGGGACAACGCGCATCGTACGTGAGGCCGACCGGGACCTCACCGACCAGCTCGACGGACGCCGGCTGCTCGCGGCCGAGCTGGGCGCGGATGCCGGGGTCAGCATCGACGAGGACGGCGACACCGCCTTCTTCCGCGACCTGAGCGAGATGCGGTTCGTCAAGGACGAGTACGAGATCCGCGAGATGCGGCTCGCCGTGGATGCCACGAAGCTGGGTTTCGACGACGTGATCGCCGATCTGCCGCAGATCATCCAGCACCCCCGCGGCGAGCGCCTGGTCGAGGGCACGTTCTACCGCCGTGCCCGCGCGGAGGGCAACGCGGTCGGCTACGACACCATCGCCGCAAGCGGTCCGCACGCATGCACCCTGCACTGGACGCGCAACGACGGGCCGGTGGTTCCCGGCGACCTGATCCTCATGGATGCCGGCATCGAGCTCGACAGCCTGTACACCGCCGACATCACGCGCACGCTGCCGGTCGACGGCACCTTCACCGAGGTGCAGCGCCAGGTCTACGAGGCCGTGCTCGAGGCGGCGGATGCTGCGCGCGCGATCGTGAAGCCGGGGATCCGCTTCCGCGAGATCCACGCTGCCGCGATGGGGGTCATCGCGCGCAAGACCGCCGAATGGGGGTTCCTGCCCGTCACCGCGGAGGAGTCCCTCGTCCCGGAACTGCAGTACCACCGCCGCTACATGGTGCACGGCACCAGCCACCACCTCGGAATCGACGTTCACGACTGCGCCCAGGCGCGGCGGGAGCTGTACCTCGACGGCGAGGTCCTCGAGGGAATGGTCTTCACCATCGAACCGGGGCTCTACTTCCAGCCCGACGACCTGACCGTTCCGGAGGAGTTCCGCGGCATCGGCGTGCGCATCGAGGACAACATCCTCGTCACGGCGGACGGCAGCGAGAACCTTTCCGAGGGAATCCCGCGGACGGTCGCCGACGTAGAAGCCTGGCTCGCGCGCTAGCGCCGCGAGCCGCGCCACATTCAGGTCGCAAATGGCCCCCTAGCGAGATGCTATGGGCGCATTTGCGACGTGAGATGCAGGGTCAGTCGGCCTTCGGCTTGGCGAGCGCGTCGCGCGCCTTGTCGAGGAACTCGGGATCCACGATCACCTGGTAGTTGCTGGCGAGCACCTGGTTGGTCGACTCGAAGTCGCGCGAGCGCCGCGAGATCCCGTACGAGACGAGGCGGAACAGCATCCCGAACGCTGCACCGATCAGGATCGCGGCCAGGAAGAAGCCCCAGTTGATGGTGGGCGAGAAGAAGGTCAGAACCACGCCGATGAAGAGACCGAACCACGCGCCGCTGAGCGCGCCCTCGATGGCTGCGCGGCTCCATGAGAGCTTGCGAGTGACGCGTTCGACGCTCTTGAGGTCGTTGCCGACGATCGAGACCTTGCCGACCGGGAAGTCGGCCTTGGCGAGGTGATCGACCCGCTCCTGCGCCTCGAGGTAGGTGTCGTAGGTGCCCAGCACCTCGCCTTTGGGGACGGACTGGAAGTTGACCTGGCGGCTGGCGGCGCCGCGACCTGCTCCGGGGTTGCTCACCGGCTCATCCTCCCATGCGCGGACTAGGGTTTGTACCGTGAGCGCCACGAGAGTCTTCGTCGCCCGACTGGCCGGGTGCTCCGTTTTCGACCCCGCGGGCGACCGCGTCGGCAAGGCTCGGGATGTCGTGGTGGTCTACCGCAAAGACGGCAGCCCCACGGTGGTCGGCCTGGTCGTCGAGATCCCCGGCAAGCGCCGCGTCTTCCTCTCGATCGGGCGGGTCACCAGCATCGGATCCGGCCAGATCATCACCACCGGGCTGATCAACCTGCGCCGGTTCGAGCAGCGCGGCGGAGAGGTGCGGGTCATCTCCGAGCTGCTGGGCCGCAAGGTCGCCCTGCGCGACGGCTCCGGCGACGCGGTGATCGAAGACGTCGCGATCGAGGAGATCGCGCCGGGCGAGTGGGCGGTGGGCGACCTGTTCCTGCGGCGCCCGCGCACGGGTGCCGCGCCGTTCAGCAGGGGCGCGTCCCTGTTCGCTCCGTGGACGGCGACCCGCGAGAAGGTGGTCGCCGGCGAGTCGCAGTCGGCCGAGCAGCTGATCGCCACCTACTCCGACCTCCTGCCGGCCGACCTGGCCAGCACGCTGCTCGATCTGCCGGAGGATCGCCGCCGCGAGGTCGCCGAAGAACTCCCCGACGGCCGTCTCGCCGACGCCCTCGAAGAGATGACCGAAGAGGACCAGGTCGATCTGATCGGGCAGCTCGATGACGACCGCGCCGCCGATGTGCTCGATCAGATGCAGCCCGACGACGCCGCGGACCTCATCGCCCAGCTGCCCGAGGAGCGGGGCGAGGCCCTGCTCGAGCTGATGGAGCCCGAAGAGGCCGATGACGTGCGCATGCTGCTCGCCTACGACCCCGACACCGCCGGCGGCCTGATGACGACGGAGCCCATCATCGTGTCCGCGGACGCGACGGTCGCCGAGGGTCTCGCGCTCATCCGCCGCCACGAGCTCGCACCTGCACTGGGTGCCGCGGTGTGCGTCACGCTGCCGCCGTACGAGCCGCCGACGGGACGCTACCTCGGAGTCGTGCATTTCCAGCGGATGCTGCGCTACCCGCCGCACGAGCGGCTCGGCACCCTGCTCGACACCAGCCTCGAGCCGGTGACTCCGCACACCAGCGCCGCCGAGGTGTCGCGCACGCTGGCGTCGTACAACCTGGTATCCCTTCCCGTCGTGGATGAGAACCGCCGACTCGTCGGGGTGGTGACCATTGACGACGTCCTCGACTATCTGCTGCCTGACGACTGGCGAAGTACCGCGGCTGATGAACCGGAGCCGCTGAGCACATCCACGGCAGCCATCCGGATCGTGAAACCGACCGGCCCGATCCGCGGAAGGAGGACGCCGCATGGCACGCGCCGAACGTAACGATTCACGACTCGACAACCCGAAGGGGCTGAGTTCCGGCCGCTGGGGCACGGGACGCCTGTTCGAGCGGCGCGACCGGTTCGGGCGGGCCACCGAGGTCATCGCCCGGGCGACGGGCACGCCCGGCTTCCTCATCATCCTGTCGGTCTTCGTCATCGCCTGGATCAGTTACAACACCCTGGCGCCGGAGCCGCTGCGTTTCGACTCGCAGGCTCTCGGTTTCACGGTGCTGACACTCATCCTGTCGCTGCAGGCCTCGTACGCGGCTCCCCTGATCCTGCTGGCGCAGAACCGGCAGGACGACCGCGACCGGGTGCAGATCGAGCAGGACCGCCAGCGCGCAGAACGCAACCTGGCCGACACGGAGTACCTGGCCCGCGAGGTCGTCGCCCTCCGCCTGGCCATGCGCGACATGGCGACGAAGGACTTCATCCGGGCCGAGTTGCGCGCCCTGCTCGAGGAGCTCGACGCGAAAGACGGCGAGCAGGACGACAAGTGAGCGCCGCCGACGTACTGGCGGCCCTCTCACGCGTTGTCGACCCTGAGATCCGGCGCCCGATCACCGAGCTCGACATGGTGCGCGACGTCTCGGTCGACGGCCCGACCGCGCACATCGATCTGCGGCTGACGATCGTCGGATGCCCCGCCGCCGACACCATCGAACGGGATGTCCGCGCGGCCGCGCTGTCCGTCGCCGGCATCGAGACGGTCGACCTGGTCGTCGGCGTGATGACGGTCACGGAACGCGACGCGCTCACCACCCGGCTGCGCGGCACGAAGACGCTGCAGTTCGGGCCCGATTCGCTGACCAAGATCTATGCGATCACCAGCGGCAAGGGCGGCGTCGGCAAGTCGACGGTCACGGCGAATCTCGCGGTGGCGCTCGCAGCGCGGGGACTGCGGGTCGGGCTCGTCGATGCCGACGTGTTCGGGTTCTCGATTCCCGGTGTGCTCGGCATCGCGGGTGTGAAGCCGACGCAGGTGGGCGACATGATCCTGCCGCCGGTGGTGCACGGCGTGAAGGTGATCTCGATCGGCATGTTCGTGGAGGGGTCGACCGCGGTGTCGTGGCGCGGTCCGCTGCTGCACCGCACGATGCAGCAGTTCCTGACGGATGTGTACTTCGGCGACCTCGACATCCTGCTGCTCGACCTTCCCCCCGGCACCGGAGATGTCGCGATCTCGCTGGGGCAGCTGCTGCCGCAGGCGGAGGTGCTCGTGGTGACGACTCCGCAGCCTGCCGCTGCCGAGGTCGCGGAGCGCAGCGGGCTGGTCGCGCGTCAGACCGGTCAGACCGTGCTCGGCGTGGTCGAGAACATGACAGGAGAGCTGTTCGGCAGCGGCGGGGGCGACGATCTCGCGGCCCGGCTCGGTGTCGACGTGCTGGCGCGCATCCCGCTCAGCGTGCCGCTGCGCCGGGGAGGCGATGCCGGCGCGCCCGTGGTGTTGACGCATCCTGACGACGCGGCAGCAATCGCGATCGCCGGGCTCTCCGAATACCTGGCGACCCGCGCACGGGGACTCGCCGGGCGTGCATTGCCGGTGCATCCTCGGTGAGTGAGGGAAGATCGGACCGACATGAACACCATCGAGGTGAGCGAAGAGGCGGTATTCGACGCCCGCTTCCGGGATGCCGCGCGTCTGATCGCCGAAGGCCGTGAGGCGAAGGCGACGCTTCTGAACCGCGAGACCAGCGAGCGGCGCTATCGCGGCGTGCAACTGGTGATCGGCACGTTCGAGATCGACGACGGCGAGTCCGAGCCGCGAACGATCGTGTACGAGCACATCTTCGGCCCCGCGCTGGCGCGGCACTGGCGTCCGGGTAGGGCCTACGACGCCTGGGTCGACCGGGACGATCCCGACAACATCTACATCGGCCGCTGAAAACGCGAACGCACCGCGATCCGGGGATCAGCGGTGCGTTGTGGTTGCGTGCGCCGAGCGCGAGCGCGAAAGGCTCAGTGGCGGCGCGGGATGCGACGGTAGCCGTCGCGGCCGGTCACGAGGACCGTGGAGACGATCGCGACCACGAAGATCGCGAACAGCGGGATGAATTCGAACATGACTCTAGTGTGCGCTTCGTCAACTATGTAGCACAAGCGAAACAAACTGCAACCCGGATGTAGTCTAGCTACATGGACGTACGCCGACTCGGACTGCTGCGCGAGCTCGCCCAACGCGGGTCGGTGACGGCCGTCGCGCGGGCGCTCCACCTCACGCCGTCGGCCGTCTCGCAGCAGCTGAAGGCGCTCGAACGCGAGGCGGGCGTGCCCCTCACCGAGCGTTCGGGACGCGGGCTCGCGCTCACGGGACCCGGCAAGATGCTGGCCGAAACCGCGAAGGACATCGCGGTCGCGATCGAGAACGCCGAGTCGGTGTGGGCGGATTTCGTCGAGCAGCCACGCGGCGAGGTGACCGTGACCGTGTTCCCGAGCGTCGGGCAGATGCTGCTGCCCGGTGCCCTCACCCGGGTCTCCGAGGTCGCCGGCCTGACCGTCGTGTGCAGCGACCAGGATCCGCTGCTCCCCGACTTCGCCGACCTCACCCCCGACCACGACATCGTCGTCGCGGATGCGCCCGGGGTGATCCGCACGTGGCGCGAGCGCAGCCTCGAGATCACCGAGCTCATGCGCGAGCCGCTCGACATCGCCCTCCCCGAGGGCCACCCGCTCGCAGCCCGCGCCGAGCTCACCCCGGCCGACGTGATCGGCGAGCGCTGGATCGGGGTTCCGGTCGGGCTCCCGTTCGACCGCATCCTGCAGCGCATCGAGGCCATCACCGGCCAGCAGGCGGATGTGGCACAGCGGTTCATCGACAACGGCATAGCCGAATCGATGGTCGCGGCGGGTCTCGGCATCGCGATCCTGCCGCGGTACACGACACGCGATCACGGCAACGGGCTGATCACGCGCCCGCTCGCCGGCGTGCGATCGGAACGGGTGATCTGGGCGCTGCAACGTCCCGAGGTGGCGGTGCGACCCTCGGTGCGACTCGTGCTCCAGGCGCTGCGCGACGAGGCGGAGCACTTTCTGGCACAGCACGTCTAGTTCTGCGCGACCCGCTCCAGCTCGTCGCGCAGGCGTTCGGGCGATTCGATGCCGGCGAACAGGTCCGCGTCGACGCCGCGGGCGATGGCGGTCGCGGCATCCACGACCTCCCGGCCGCGCGCGGTGACGGCGAGGCGCTTCACGCGGCCGTCCCCGGCATCCGGGGTGCGCTGGACGAGCCCCCGCTGCTCGAGGGTCGCGAGCACCTTGCTCAGCATCATGCGATCCAGGCCCGAGAAGTCGGCGATCTGCTGCTGGGTCGGACGGGCGGTCCGGCCGAGGAAGCTGACCGCCGCGATCGCGTCGAACTGCGTGGGTGTCAGGCCGAGCGGCCGAAGGCGCACCCCGAGCTCTCGCCGCCACGCGAGCGCGGCCAGGTGGAGGCGGTAGCCCGGGCTCGCCAGCGGTCCACGTAGCGGGGCGCTCACGCGGCCGCCCGGCGTGCGGTCTCCGCCTCGAGTGCGGCGAACGTGCCGGGGGCCTCGCGCACGATTCCGCGGGCGAACACCAGCCGGAACGCGAGCTGCATCGGCCCGTGCACCTCGTACCGCTTCAGCAGGTGCACGCTGCCGTCGCCGTTGTCGGTCAGGTGATGGTCGATGACAAGCTTGCCGCCGGGAAGCGGGGACTCGTTGGTCCAGCCCGTGGGCGCGTCGACGCGGGTGATCGTGAACGGGGAGCCCGGCCGCGGTCCGACCTGCTTCGACCACCCCGTCGTTCCTGCGGCGAACGGCCCGTCGATGCGCAGCGCCTGCTCGCGGGGATCCCACTCGGGGTAGCGCACCATGTCGCTCCAGGTCGCCCACACGTCGGGCAGCTCCCCGGAGACGGTGGCCTCGCAATCGATCCGGTACATCGCGTCCTCATCTCAGGTTGTTGTCGTGACGACAGATTACTGTTGTCGCGACGACAATGTCAAGGGCTAGACCGGTTCCACGAGGCGCGCCAGCAGCTCGGTGAGCAGCCGCTCCGCGATCGGCGCAGGCAGCACCTCGATGAGCGCGAGCAGGGGAGCAAGCTGATCCGGCAGCGCCCTGCCGTCCGAACCCGCGTCCGAACTCCCAGACCCGATGCCGAACCCCTGCAGCAGCGCCCACGCGGTGTCCGAGTCGAGCGGCGTGGCACCGTCGAGTGGCGGCAGCCCGCTCAGCAGGGGAGCCGGGTCGAAATGCGCGACCCCGCGCACGGCATCCGCCGCCGCCGCGAGCGCTGGCAGCAGGTCGCCCAGCACGCCTTCGGTGACCGGCGTGACGGTGAGGTGCGTCGTCGGGGGCAGGACCGTTCCGTCGGGTTGCCGGACGGCGGGCTGCAACTGCAGTACCCAGCCGAGGGCTCTGGCCGCATCCGCCCAATGATGCGGGTCGACCTGGCGGCTCTGCTCGAGGGAAGAATCGGCGGCGACGGCGAGCAGCGGCCCGACCGGGTCGCCGAGCACCCGCAGCCCCTCGATTCCCTCGACGGCTGCCCGCAGTGCGCTCGTCGACCGCAGGCACGAGGCGGCCAGCTCGGCGAAGCCATCACGCCCGAGCGCCTCCGTGATCGCCCACGCCGCCGCGAGCGGGCCGGCCGACTTCGAGCCGAGGATCGTCGAGTTGACGACCGGATACCCCGGCCAGCGCGTCGTCGCGAAATACTGCATGCGCTGCCGGTCGCGCCCGCGCTGCAGCAGCACGGAAACTCCCTTCGGGGCATAGCCGAACTTGTGCAGATCGGCGCTGATGCTCGTGACGCCGGGGACCGAGAAGTCCCACGCCGGCAGACCCGGCCAGAACGGCAGCACCAGTCCCCCGATGCACGCGTCGACATGCAACGGGATGCCGTGCCGCGCACACGCCGCGGCGACCTCGCCGACCGGATCCAGGGCGGCGAAAGGATACGAAGGCACAGAGACCACGACCAGGGCGACATCCTCGGCCAGACGCTCTGCGATCGCATCGGCCGCAACCGTTCCGTCCTCGCCGACGCTCACCAGATCGAGCTCAAGCCCGAAGTAGTGCGCCGCCTTCTGGAACGCAGCGTGCACGGTGGTGGGTGCGACGAGCCGCGGGCGGGCGGATCCGGGGTCGAGTCCGCGTGCCGCGAGCCACACGTCGCGCGCGGTCTTGACGGCCAGCAGGCAGCTCTCGGTGCCGCCCGTCGTGACGGTGCCCACGACATCCCCATCACCATCGGTGCCGCTCAGCAGGTCGCGTACGAAGCCCAGCAGCTCGCGCTCGAGGGTCGCGACCGAGGTGAACGTGGTCGGATCGAGCCCGTTGACCGGCTGCACCGCGCGCACGGCGCGGGCGGCGAGTTCATCGAGTTCGGCGAGGCCCGAGTCGTAGACGTAGCTCAGCACGTGGCCGCCGTGCGTCGGAGCGTCGGCGGCGCGCAGCTCGTCGAGACGGGCCAGGATCTCGTCGGCCCGCTTTCCGAAACCGGGGGTCACGCCGCGGGACCCTTCGCCGCATCCGTGTCGATATCGTGCTTGCGCAACGGATAACGCGCCAGCGTGAGCAGGCTCAGACCGATGATCACGGCAGGGGCGACGCTGAAACTCAGCACGATCCCGGCGATCGCCGACGCGGACTGAGTCACGACCTCGGCATCGGTCGACTCCAGGTATCCCGCCACGCCGAGGATGATCGCCAGCACCGTGGTGCCGAGGGCCATGCCCGCGGTCTCGCCTGCCGTCCACATGCCGCCGAACGAGCCGGCCCGGCCCAGACCGTGGCTGCGGGCGTCGTGGGAGATCACGTCGGGCAGCATCGACATCGGCAGCGACTGCATTCCGGCGTATGCGGCGCCGGCGAGCGCGACCGGGCCGTACAGCCACGGTCCGGGAGCCCAGATCAGCCCGACCAACGAGAGGGCGGCGAGCCCGAACAGGATCGACGCGATGACGAACGCGCGCTCCTTGCCGGTGCGCCGCGAGATGAGTCCCCACAGCGGCGCGCACAGGATCGCCGGAGCGATCAGGGAGACGAACAGCACCGCGACCCCGGTGTCGAGCACCCATCGCGCGATGTACGACGCTCCGGCGAGCATCATCCCGGTCGCCAGACCCTGCAGCACGAAGGTCGCCAGCAGCGCGCGGAACGGCTGGCTGCGCCGCAGCGCCGCGAACCCGAGCCGGTAGTTCTCGGCGATCGAGCTGCGCGCGACCTCGACTCCCCGCACGTTGCGGGGCGCTGAGAAGACCGCGACGAGCATGCCGGCGCCGATGACCACCCCGGCGACGATCGCGAGTACCAGGTAGCCGAGCCGCTCGTCCGAACCGAACGCGTCGCGGATCTCGGGCCCGCCCGCGCCGAACAGCAGGATCGCGAAGCTCAGCACGACGACCCGCGCCGACAGCAGCCGGGTGCGGGCGTCGTAGTCCTGCACCAGCTCGGCCGGCAGCGCGATGTACGGCACCTGGAAGAGGCTGAACGCGGTCGCGGTCAGGACGAACGCGACCAGCACCCAGATGCCTGACGCCAGCGGCGACAGTCCGGCGGGCACCGCGAACGTGAGGACGAAGAACACGGGCAGCAGCAGGGCCCCGAGCAGCATGTACCGGCGGCGCGATCCGGTCACTGCAAGGCTGTGGTCGCTGCGGGCACCGATCACCGGGTCGATGATGACGTCCCAGATCTTCGCCACCGTGATGAGCACACCGCCCCAGAATGCGGCGACGCCGAGCGTGTCCGTCAGGAAGATGAGCAGCACGAGACCGGGCAGCGTGCCGAAGCCGCCGGTGCCGATCGACCCGGTCGCATAGCGCACGAGTGTCCCGGCGTTCAGGCCCTTCTCGAGGCGTGCTTCGGCAGGAATTCGCGACGGTGCGGGCATGCTCGCAGCATATCTGCGCGCCTACACTTGCCCCATGTCCGGTTCAACGATCGAACGGGCGGCGATGGCCGACCTCGTGCGCGACCTCACGGCCACCTCGGGGAACACGGCCACCATTCTCGCCCCCTTCACCGGGGAGGTGCTGCACGAGCTTCCGCTCAGCACGGTTCAGGATGTCGCCGAGGCCACCGCGGCAGCGCGCGTCGCGCAGGCGGCCTGGTTCGGCGCCGG
>JAODAS010000161.1 GCA_025463555.1 Schumannella sp.
CAAAATCGCGGAAGTTGCAGACCGTAGGCTGGCGCCTGCTCGTCGAGACCCGGAGGCAGAGATTCGAAAAGCACCGAGGACTGTCTCGATGGCGTTTCTGTCTGCCTCCGAGGTGCATCCGCTGGAGCTGATGCGCGTGGCGTCCGACGCCGGGTTCGATGCGGTGGGCCTGCGGGCCATCGCCGCCCCCGACAGTGAGATCGTCCCCATCCTCGGCGACGAGAAGCTGATCGGCGAGATTCTGAGGTTCCGGGACGAGTCGGGTATCTCAGTGCTGGATATCGAAGCCGTGTGGCTGGATCGCGTCACCGACCGGTCGTCGTTCGAGCCGATCGCCGAACTGACCGCCCGGCTGGGTGCGCGTTTCATCCTTGTCGTCGGCAACGACCCGGACGGCGCCCGGTTGCGAGACAATTACGCGGCACTCTGCGCGACGGCGCAGACATTCGGCGTAGCGGCAGCCCTCGAGTTCATCCCGTTCTCGCAGGTGCGTACCCTCGACGAGGCACGGCAGGTCGTCAGCGACATCGGTGCCGGCACTGCGAGATACGTGATCGACGTGCTTCATCTCATGCGTTCCGGTGACGGCTTGGCGGGCCTCCTCGCCGTGGCGGACGACCCCCGGCTGGCCTATCTGCAACTCAGCGACGTTGCGGGCCCGGCGCCGGCATCGCCGGAGCTGCTGCGCGCTGAGGCCCGCACCGCACGCTTCGTGCCGGGCGAGGGGAAGGCGCCGCTTCGCGAGATACTCGCGGCGCTTCCACCCGGGATGCCGATCAGCGTGGAGGCGCCGGCCGCCCGGCTTGCGGGGCTCTCACCCGCTGAACGCGCCCGGATTCTCTACGATTCCGTGCGAGCTCTGCTCGAAGCCGACTGATCAGAGCAACCGGGAGACGCCCGCAGAAGCGGTCTTGAGGGCCGGTCCGAGACGGTCGAGGTCCACGCCGGTGTGGGTGACGATCCCCAGCGCACCGCGCAGACTCCCGGTCGAGGTGGCGAAGATGGGAGCGGCGATCGATACCGCCCCGGTCGACATCTCCTCGTACGAGTACCCGACTCCGGTCGTGCGGACCGAGTGCAACTGTTCGCGCAACACCGCCGGGTCGGTGATAGTCGAGCGGGTGAACCGCGCCAGTTCGCGCTCGAAGAACTCGCCGAGGAACGGTTCGGGGGCGTAGGCGAGCAGCACCTTGCCGACGGCGGTCGCGTGCAGGGGAAGGCGGCCACCCACATCGGTGCGGGTGGGAACCGCCTGGCGCGCCGAGATGCGTTCGATGACGACTCCCTCGGATCCGCTCAGGGCCAGCAGCTGCACGTTCTCGGCGACTGCGTTGGACAAGTCGTGCATGTACGGCAGCGCCGCCTCGCGCAGATCGCGGGCGTCCGGCGCCAGCGAGCCCAACTGCCACAGACGGATGCCGATGCGGTACGCCCCCTGTTCGGTTCGCTCCAGCATCTTCACCTCACACAGTTCCGCGATCAGGCGCTTCGCCGTGGACAGCGGGAGACCGGACAGCTTCGAGATCTCCGTGAGAGTGAGTTCCCGGCGCCGCATCGAGAAGCAGGAGACGACGGACAACAACCGTTCAGCGACACCGGTGCGCCGCTGACGGCGGGGTTCGTCCGCTGTCGTCACCTCCCGATTGTCCCTGATTCCTCATAGCCGGTGGCGGTCGACTGCCACTGGGTGACAGCGGCGCCCGCTGGCGCGCAGCCTGGCGTGCGATATTGGCGCGGTGGGAATTCACTCAGGCAAGGTCGCCATCGTCACGGGCGGCGCTCGCGGTATCGGGCAGGCGGTCGCACGGCGGCTGCAGGCAGACGGAGCGCGCGTCGCGATCTGGGACCTGACGGCGAGTGCCCACATGGACCCGTCGGCGGGGTACACCCCGGACTTCTCGTTCGACGTCGACGTGTCGGATTTCGCCTCCGTCGAAGCGGGCTATGACGCGACGGTCGAGGCGCTCGGGCCGATCGACATCCTGGTGAACAACGCTGGCATCAACGGGCCCGTGAATGACGTGCAGGACTACCCTCTCGAGGCGTGGGACAGGGTGCTTGCGATCGACCTCACAGGCGTCTTCTACTGCACGCGCGTCGCGCTCGCCGACTGGGTCGGGCGTGGCAGTGGCCGCATCGTGAACATCGCATCGATCGCCGGTAAGGAGGGGGGCGCGGGCATCGCCGCCTACGCCGCTGCGAAGGCCGGGGTGATCGGCTTCACCAAGTCGGTCGCCCGCGAGCTCTCGACCTCGGGCATCTTGGTCAACGCGATCGCCCCCGCCATCACCGAGACGGCGCTGTTCGAAGAGATGACGCCCGAGCACATCGCGGCCGGCAAATCCAAGATACCGATGGGTCGTCCGGTCAATGTCGAGGAGATCGCCTCCCTGGCGACCTGGATCGCCGGACCGGACTGCACCTTCACCACGGGGTTCGTTTTCGACATCAGCGGCGGACGCGCGACCTACTGACCGGAGTTCGATATGAAGTATCTGATTCTCAACGGCCCGAACATCAACCGGCTGGGCCTGCGCAATCCGGCAAAGTACGGCACGACCACGCTGGCCGAGATCACAGCCGACTTGGACCGTCACGCCGCGACTCTCGGCGTCGAGCTCGACCACGTGCAGTCCAATCACGAAGGCGATCTCATCGACTGGCTGCATGAGCGCCAGGATGCCGCCGACGGCATCGTGGTCAACCCCGCCGGGTTGACCTACTACGGGTGGTCTCTCTACGACGCGCTCATGGACACCGGTCTGCCGATCGCCGTGGTGCACATCGCCACGTTCTGGGCGTATGAGAAGGGCAAGCGGCCCGACATCTTCGCCGATCTCGCGACCGTGCACCTGTCGGGGGCGGGCTGGGCCGGCTACCGCCACGCTCTGTCGGCGCTTCATGAGCGCATCACCGCCGAGGGCAGCTGATGGAGTTCGCTCACCGCACGCTTCCCCAGCGCGTGCTGTTCGGGTCCTCGGCAGCGGCCGGCAACCTCGCCGCGGAGGTCGCCCGCATCGGTGCGGAGCGCGTGATGGTCATCGCGGCCACGGCGGAGGCGGAACTCGCGGCGGAGCTGTGTTCCGGCTTCGAGCCGGCACTCATGTACTCCGACGTGCGGCCGCACGTTCCGATCGATTTCGCCGAGCGCGCAAGCGCCGCGGCGATCGAGTCCGGCGCCGACCTGCTAGTGAGCGTCGGCGGCGGATCGACGACGGGTCTGGCAAAGGCGATCGCGCTGACGACGGGTATCCCCATCGTGGCGGTCCCGACCACGTACGCGGGCTCGGAGGCGACCAACGTATGGGGACTCACCGAGCGCGAACGCAAGACCACGGGCACCGACGACCGGGTGCTGCCGGCCACCGTGATCTATGACGCGCACCTCACTCTGAGCCTGCCGCTGGAGCTGTCCATCGCATCCGGGATGAACGCAGTGGCGCACTGCATCGACTCGCTGTGGGCGCCTGCAGCCGACCCGATCAACTCCGCTCTGGCCGCCGAGGGCATTCGTGCGCTCTCGCTCGGGATGCGCGAGATCCACGCCCAACCTGCCGCACTTCCCGGCCGTGAGCGCATGCTCTACGGCTGCTATCTGGCGGCTGTCGCATTCGCGTCGGCCGGATCCGGACTGCACCACAAGCTGTGCCACGTGCTCGGGGGCACGTTCGATCTGCCGCACGCTCAGACCCACGCCGCGGTGCTGCCGTTCGTGCTGGAGTTCAACGCGCCCGCCGCACCCGCCGCCGCCGCGACGATCGGCCTGGCTCTCGGCACCGACTCGGGGTTCGTGGGCCTCCGTGACCTGTACGCGGCCGTCGGTTCCCCGTCGAGCCTGGGGGCGCTCGGCTTCTCCGAGGATTCGGTCGCCCAAGCCGCCGAAATCACGCTCCCGCTCGTGCCCCCGAGCAACCCGCGGCCGGTGAGTGCGAGCGACCTCGAAGGCATCTTGCGGCGGGCGATCGCCGGGCTGGAAGGTGACACCGCATGAGTGCCGATCACGGCAGTCGTCAGCATGCTGTCGAACAGCAGCTCGTGGATACCGTCGTCGCCTCGTTCGCCGACGCAGCCGACCCGCGGGTGAAGTTCGTCATGGAACGCCTGGTCTCTCACCTTCACGATTTCGTGCGAGACGTGCGACTCACTGAGGCCGAGTGGGCCGCGGGAATCGACTTCCTGACCAGGGCAGGCCACATCACCACCGACCACCGCCAGGAGTTCATCCTGCTGTCTGACGTCCTGGGCATCTCGATGCAGACGATCGCCGTGAACCATCCCGCCGCCGGGGACCTGACGGAGTCGACGGTATTCGGGCCCTTCTTCGTGGACGAGTCGCCCCACATCGAACTCGGTGGCGACCTCGCGGGCGGCGCCCACGGCCAGCCGTGCTGGGTGGAGGGAACCGTGACTTCCGCCGATGGTGCGCCGATCCCAGGCGCTCGGATCGAGGTATGGGAGGCCGATGAGGAAGGGCTGTACGACGTCCAACGCGCCGACGGCGAACTGATGGGGCGAGCTCACCTGTTCACCGACGGCGCGGGTCGCTACCGCTTCTGGGGCCTCACCCCGACGCCGTATCCGATCCCCGATGACGGTCCCGTCGGCCAGTTGCTGACGGCGGTGGGCCGGTCGCCCTACCGGGCGGCGCACCTGCATTTCATGGTGACCGCTCCCGGCTATGCCGACCTGATCACCCACATCTTCGTAGAGGGCGACCCGCTCGTTGAGAGCGACAGCGTGTTCGGGGTCAAGGAGTCGCTCATCAAGCCGTTCGTGCAGCACACCGCCGCTGATCTGGCCCCGGATGGCAGGCACGTCGCTGACGACGGGTGGGCGAGCGTTCGCTTCGATATCGTGCTGGACGTGAGTCGCTGACGCGCATCGTGAGACCGTCGGGCTGGTCGTGATGACCACCACCAGCGGCAGGCACCCCGCTGCTGCGCCGTTCTGACCCCACTCGCGTACCGGTGTCGTGGGTCGGGGCGCGCTTTCGCCGATCAGCGCACCCGATTTCGTTCTGAGTCCACGCTTTTATCTGCTCCACCTGATTCCGACCGTCGTACGCGGCAGGTGGCCACAAGCCCTAAACAAACCCTATGTAGCTGAGGCGGGATTCGAACCCGCGACCTCACGATTATGAGTCGTGCGCTCTCACCAACTGAGCTACTCAGCCATTGGCAGCTCCCACCGTCGCCGGGGGCACCGACGGAAACGCCGAGCCCCGAGTCAGGATTGAACTGACGACCCCTTCCTTACCATGGAAGTGCTCTACCACTGAGCTATCGGGGCGCTCCGCGGCGTACCGCGGCAACCGGAAAATCCTAGCATCCGGCTGTGGCGGGGCCGAACGCCGGGATCGGCGCTTCGGGCCAGGTCTCGCGTGCCCTCGGCGCGCATCCGGCCCCGTGGTCAATACGAGTCGAAACGATTCGATAGGCTCTCGGAATGGCTTCCGCTTCCCCCGCCACCGACTGGTGGCGTACCGCCGTCATCTACCAGGTCTACCCGCGTTCCTTCGCCGATTCCAACGGCGACGGTGTCGGCGACCTGCCCGGTGTGACCAGCCGTCTCGGTGCGCTGAAGGACCTGGGCGTCGACGCGATCTGGCTGTCACCCTTCATGACGAGCCCGCAGCACGACGCCGGCTACGACGTCGCCGACTACTGCGACGTCGACCCGCTCTTCGGCACGCTCGCCGACTTCGACGACATGCGCGACGCGGCCCACGGCCTCGGCCTCAAGGTCGTCATCGACCTGGTTCCGAATCACAGCTCCAGCGACCACCGCTGGTTCCAAGAGGCGCTGGCCGCAGGTCCCGGCAGCGAGGAGCGCGCCCGCTACATCTTCCGCGAGGGCAAGGGCAAGAGGGGCGAACTCCCGCCGAACAACTGGGACTCCGTCTTCGGCGGCCCGGCCTGGACCCGCATCACCGAATCCGACGGCACACCCGGACCCTGGTACCTGCACCTCTTCGACATCTCGCAGCCCGACTTCGACTGGACGAACCCGTGGGTTCACGAGCAGTTCCGTAACATCCTGCGGTTCTGGCTCGAGCGCGGCGTCGACGGCTTCCGCGTGGATGTCGCCCACGGCCTGGTGAAGGTCGCCGGCCTTCCCGACTACACGCCTGCCCCCGGCGGAAGCATGGGGGGCGACACATCCGACGCCCCGTACTGGGCTCAGGATGGCGTGCACGAGATCTACCGCGACTGGCACCGCGTGCTGGCCGAGTTCGGGCCCGACCGTATCCTGACGGCGGAAGCCTGGGTCAAACCGCTCAGCAAACTGACCGACTGGGTCCGCCCCGACGAGATGCAGCAGGCCTTCAACTTCGGCTATCTCGAAACACCGTGGGATGCCATCTCGCTGCGCAAGGTGGTCGACGCGTCACTGGAGGCCTTCGGCAGCGTCGGCGCCCCCAGCACCTGGGTGCTGTCGAACCATGACGTGATCCGCCACACCAGCCGGCTCGCCCTGACGCCCCCGCCGCTGCAGGGTGCGGGCATCGGGCCCGACACCCAACCGAAACCGGATGACGCGGTCGGCCTGCGCAGGGCGCGTGCGGCGACCGCGTTCATGCTGGCTCTCCCGGGCTCGGCGTACATCTACCAGGGCGAGGAGCTCGGCCTGCCCGAGGCGATCGACCTGCCGGATGCAGCGCGCCAGGACCCGACCTTCTTCCGCACCGGAGGCGAGCTCTACGGCCGCGACGGATGCCGTGTGCCCATCCCGTGGGAGGCTGACGCCCCCGCATCCGGTTTCAACACCACCGGGGCGAGCTGGCTGCCGCAACCCGCGAGCTGGCCACTGTATGCGCGCGACGCGCAGGTGGGGGTCCCCGGCTCGACCCTCGAGTTCTACCGTGACGCGCTGGCGCTGCGCAGCGAGCACGCGCTGGGCGCCGCCGACATCGACTGGCTCGAATTCGACGACGCGGATGTGATCGGCTTCCGCAGCGGAGCAGTGACCGTGATCGCGAACACCGGTGCCGGCACGGTCGAGCTGCCCGCCGGCCGCATCGTGCTGTGCAGCGGCGAAGCCGGAGACGGGCTGCTGCCGGGAGACACGACGGTCTGGATCCTCGCGGCCGCTGGTTGAGTAGCGGTTGGTTGAGTAGCGCCGAAGGCGCGTGTCGAAACCAACGGCCTCGAGTAGTGGCCGGTTGAGTAGCGCCGAAGGCGCGTGTCGAAACCACCCGGCCTCGATACGCCGCTGCGCGGCTACTCGACCACCGACGAGCTAGGTGTTCTTCTGCAACCAGGCGAACGGGTCGATCTGCACACCGTTCACGTGCACCTCGAAGTGCAGGTGGTTTCCGGTGGCCGTACCCGTCATGCCCACCAGCCCGATGAAGTCGCCGACCTCGATGTGGTCCCCGACCTTCAGAGCCACCGAGCCGTGCTGCATGTGCGCGTACAGGGTCTCGATGTCGGAGCCGTTGCCGAGCAGGTCGCCGTGGTCGATGATGACGTGGTTGCCGAATCCGCCTGCGTCGTCGTCGTGGGTGGTGACCGTTCCGCTCGCGATCGCGTAGATCGGAGCGCCGCCGCCCGGAGTGAAGTCGACACCCATGTGCATGCTCGAGCAGCCACGGCAGGGCGCGTTACGCTCACCGAAGCCCGAGCTGATCGGCACGGGGTATGGGAAAGGCCAGCGGATGGGCCCGTTCGGGTCACCCATCTCGTAGCTGTAGTCGCGGGTGCCGTACTGCAGACGCAGCATGTCGGCCCATGAGGTGACGGTGTACTCGTCACGCGCAGAGGATGAGGTCGCGGCATCCGAGGCGACGGCAAGCGTCTGCCCGTCGACCTTCTGCGCCGCGCCGCCCGTCGCCAGCATCGACTGGGCGTCGCTGCCGTTGCCGAATGCGTTGGCCGGCACGGACATGCCGACGGCGAGTGCCCCGGCGAAGACCATGGCCGCGACCGACAGCACGCGCGAGCCGATCGTGCGCGCACGCGACGAGGATCTGGTGGTCGTGGTCGGCGGGCGCGTCGAACCGGTGGGGACGATGACGGTGCTGCCGCGGCGGCCCTTCGGCTTGCCGTAGCTCTTCTGCACGGCTCGGATGCGGCGCTCGGCCGACTTGCCGGGCTTGGCGGACTTGGCGGGCTTGCGCGAGCTGGACGCCGATGCGCCGCGCTCGATCTCGCGCGCCTCACGACGGGTGGATGCCGCCGGGGTCGCCGCAGCCGCACGGGCATGCGGAGGAAGGTGGCCCTGCGCAGGTGCCTGCGGTGTCGGGGAGGGGACGTTGAAGCCGAGCTGTTCGAGCACTCCAGGCTCGTCGGCGCCGGGCCGCACGTCACCAGTCATAGAGAATGCTCCTCGGCGCCCAGGTCCCAGCGAGCGCGCACTTCGGTGGATCGCGCCGCGGGGGTCCGGCGGCGGAAAGTCGAACGCGTCAATGTTAACGAATTGGCAACGAAGAGGCCACCCCGCATACGCGTTACAGGCACTTTCTCAGGCTGAACGGGGCCTCGACGGCGCCTCCGTGCCTAGCTTGCGTGCGCTTTGAGCCATTTGAAGGGATCGACCTGCACGCCGTCGACATGCACTTCGAAGTGCAGATGGATTCCCGTCGCGGTGCCGGTGCGGCCCACCAGTCCGAGGAAGTCGCCGACGTGGATCACGTCTCCCGTTCTCACCGGAACGGATTGGTGCTGCATGTGCGCGTACAGGGTCTCGATGTCGGTGCCGTCCCCGAGCAGGTCGCCGTGCTGCAGGATGACGTGGTTGCCGTATCCGTACGCGTCGTCCTCCTGGAACGCGACCACGCCATCCGCGATCGCGTAGACCGGCGAATCGTTCGGAGGCTGGAAGTCGAGACCCATGTGCATGCTCGAGCATCCGGCGCAGGGCGCCTGGCGCTCGCCGAACCCGGAGCTGATCTTGACCGCCTCGGGGAATGGCCAGCGGATCGGCCCCGTCCAGGTGGTCGCGTACTTGTAGTCGCGTGTGCCGTATTTGAGCACCAGCATCTCGGCCCACGACAGCGCCGTGTAGGTGTCTCGTGCCGCGGTCGGCGCAGCGAGGTTGTTGCTCACCTCGACGGTCTGGAGGTCGCCCTGGTCGGCGACGCTGGGTTGCGCGATGGCCGACAACACGTCGGCACCGGGCCCGAAGGCGCTTGCCGGGAGGGACATGCCGGCGGCGAGGGCCCCCGCGAACAGCATGGCGCCGAGCGAGAGCAGCTTCGATCCGACGCTGGATCGCGTGCGACCCTTCGGCGGCTTCGCTGCCTGGGACGCGGTGCCGCGCCGGGGCGGCTTGACCGGCGCGCGCTTCTGGAGGGGTCGCTCGGGGCTGCGCTCGAGAGCACGGCGACCGGACATGACGCTCCTCTTACCCTGGGGATGAGGGTCAACTGGGCAATCCTAGGCGCGTAGAGGCGGTTCGGCCACCCCGAACGACTGAAGCACAGCTTCCAATCGTGACGCCAGTTCGGGGTGCGCAGCGAGGACGAAGTCGCGGCTCGGGGCGGCATCCCCGAGGCCTTTCACAACTGCGCCGGCCTCGCGCGCGATGATCGCACCGGCCGCGTGGTCCCACGGGCTGAGGGTGCGCTCGAAGTAGGCGTTCAGGCGTCCCGATGCGACGAACGACAGATCGAGCGACGCGGTGCCCTGCCTGCGGATGTCGCGCACGCCCGGCAGCAGACGGGTCACGATCGCCCCCTGGATGCCGCGCATCTCGGACGCGTAGGCGAATCCGGTCCCGACGAGCGCTTCGCCCAGCGGCACCGGTGCGGCGACGTGGATCGGCTTCCCGTCCAACGTCGCGCCCTCGCCGATCGCAGCGGAGTACAGCTCACCGCTCGCCGGATTGTGGACGACGCCCACGACATCCGCCCAGGTCAGCGGGTCGGGCTCGCCCTCGACGACCGCGATGCTCACCGCGTAATGGGGGATGCCGTACAGATAGTTCGTGGTCCCGTCGATCGGATCGACGACCCAGGTGAGCCCGCTGCTGCCGGTCTGCCCGCCGCCCTCTTCACCGAGAATCGCGTCGTCCGGCCGCGCGTCGGCCAGGCGGCTCCGGATGAGGCGCTCGACTTCGCGGTCGGCCTCCGTCACGACATCGACGGCACTCGATTTCGTGTCGGCGACCTCGACGCCCTCGCGTCGCCGTCGCGCGGCGAGTTCGCCGGCCTCGACCGCGATGGACGTCGCGAGGGCACGGAGTTCGGAGCTCATGGTGTGGCGAGTGAGGGATTCGAACCCCCGAATGCAGAGCAGTCTGATTTACAGTCAGATCCCTTTGGCCGCTTGGGTAACTCGCCGTCGCGCCAACGCGCTCGGCAATGTTACAGGAGCGGCGCACCCCACGACGAACCCGACGGGAACGACTGTCCTACTTCCCGCGCTCGGATTCGGTGACATCGTTCGGTGACATCGTTCGGTGACATCGTTGGGTGACATCGTTCGGTGATGTCGTGTCACCGAACGATGTCACCGATCCCGAGTCCGCGGCGAGGGGCGGCGCAGCGCGCGGCACCGGGCGAGAACGCCGGGTCGAGAGGGTCAACCCCCGACGGCGGCGTTGTACGACTCGGCCGCGGCCGCCACGTTCGAGAGGTACGTGTCGCTCGAGTTGTAGGCCGAGACGGCGGCGCGCCAGCCGGCCTCCGTGTCCATCGCGGTCGACGAGCGGCACAGGTAGTTGGCGGCCGCGGTCGCCGCATCGTCGATGTTCTGCGGGTCCTCCACTCCGTCGCCGCCGCCGTCGACGTGCCAGTTCTTCCAGGTCTGCGGGATCAGCTGCATCGGGCCGACGGCACGGTCGCTGTCGGGATCGCCGTCGATCGTGCCGTCGTCGCTGTCGGGAACGTTCGCCGTCGTTACGCCGTCGAGGGCGATCCCGAAGATGCCGGGCACCGCCGTCCCGCCCTCATCGAGTGCGGAGCCGCCGTAGGTGCCGTGATGGCTCTCGATCATGCCGACGCCGGCGAGGGTCGACCACGACAGGGCGCACTCGGGCATCTGGTCCGCCTTGAACATCGCGGCACCGGCATATGCCACGAGGGCGCGAACCGGGATGCCGGTGGCCGCAGCCGTCCGCTCGGCCCAGGCGGCATCCACCCGGGTCTGATTGCCGGCACCCGGATCAGCGGCCGCATCCGGAACCGGACCCGGCGGCGCCCAGGTCGGTGCGGCAGGTGGCGTCGCCGCCGGACCCACCACGGGAATCGGCGCGAGCAGCACCAGGATGAGCGCCCCGATCACGAACAGACCGAGAGCACCTCCGACGATCGCCGCCCAGCGCATCGAACGTGTCTAGCATGGCCGCATGGCAGATTCCTCATTCGACATCGTCAGCAAGGTCGACCACATGGAGACCCAGAACGCCATGGGACAGGCGCAGAAAGAGATCGCGCAGCGCTACGACTTCAAGAACGTCGGTGCGTCGATCGACTTCAGCGGCGAGAAGATCCTGATCAAAGCCAACGCCGAAGAGCGCGCCAAGGCCGTGCTCGAGGTCTTCGAGCAGAAGCTGATCAAGCGCGGCATCTCGCTGCGCTCCCTCGACGCGGGAGAACCGTTCCAGAGCGGAAAAGAGGTGCGCATCGAAGCCACGATGAAGAACGGCATCTCCAGCGAGGATGCGAAGAAGATCGCCAAGATCATCCGCGAGGAAGGGCCCAAGAGCATCAAGAGTCAGATCCAGGGTGATGAGCTGCGCGTCCAGTCCAAGAGCCGCGACGACCTGCAGGCGGTCATCGCCCTGCTCAAAGGCAAAGATCTGGATGTCGCCCTGCAGTTCGTGAACATGCGTTGACCCTCCCCGAGCCGGTCACGGTGACCGTCGGCATCATCGCGGTGGTGCTCGACATCGCGATTCGCGTACTCGCCCTGATCTTCGTCCCGCGCAACCGCCGGCCCCAGACAGCACTGGCCTGGCTTCTGCTGATCTTCTTCCAGCCCTACATCGGCATTCTCATCTTCCTGCTGTTCGGCCGCGCGCGACTGCCCCGCAACCGCCGGCGACGGCAACGCGAAGTCAACGAGTACATCCTCGAGACGACCGAGGGGTTCGACAAGGTCAAACGCGACCCGCCCTGGCCGCCGTGGCTCGAGCCGATCGTCGAGCTCAACCGAAAACTGGGCTCCATGCCCCTCGTCGGCGGAAACGTCGCCCGCATGTGGGCCGACAACCAGGTCTCGCTCGACGAGATGATCGCCGACATCCACCTGGCCGAGACCACCCTCCACGTCGAGTTCTACATCCTGTCGCTCGATGACACGACCGCCCCGTTCTTCGACGCACTGGAGGCCGCGCACCAGCGCGGCGTGCGCGTGCGGGTGCTGCTGGACCACCTCGGCAACTTCCCGTACCCGGGGTATCGCCGCACCATCCGGCGCCTGAAGCGGATGGGGGTGCAGTGGCACCTGATGCTCCCGTTCCAGCCGTGGCGGCTGCTGATCCAGCGCCCGGATCTGCGCAACCACCGCAAGCTGCTCGTGATCGACGGCGAGATCGCGTACACCGGCTCCCAGAACATCATCGAGACGCCGTACCAGAAGCGCGGTAACCACCGACGCGGGTTGCACTGGAAGGACTACATGGTGCGGTTCGAGGGTCCCGTCGTGGCCGGCATCGACGCGCTGTTCGTCACCGACTGGTACAGCGAGACCGGCGAACTGCTGACCCGCGAAGCGGCTCGCGCCCGCAAGACAGGTGACGGCGACCTCGACTGCCAGGTGGTTCCGTCGGGGCCCGGGTTCCGTGGCGAGAACAACCTGCGGCTGTTCAACTCGCTCGTGTACGCGGCACAGGAGCGCATCATCCTGGTCAGCCCCTACTTCGTGCCGGACGACTCCATGCTCTACGCGATCACGACCGCGGCGCAATCCGGGCTCGACGTGCAGCTGTTCGTGTCGGAGATCGGCGACCAGTTCTGGGTGTTCCACGCGCAGCGCAGCTACTACGAGCAGCTGCTGCGCGCCGGCGTGCGCATCTTCCGGTACGAGAAGCCGACGGTGCTGCATGCCAAACACTTCACGATCGACGATCAGGTCTCGGTGATCGGCTCGTCCAACCTCGACATGCGCTCGTTCACACTCGACCTGGAGATCTCGGTGATGGTGCGCGGGGGCAGATTCTTGCAGGAGTTGCGCGCCGTCGAGCAGCAGTACCGCGAACACAGCAGCGAGCTCACGCTCGACGAATGGATGTCCCGCCCGCTGCACCGCCGCATCCTGGACCACGTCGCCCGCCTGACCGCAGCCCTCGGGTAACCCGGTGCCGGCCCAACACGGCGCCGCCACCGTTCTCGTTTCGCAACCGCTCGCGCCGCGCCGGAGAGGCAGCACGAGCCCACGGCGCGGCTGGGCCGGGTTGCGAATCCGCGCGGGTGGAGGCGCGGCACCCCGGCTCCAGGCCGGCAGCGCGGGTCGACTGCTACGAGCCGTTCTGACCCCGGGCTATCTGCACCATCTCGTCGCGCGGCACGACCTTGATGCGCGCGCGGCCCTGCGGCTCGCCGAGTGCGATCTCGTGCTCGTCGAGCGCGTGCCAGCCGTCGAGGTCGGTGTACTCGACACCGCGCGACTGCAGCAGTTCGACGATCGACTGCTCCGACGGGTCGGCCGGAGACCACCACGACGCCTGATCGTTGACCAGATGCGAGATGGTCTCCATCGCATCCGACTTGGTGTGTCCGATCAGTCCGACGGGCCCGCGCTTGATCCAGCCGGTCGCGTACACGCCCGGGAGGATCTCGGTGTCGCCTTCGGCGTAGACCTGACCTTCGTGGTTCGGGATGACCCCGCGCTTCTCGTCGAAGGGCACTCCGTCGAGCGGCGAACCGAAGTATCCGACCGCCCGGTACAGGGCCTGCACCTCGACGGAGCGGAACTCGCCGGTCCCGCGCACGCCGCCCGCGCCATCCGGCTCGGTGCGTTCGTACCGGAACGACGCGAGGCGGCCATCGGGCCCCGCCACCAGCTCGACGGGCGAGGCGTAGAAGTGCAGGTGCAGCCGCCGCGACGCCTGACCGACCTCGCGCTCGCGCCACTGGTTCAGCACCTTATCGATGACCATGACCTGCTTGTTCGAGGCGATCGCCGCCTTCGACGCCTCGTCGTAGTCGAAGTCCTCGTCGTAGACGATCATGTCGACGTCGCGCAACTCGCCCACCTCACGTAGTTCAAGCGGCGAGAACTTCACCTGCGCCGGACCGCGCCGCCCGAACACGTGGACATCGGTCACCGGCGAGGCCTTGAGCGCCTGGTACACGTTGTCGGGGATCTCGGTGGGCAGCAGGTCGTCGGCCGGTTTCGCCAGCATGCGCGCGACATCGAGCGCGACGTTGCCGTTGCCGAGAACCGCGACCGACTGCGCATCCAGCGGCCACTCGCGCGGGTAGTCGGGGTGGCCGTCGTACCAGCTCACGAAGTCGGCTCCGCCGTAGCTGCCGGGCAGGTCGATGCCGGGGATGTCGAGGCTGGCATCGCGCACGGCACCGGTCGAGAAGATGACGGCGTTGTAGTGCTGTTTGAGGTCATCGAGGGTCAGGTCGACGCCGAACCGCACGTTGCCGAAGATGCGGATGTCGCCGCGGTCGAGCACCTCGCGCAGGGCCGTGATGATGCCCTTGATACGCGGGTGGTCGGGCGCGACGCCGTACCGCACCAGACCGTACGGGGCGGGGAGGTGGTCGAACAGATCGATCGACACGTCGAAGGCGCGTTCGTTCTTCAGCAGGATGTCGGCGGCGTAGATGCCGGCGGGTCCGGCACCGACGATGGCCAGGCGGAGCTTGGTCACGGCAAAGTCTTTCTTGTCTCTAGTTCGAACGCTCGACGATCGCCTCGGCGAATCTGGTCAGCGCCTTCTTCACGGGGCCGTCGGGCAGGGGGGCGAGAGCTTCGACGGCATGGTCCGACCAGCGCTTGGCCTCCGCGAGGGTATCGCGGGTGACCTGATGGGCGCGGAGTTCCGCGACCGCGGCGGCGAAATCGGTATCTGCTGCGGGTTGCCCGGTGCCGGTCACATCTCGTTCGATGCGGGCGAGCAGATCGGATGCCTCGGCGTCTGTCGCGGCCGCCGTGCGCAGGTAGAGCAGCGGCAGGGTCGGCACGCCCGCCCGGAGGTCGGTGCCGGCGGTCTTGCCGGTCTGCTCGAACTCGGCCGAGAGGTCGATCACATCGTCGATCAGCTGGAACGCGACTCCGATGCGCTCGCCGAAGAGCTGCACGGGGTCGCGGTAGGCCTCATCGGCGTTGCCGAAGATCGCCCCGACGAGGGCCGCGGTGGCGATCAGCGATCCGGTCTTGTCGGCGAGCACCTGCAGGTAGTGCTCGATGGGATCGTCACCCTCGAGCGGGCCGGTCGTCTCGTGCAGCTGACCGAGCACGAGGCGCTCGAACGTGTTCGACTGGATGGTCAGAGCCCGTTCTCCGAGGCTCGCGATCAGGTTGCTGGCGCGCGCGAACAGCAGGTCGCCGGTGAGGATCGCGACCGAGTTGCCCCAGACCGCCTGCGCGCTGGGCACGCCTCGGCGCACCAGCGCCTCATCCATCACATCGTCGTGATACAGCGAGGCGAGGTGCGTGATCTCGACGGCCTGCGCCGCCGTGATGACCGAGGGGTTGTTGCCCTCGCCGAGCTGCGCGGTCAGCAGGGTCAGTGTGGGGCGGACGCGCTTGCCTCCGGCCTCGAGCAGGTACCGGCTGGTGACGTCGGCGAGTTCGTCCGAGAACGACATCTGCTCGAGCAGGCCGCTCTCGACCTCGTCGAGCCCGGCCTCGATCGCGGCGGCGAAATGCCGCTCCGCGCTCGAGGCGAAGAGCTTCTCGCCGAGACCCAGCGATGAGCTCAGCGTGTTGCTGCGGCGGGACAGGGGGGCCGCGGCCGCATTCATGCGAGTGGCCGCTTCTGCCGGCGTCTCGCCGTGGAGGCGCGGATTCCGGCGTCTTCGGGTTTGTGCCCTCGATGCAGGGCGACGACTCCCGCGGTCAGGTTTCGGTAGGCGACCCGGGTGAAGCCGACGCCACGGATCCACTGACTGAGCGTGCCCTGGTCGGGCCACTGCTGGATCGACTCGCGCAGGTAGTCGTAGGCCTCGCGGTTCGAGCTCGCGGCGGTCGCCACGACCGGCAGCACGAAGCGCATGTACGCCGCATACCCGACCCGGAATGCTGCGCGCTGCGGTTTGCTGAATTCGCAGATCACGAGGCGTCCACCCGGCTTGAGCACCCGGTACATCTCTGCCAGGGCGACCTTGGGGTGCTCGACGTTGCGCAGCCCGAAGCTGATGGTGACGGCGTCGAACTCGTCGTCGCCGAACGG
>JAODAS010000174.1 GCA_025463555.1 Schumannella sp.
GGCACCGTGTACGCCGAACTGTTCCCCGACAAGGTCGGGCGCATGGTGCTCGACGGTGCCGTCCAGCCTCCGTTCGGCACGTTCGAGGAGCTCTCGACCCAGATGGCCGGGTTCGACAGCGCCTTCAAGGCGTACATGAAGGACTGCCTCGCGTCCGGCGGCTGCCCGTTCGACGGGCCGTTGCAGAGCGCGCTCGCCGAGGCGCACGGGCTCATCCTCAGCGTCGACGGCCAGAACCTGAAGAGCGACGACGGCCGCGTGCTGGATTCTGCGACCGTCGGCACGGGCGTCGCGCTGACGCTGTACAACCAGGGCAACTGGTTCTTCCTGACGGCGATGTTCCAGGCGCTGCAGCAGGGCGATGCGAGCATCGCGTTCCAGGCGGCCGACCAGTACAACGGACGCGACTCCTCCGGGTATGCGGACCGCTCCCTCGACGTCTATTTCGCGGTGACCTGCGCCGAGGGCACCATCGGCACCGACGATGTGGGCCTGCTCGACGGGCTCGGCATCATGGACGAGAAGGGCCCCTACGTCGGCGGCATCCTGGCCCTCGACGACTACGTTCTGCTGGAGGAGGCCTGCTCGCAGTGGCCGTACCCGCGGCCGCAGTTCCCCGAGACCTTCGACGCGCAGGGTGCACCGCCGATCCTCGTGATCGGCACCACGAACGACCCGGCGACGCCGTACGCGCAGTCGGTCGCACTGTCGAAAGAGCTCTCGAGCGGCGTGCTGATCACGTACCACGGCGAGGGCCACACGGTCTACGGCAACGGCGTGACGTGCATCGACAACGTGGTCGACGACTACTTCGTCCGGGACGTGGTGCCGTCGGCCGACCCCGACTGCTGAGCCTCGGGAGCAACGGCGTACTCGAACCGGCCTGAGTAACGGAAGACCTCTCCCAGTACGGGTGCGGTCATCCGCACGTCGACGTGTTGCAGGCCGTCGCCCGCGGTCTCGGCCAGGTGCACGCGGACCAGCCCCGGCATCCGGAACCGCACCGGCCCGAGGTGCAGCCACTGCCGGCGGGATCGCATGTGCAGCGCGCCGTCGACGACCGAGAGCAGCAGCTCCACCTCGAGTCCGCCGCGTCTGCCGAGCCGGTCGTGCAGGACCCCGTCGACGACGCTCATGGCGTCGACCATGGTGCGGGTCCTGCCCGGAAACTCGAACGTGCGGCGTGCGCGCAGCAGATCGCCGTCCGGCCGGTTCTCCACTGAGAACGGGATGCCGTGCCCGTATTCGGGGAACAGCACCTGCCGCCGGGCCAGCAGGGCGAGCACGGGCGCCAGCCAGCGATGCCGTGACCCCGCGACCTCGTACGACCCCGTGCCGCGGCCCACCTGCCCGGGCGGTATCTCGCCGAAGTAGGCGCGTAGGCTCGGGTGGAGCTCGGCGATGCGCTCGCCCAGCACCCGCTCGTACACCGACCCCGACGCCATGCTGCGATTCTGCCCGCTCGCGTGCCGCCTCAGCGGCCACCGCGACACCCGCCGGTAGGGTCGCAACGATGACGCGACGGTTGACGGTGCTGCTTGCGGCCCTCGAGGCTGTGCTGGGGGTGGCGATCGGGGTCGCGATCCCGCTCGTGCCGCTCACGGTCGTGTGGGCGGCGCAGTTCGGATTCGCGCCCGATTGGCTGATCTTCTGGCGGGGCGCCGCCGACATCTGGCTGCTCGGCCATGGCGTGGACGTCACGTTCACGCTTCCTCCCGATCTGGCGGCAACCCTGGATGTGACCGGCGCCGAAGCTCCCGTCGTGGTGAGCATCGCGCTGCTCGGGTTCGCGCTGCTCACTCTGCTGCTGGGCGTGCGCGCCGGGGGCCGGATCGCCGATTCCGGGCACCGCGCGCTCGGGGGGCTGAGCGCGATCGCAGCGTTCGCGCTGCTCTCCACCGGGCTGACCCTCACCGTGCTGCACCCGATGGCCAGGCCCTCGATCTGGCAGGCGGCGCTGCTCCCCGCGCTGGCCTTCGGCATCGGGCTGGGGCTCGGGATGCTGCGCGCCGTCCGCGATGCCGAACTGGCCCAGCGCGGCCGGCTGCGACGATGGTGGGCCTCGGTCCCGATCGACTCCCGCGCAACCGTCGTCGCGGCATTGCGCGCGGGGTCGACGGCCGTGGCCGTCGTGTTCGCCGTCAGCGCGCTCGCGGTCGGCGCCCGGCTGGTGTTCGGCTATGCCGAGATCATCCGGCTCTATGAGGCACTGCACACCGAGGTGATCGGGGGCATCGCCGTCACCGCGCTGCAGCTGGCGCTGCTTCCGGATCTGGTGGTGTGGGCGGCGGCATGGTTCACCGGGCCGGGCTTCGCGATCGGCACCGGCTCCCAGGTCTCACCGCTCGGAACCGCGCTCGGTCCGCTTCCGGCGCTTCCGCTCTTCGGCGCGATCCCCACCGCGGATGTCCCGCTCGGCTTCGCCGGGCTTCTGGTTCCCGTCGTCGCCGGCTTCCTTGCCGGCGTCGCGGTGCGCCCCGCGCTGTCGCGCGCCCTCGACGGCATGCGACCGGCGACGGTGCTGCTGGTCGGCCTCGCGGGGGGCGCATTCGGTGCGGTGCTACTGGCACTGCTGGCCTGGTCCGCCGCGGGCAGCGCCGGCCCCGGCCGCCTGGTGGACGTCGGGCCGTCGCCCGTCGCGGTCGGATTCGCCGCCCTGCTCGAACTGGCCCCCGCCATCGCGCTGGGGGTCGCCTCTGGCGGGGCGCTGCGCCGACGCCGCTGAGCCGGCCGCCGGGTAGGATTTGGGCGTGCTGCGCCTCGTCGTCCTCATCTCCGGGGGCGGCTCCAACCTCCGCGCGCTGCTCGAGGCCTGCGAGGACGCCGGCTTCCCGGCCCGCGTCGTCGCGATCGGAGCCGACCGCGACGCCGACGGGCTCGCCTACGCGGAGGAGTTCGGCATCCCGAGCTTCGTCGTCCCGTTCGGGGCGTTCGAGACCCGCGAGGCGTGGGGCGACGAGCTGATCGAACAGCTGCGTCAGTGGGACGCGGGGCTGGTGGTGCTGTCGGGATTCATGCGGCTGTTGCCGCCGCGCGTGGTCGCCGCATTCGCGCCCGCGCTGCTGAACACGCACCCGGCGTACCTGCCCGAGTTCCCGGGGGCCCACGCCGTCCGGGATGCGATGGCGGCCGGCGTCACCGAGACCGGTGCCAGCGTCATCGTGGTCGACGACGGGATCGACTCCGGTCCGATCGTGGCGCAGCAGCGGATCCCGGTTCTGCCGGGGGACACCGAGGCACACCTGCACGAGCGCATCAAGGTCGTCGAACGGGAACTGCTGATCGAGACCGTGCGCCATGTCGCCGAGAAGACCATCGACCTGAAGGAACTGACGTGAGCAGCACGCCCGACCCCGATTACCGCGAGCGCGACGTCATCCCGGTGCGCAGGGCGCTGATCTCGGTGTATGACAAGACCGGGCTGCTCGAGCTGGCCGCCGTGCTCGCGCAGCAGGGTGTGGAGATCGTTTCGACCGGGTCGACGGCGAAGCTGATCGGCGATGCCGGCCATCCGGTCACCGAGGTATCGCAGCTGACCGGATTCCCCGAGTCTCTCGACGGACGCGTGAAGACCCTGCACCCGGCCGTGCACGCCGGGCTGCTGGCGGATCTGCGGCTGGCACACCACGAAGTGCAGTTGGCCGAGCTCGGGATCGAGCCGTTCGAACTCGTCGTGTCGAACCTCTACCCCTTCACCGAGACGGTCGCGTCGGGTGCCGAGCCGGATGCCGTCATCGAGCAGATCGACATCGGAGGTCCGTCCATGGTGCGCGGGGCGGCCAAGAACCACGCCAACGTGGCCATCGTGACCTCGCCCGAGCAGTACGGCGACCTGATCGACGCACTGCAGTCCGGGGGGACGACGCTCGCGCAGCGGCGGGTCCTCGCGCTGGCGGCCTTCCGGCACACGGCGAGCTACGACGTCGCGGTCGCGTCCTGGCTCGGCAGCGTTGTCGCCCCCGATGACGAGGGGTCGGGATTCCCCGGCTGGGTGGGCGCGACCTGGAAGCGCGAGAGCGTGCTGCGATACGGCGAGAACTCGCACCAGCGGGCTGCCCTGTACGCGAACGTGCACGGTGGCGGCATCGCCCAGGCGACACAGCTCGGCGGCAAGGAGATGTCGTACAACAACTATGTGGATGCCGACGCGGCCGTGCGCGCAGCGTACGACTTCGAGACTCCCGCGGTCGCGATCATCAAGCACGCGAACCCGTGCGGCATCGCCACCGCCGACACGATCGCTGCCGCTCACGCTGCCGCTCACGCCTGCGACCCGGTCTCGGCGTTCGGAGGCGTCATCGCATCCAACCGCCCGCTCACGCGCGAGGCGGCCGAGTCGATCGCCCCGGTCTTCACCGAGGTGGTCGTCGCTCCGTCGTTCGAGCCGGGCGCGCTGGAGGTGCTGCAGGCGAAGAAGCACCTGCGGCTGCTGCAGCTTCCCGAGGGTTTCTGGCGCGGCGGTACCGAGTTCAAGCAGATCTCGGGCGGCATCCTGATGCAGACCGCCGACGCCCAGTTCGCTCCTGCCCTGCAGTGGAAGCTCGTCGCCGGCCCGGCTGCGGACGCCGCGACCCTTGCCGACCTCGACTTCGCGTGGCGCGCGTGCAGGTCGGTGAAGTCGAACGGGATCCTGCTCGCATCCGGCGGCGCGTCGGTCGGGGTGGGCATGGGGCAGGTGAACCGGGTCGATTCGTGCAAGCTGGCCGTGTCGCGCGCGGGCGAGCGGGCTGCCGG
>JAODAS010000184.1 GCA_025463555.1 Schumannella sp.
GACGTACGAGGTCGACCGACGCGTGAACAACTCGCGCGCGGTCGACCCCGCGGACCCGACTCTGATCGAGCCCGCCGAGAACCCCGTCTAGGGCCGTCGGTCCGGTCGTCGCCTAGGGCGCCGGAGCAGGCGTGGTGGCGGGAGCCGCGATCGTGCCGTCGGTCATCGGCTGCTCGGCGAGAGCACCTGCCAGCGGTTTCGCCGTGGCGAACGGGAACTGCGCCGGCGAGATCTCGGAATCGTCGATCCGCCCGTCGTCCTCGTAGTCCGACCAGTCGTTCACGTGACGCAGCGGGTACACGTTCCAGCCCGCCCGGCCGGGGACGTCGGTGCTGGGCACCACCATCGAACCGTCCTGAGCGTCCCACCACTGGGCAGTGGTCTCGGGCGTCAGATTCAGCGGCTGCCCGTTCTGATCGAAGAGCTGCACGCGATCGATCGGTTTGCCCTGCGCGTCGTACGCGTAGATGTTGTCGATCTGCTGGCCGTCGGAGGTCAGCCCTTGCGGGTAGGTGGTGGGCTCCTGGTAGTAGGACTGGTAGATGCCGTTGTTCCACGTGCTCAGGGCCCAGCCCAGCAGGAACGGCATCGCGACGACCACGATCGCGCTGCCTACCCGGACGGCCCAGCGCACCCAAGTTCGGCCCGACATCCAGCCGCGGCCTGCCTGAACGCTGAGCACCACCAGCGCGAGAGCGATCGGCCACCAGATGGTGCCGTTCACCCCGAGAAGCGTGGAGATGATCGCGTAGGCGGTGATTCCGCGCAGCACCCACCACACCGGTCGCACCGCGACGAGGAACGAGACGGTGGCGGCGACGAGGCTGTGGCTCTTCACCAGCGCATCCCACCGGCGCCGCAGCTCGTGCGGAAGGGTCCGCAGGTTCGGCAATGTGTCGCCGATGTGCCCGCGTGCACTGCGTGGCGGGTAGCCGGCCGCCGCGCGCAGCTCTTCTGCGTATGCGGCCGGGTCGCCGAGATCGAGGCCGCTCTCTTCCGCGCGTTCGGCCAGATCGGCTTCGAGCCCGTCGGTGAGCTCGTCGAGGTCGTCGGGGGGGAGGTCGCTGAGCGCCCCGCGGACGGCGGACGCGAACGCGCTCACCTCGGTACCCGGAAGCTGTGTCGTCGTGGTCATGCGTTCTCTCCGATCGTGCGGACGGCGCGCGGGCGCCTGCTGTCGAGCAGTGCGCTCATGGTGAGGGCGAACTCCGACCAGCTGGTGCGCTGCTCGGAGAGCATCGTGCGGCCCTGGTCATTGATGCCGTAGTACTTGCGGTGCGGTCCCCCGTCGCTGGGGACCACGTAACTGGTCAGCGCCCCCGCGCTGTAGAGACGGCGCAGGGTGCCGTAGACGGAGGCGTCGCCGATCTCGGCCAGGCCGGCGGCACGCAGCCGCCGCACGATGTCATAGCCGTAGCCGTCCTCGTGCTGCACGGCTGCCAGCACGGCGACGTCGAGCACGCCCTTGAGCAGTTGAGTGGTATCCATGCATCGCACGCTACTGCGCGATACGTAGTACTGCGCGCTGCGACACGCCGGGGTCAGCCCCCGAGACGCCGCGCGGCCATCTCCACGTACTCGGGGTTCAGCTCGCAGCCGATGAACCGGCGGCCCTCGCGCGCGGCGACCACCGCGGTGGTCCCCGATCCCATGAACGGGTCGAACACCAGGTCCCCTTCGCGGCTTGCGATCAGGATGCACCGCTCGGCGAGGCTCTCGGGGAACGTCGCGAAATGGCCACCGGCGTCGCGGCTGGGCTGAGTGTTCAGGTCCCACACGCTGCGCAACCGTCGGCCGTTCGGCCCGCGCACCGCCTCGACGTCGTAGCGGTACTTCTCGTTCTTGCTCAGCAGGAAGAGGTACTCGTGCGCCCGCGTCGGCCGGTCGCTCACGCTCTCGGGCTGGGCGTTGGGCTTGTTCCAGACCAGGTCGCTGCGCAGATACCAGCCGCGTTCCTGCAGCGCGAACGCGAGGCGCCACGGAACCCCGATCAGGTCCTTCGGCTTCAGGCCCTCGGGAGTCGGCGGCCGGGTCGACATCGCCCGCGCGACATTCTTGCGGTCCGGCGCCCGCCATCCGCGATTGCCCGACGTGTACGAATCGCCGATGTTCAGCCACAGCGTTCCGTCGTCGGCGAGAACACGTCGTACGTCGTCGAATAGCGCTGCGAGCGCGTCGATGAACTCGTGCACGCTGCTCTCGAGCCCCAGCTGCCCCTCGATGCCGTAGTCGCGCAACGACCAGTACGGCGGGCTGGTGACGACCGTCTGGGCGATGCCGTCGGGCAGGGCGGTCAGGATGCGGTGGGCGTCACCCTGAACGAGCGCGGAGCCGGTCTGGGCCAGATCGGCGTAACCGGCGCCGTCGGTGTGCTCGCGGATGTCGAAGTTCGCGGGCACGGCCCCGAGTCTAGGAGGCCTCGGCGAGCTCGTCGGAACGGGCCATGCGCGTCAACCGGTCCTGCTCGCGGCAGTCGGCGAGCCACGCGCGGGGGTTCACCGCCCAGCGTTCGATCGACCACTCGACCTCCATGGCGACGAGCCCGTTCGCTCCGGCGCGCCGACGGGGTTCCAGCTCGGGCAGACCCATCCGGGCATCGCCGACCTCGTCGAGCAGCTCCACGGCTCCCGGCTCGCGCAGCCGCCCGAGTTCGGTCTCGAGCTGCACCCGCAGGTCGACGGACGTGTCGCCGCGATTGGGGATGCGGCCCGTCACCACCTCGACGCCCAGCACCTCGGAGTAGCGCCGCAGCAGATTCGCGTAGGCACGCCGCCGGTCGCGGGTCGGATCGATCTGCGGCACCGGCGCCGACGCGCGGAGAATCGCCTGGGTCCTGCCGGTTCCCACGAGCGCGAGGATGGCAGCCAGCGCCGCCACCGCTCCGAGCCCCACCGCCAGCATCAGCATCGCATCCTGTTCCATGTCGGGACGCTATCCCCGACGGGGTGGAACGGTCGTGCGAGCGCCGCGCGACACGCGCGAACCTCTGGTTGAAGGTGGGCTCGGCACGTGTTCAGATCCGGGTCAGTTCTGATTGCGCCATGAGGCCGAACTGACGCAGGTGGACCAGCCGCGAGGATTCATCGGAGAACCGTGGCGCGGGGTCGAACACGTTCAGAGTGCCGATACGGGTTCCGTCTGGACTCTCAAGGGGGAAGCCGGCATAGAAGCGGATGCGCGGTTCCCCGAACACGTGTGGAAGATCGCGGAACCGGGGATCGATAGCTGCATCGGGAACGACCATGCCATCCGGTTCACGAATGACTGCGGCCGTGAACGACTCGCGAAGCATGATCCCCTGGGGCACGTTGCCGACCTCTGCCTTGTGCACGAGGTGGTCACGGTCGATGACACTCACCGTCGCAGATTTCACGCCCAACGAGGTGCGCGCCAGGGCGACGACGTTATCGAGTCGTCGGCTTCCATCGTCGACCAGAAGGCCGAGATCCCGCACGGCCACTTCTCGCTCCCGCGCGTAGTCGATGCGCATTCCGGGGCTGAAGTCAGCCCATCGGCGCTTGGCGTCGAGCTGGGGCGCCACGGAGTCGGCCAATTCGTCGCCCCAGTGGCGGTAGGACGCCGCGTTGCGGAACCGGAGCGGACTACACGGCTCGGCGGCGGTCAACGGAACGTACGTCACGCGTTGCAGCTGACGGCAGACATGGGCGGAGATGGCATTCATCTTTCGAGCGTGGGCGTCAGCGACTGAGCCCAATGGGCTGTCGTAGATGGGGATCGAACGAATGGGATGTACGCCTGCAACGAAGATCCGAGCATCCCGCCTGGCCCGCTGACTGATCGTTCGAATAGTGCTTTTCAGGTCGCGATCCCAGGACGCAAGCGGGGTCAAGGCTCCCGCGTCGTTCACTCCCAGAGTGACGACCACGGCGTCGTATCGATGGAGTTTTATCTTGTCCAGCTCATCGAGTGCGGAGCCGACCTTCAGACGAGGAACTGCGACGACGTAGACATCGGCGCCTCGCCCGGTTCGGAGCGACAGAGCGCGGCTCAGAGCACCGGGGAGCGCGATCTCGTGGCTGAGGACACCCCAACCGACGGCGAGCCCGCCCCCGAAGATGAGAACGCGATCGCTATCTACACCGGCAGTGTGCGACTCCGGCGCATCACCGGGGCGGGGTAGCCGATCGACTTCGCCCGATTTCGAGGCAATCCAAGCCCGTAGCAGCGGCGCGCTGACCCAGCGAGGAACGCTATCCATCGGCCCTCCCCGGTCAAACCCGACAGCCGTCTGGCTGCAGTTTTTTCAACGGTAGGTCGCTGATGCCGACCGTGAAATCCGCGTACTGCTGACAAACATCCACTTTGCGCGACGGCGATCCTGCTGCGCTGCAACCCGCACAGACTCGGGTTTTAGACTCCCTGCGTGCCACAAGCCGCCAAAGAGATGTTCCAGAGCCACCCGCTCGCATCATCAGTCAACATCGACGACGCCCGCCAAGTGCTCAGTGAGGTTTACCTCCCGCTGGACTTCCCCGCGGCTTCGATATCTGCTGCAGTGGACCTGCGCCTCAACATCGTCAAGGTGGGGCGGATCACCGCGGGCTACCTGCGATTCGGCGACGCTATCCGGATTCACACGACCGAAGCCACCGACTATCACGTAGACATACCGTTGACGGGCAGAGCGACGATGCGGGCCGGCACTCACAGTCCCGTCTACGGGACACCGCAGACCGCCACCATCTTCATGCCGGGTCATACCGCCGATCTGGACTGCGACGGAGACTTTTCGCAGATGGCCGTGATGATCCCTCGCGCGGAATTGCAACTCGAACTGGAGAACCTCCTCGGCCACCGCGTCACGACGCCGCTGGTGTTCTCTGCCGAACTGGACCTGACAACCGGTCCCGGCTCAACGGTGCTTCACACACTCCACCTCATCGACCAGGTGTCGAATGACACACCCGGCCTACTCGAACATCCGCTCGCCGCTCAGCACCTCGAGCAGGTGCTGATGGAGTCACTCCTGCTCGGCCAGCCGCACAACCACTCCGATGCTCTTACGTCTCCCGCTGCCGCTGCCGGACCGCGTCCCGTAGCCCTCGCAATCGAAATGCTGAGAGCCGACCTGGAGCATCCCTGGACCGTTTCCGAACTGGCGGACGCTGTCGCAGTCAGCGTGCGCAGCCTCCAGGAAGGGTTTCGCAGATCGATGAGCAACACCCCGATGGGTTATCTGCGCGAGTTGCGTCTGGAACAGATTCACAAGGATCTCTCCGGTGCCGAGCCGGGTTCGGTGACGGTCACCGAGGTCGCCGCGAAGTGGGGGATCACCCACTTCGGCCGGTTCGCCGCCAGCTACCGACAACAGTTCTCCGAGAAGCCGTCGGAAACGATCAAGCGGACCGCGATCTCTGGGGACCAGCAACACCCACGAACCTCCGGTTGAAGCAGGTTCGGCATGTGTTCGGCGCGCGCCCGGCTAGCCTTCGGTGACGGCGACGAGAGTGCCCTCTTCGATTTCGAGAACCTGGATCAGGTGGCGCTGGTCGCGAGTATCGCGCCAGGTGACGCTCGTCGTACTGACCGTCCATTCCGCGCCGACGGTGGCCGCATCGACGTGCCCTGCGAGGTCGGCGACCGGGGTGTCGAAGAGAGCAAGGTCCGACTCCACGATGCGGCCGTCGGCGTAGGTCACTGTCAGGTGGGCGGTGCACGCCAGCCGGTCGCCCGCGCCGACCAGGTCGTCCATCGGGAAGACGGGGGCCGCGAGCGCGGCCGTCACCGCCGTCAGCTCGACGTTGGTGTGCTCGGTGACGAGAGCCGGCGGGCAGAGCGCATCGGGCCCGGGTGTCTGCACGGGCATGGGCGCGCACCCTGCGACGACCGTCGTGAGAGCCGCCACTACCAGGAGCGAGACATGGCGCATGCTAGGTGCTCGCTTCGGCAGGTGGATGTGAACGACCAGCACCTCGCGGGTGCGAGCCGGCCGCGAGCGAAAGCGCGCTGACCGCGCCCAGCGGGATCGGCATCCAGAACTGCACCAGCCTCCACGCCGTGACCCCGAGGACGGCGACGTCGTAGGTCGAACCCAGCGCGACCAGCGTCGGCACGAGCACACCCTCGATGACGCCGAGACCACCGGGAGTGATCGGGACGAGCGCGAGGATGTTGACCAGCCCGTAGCCGAGCAGTAGGTGCCCGGGGCTGGGGTGGAACCCGAAAGCCGCGAGGAACACCCCGAGCGCCGCGACATCGAGAAGCCAGTTGATCAGACCCCAGATCACGGCTGCGCCGAATCGGCGGCGGTCCGCGGCGAAAGCGGAGACGGCCATGATGGCGGCGTCCACGAATGTCGCCACGCTGTCCTGATGCGCCGCCGACAGCCTCCGGGTCGCGGACCGCGCGACCGCGACCGCCTTCGCCGGATGACGCGCCGCAAGCATCAGGGCGACCGCGGCCGTGCCGAAGATCAGCAGGATGAACCCACCCGCCAGCCGGTAGTACGGGCTGTCGGGCAAGGATCCGAGCGATAGGAGGACGCCGGCTGCGAACACCGCGCCGAGGAGCAGATTGGAAACCGTCGCCTCGACCGCGATCCCTCCCGCGACAGCCGCCGACGGCACGCGCGACCGCATCAGCAGGCGATAGCGCACCGCGAGCGCGGTCGCTCCGCCACCCGGAACCGCGTTCGTGACCGCGACCCCCGCCAGGTCGATGCGAAGGACGGTCGGATAGGCCGGCCGCCTGGCAGGGTCGAGCGCGACGCGGGTCAGGGCTCCGTAGGCAGCGAGCGACGCCAATTCGAATGCCAGGCCGAGCACCAGGAGAACCGGTGACAGCATCGCGGCCGAGGCCAGAGCTCGCTGCGCGTCGCCGTACTGCGGCACCACGACGAAGCCGACAAGCAACACGAGCACGACGATCGCGACCGTGCGGGCGATGAGCCGGCCGGCACGCGTCCTGGTCGAGCGCCTCGCCCGCGCCGTGTCCGGCTGCGCCGTCACCTTCACGCGCCGAGTCTAGAGTTCGGGCCGAGCTGAAGTGATCGCAGCGGGAATCGAAGCCGCGCTACCGTCTGAGCCGGTTGGCATCCGAGTTGTAAAGGTGTTTGGGGCGCGCGAGGTCAGAACGGTCGTCGGGAACGTTATGAGATAAGC
>JAODAS010000071.1 GCA_025463555.1 Schumannella sp.
GCCTGCGCGTGGGCGAGGACGTGCTGCGCTGGTGGTCCGACGCCGCGGCTCTGGCCGCCGACGACGGGACGGTCGTCGTCGTCGGCGTCGGGGGCGCGCTGGCGAACGCGGTCGCCTCGTGGAGTCAGGCCGACTACGCCCGTTCCGAACTCGCGGACCGCCGTGGCCTGCGTTTCCCGCCGAGTGTGCGTACTGCGACCTTGCAGGGCGCGCCGGACGCGGTCGACGAGGCCCTGAAGCGGCTTCCCGACGGTACCGAGCAGCTCGGTGTCACCCAATCCGAGGGGCGTGCCCGAGCCATCATCCGGTTCGGCTACGCCCACGGCACCGCCGTGGCCGAAGCGGTGCGTTCGGAGATCATCCGGCAGGCGACGACCCGCCGCAAGCCGGTCCCCGGAGCACCGCGACGCGGCCGCCAGCCCCTGCCGCTGCGCGCCAGGTTCGACGACCCGGAGCCCTTCGACGAGTGACGGGGAGCGGACCGCTCCGGCGGGCACGGCAGAATCAGAGGATGCAGAAGCTCCGGATCGTGTTCGCGGGGAGCCCCGCCGCCGCGGTCCCCAGCCTGCGGGCCCTTCTCGACGGCCCACACGAGATCATCGCCGTGGTCACCCGCGAGGATTCGCCGCAGGGCCGCAAGAAGGTGCTGACGCCGACACCGGTGGCCGACGTCGCGGCGGCCGCGGGCATCCCGGTCATCCGGGCCAACCGGCTCGCGCCGGTGGTCGACGAGCTCATCGCCCTGAACGCCGACCTCGGCGTGATCGTCGCATACGGCGGCCTCATCCGTGAGCCGCTGCTGAGCGCGCCCCGGCTCGGCTGGATCAACCTGCACTTCTCGCTGCTGCCGCGGTGGCGCGGTGCCGCGCCGGTGCAGCGCGCGATTCTGGCCGGCGACACCGAGACGGGCGCGGCGGTGTTCCAGTTGGTGCCCGAACTCGACGCAGGTCCCGTGTTCGCGATGGAGCGGCAGAAGATCGGCCGGAACCAGACCGCCGGGCATCTGCTCGAGACGCTGGCGGAGTCGGGCGCGCGGCTGCTCGCGCGAGTCGTCGACGAGCTCGCTGAGGGCACGGCCAGCTCCGTCGAACAGGTCGGCGAGCCCACGCTCGCGCCCAAGCTCACTCTCGTCGACGGGCTGATCGACTGGTCGCGGGATGCCGGCATGGTCGACGCGCGCATCCGGGGCGTCACGCCCGAGCCGGGCGCGTTCACCATGATCGACGGCGAGCGGCTGAAGGTGCACGAGGCGGCCATCGCCCACGATGTCTCAGGTCTTGTGCCGGGACGGCTCGAGGGCCGCGGCGGCCGGGTCGTCGTCGGCACCGCCAGCGACGCCGTCGAGCTGTTGCGCGTGCAGCCGGCCGGCAAGCGGGAGATGCCCGCAGCCGACTGGTGGCGCGGGCGGGACGGCGAACCGGTGATCGCCGGATGAGCGACCTGTCCCGCCATTCCGGCCCACGCCAGGAACGCGGAGCTCCCCGCGTGCAACCTGCTCGGCGGATCGCCTACGAGGTGCTCCGCGCCGTCCGCGAGGACGACGCCTACGCCAACCTGGTGTTGCCGGCGCTGCTCGCCGAGGCACGGCTCGACAGCGCGGACGCGGCGCTCGCGACCGAGCTGGCGTACGGCACGCTTCGCCTGCGCGGGTATTACGACCGCGTGCTGTCCCTGGTCATCGACCGGGACTTCTCCAAGCTCGATCCGGAGGTGCTCGATGCCCTGCGCCTCGGCGCCCACCAGCTGCTGTCGATGCGGGTCGCCGTGCACGCGGCCGTGGGCGAGTCGGTGGCGCTGGTCGGGTCGGCGGGAAAGGGATCCGCGAAGGGCTTCGCGAACGGGGTTCTGCGCACGCTCACCCGCTCGTCGCCCGAGGAGTGGCACGCACGTGCCCTCGCCGGGCTCACCGGCGACGATCGGCTGGCCGCCGAGTATGCCCACCCGCCGTGGGTGGTGGCCGCCTTCCGGGAAGCGCTGGCGGCGGATGGGCGGGGCGAGCGAGATGGGCGAGGTGGACAACTCGAATCGCTGCTCGCCGCAGACACCGAGGCGCCGTACGTGAGCCTGGCAGCGCTTCCGGGGCTGGCGACCGTCGGCGAGGTCGGGGAGCCGGGCGAGGTGTCTCCGGTGGGCGTGCGCTCGGCCGGGGGCGACCCCGCGGCCAACCCGATGGTCGCGCGGGGACGCGCCCGGGTCCAGGACGAGGGGTCGCAACTCGCGGCGCTCGCCCTCAGCCGCTGCAGGCCCATCGTCGCGGGGGAGCGGTGGCTCGACCTGTGCGCCGGACCCGGCGGCAAGGCCGCCCTGCTCGCCGCGGAGGCCGCGCCCGGCGGGGCCACCCTGCTCGCCAACGAGCTGATCCCCACCCGTGCACGCCTGGTGCGCAACGCTCTCGCGGTGTTCGACCCGCCCCCCGAGGTCGTGGAAGGCGACGGGACCCGGTTCGCGATCGATGCGCCGGGCGCGTTCGACCGCATCCTGCTGGACGCGCCGTGTACGGGCCTCGGCGCCCTGCGGCGACGCCCGGAGGCGCGCTGGCGCAAGCAGCCCTCCGACGTCGACGGGCTGACGCGATTGCAGGGCGCGCTGCTGGAAGCAGCAATCGCCGCGCTCAAGCCCGGCGGCATCCTGGCGTATGTCACCTGTTCGCCGCACCTGGCCGAGACGCGGCGGGTGGTGGATGCGGCTCTGGCCGCTCATCCAGAGCTCACCGCCGTCGACACGCCTGCCGTCCTCGCCGAAATAGCCACCCGCGACCTGCAGCTGGGCGCTGGACCGGCCGCCCAGCTCTGGCCCCATGCGCACGGCACCGACGCGATGTTCATCCAGCTGCTGGCTAAGGTCGAGTCGTGACCGTCCGGATCAACCCGAGCATCCTCACCGCCGACTTCGCCAACCTGGAGGCCGAGGTCGGACGCATCGCCGGCGCGGACGCCCTCCATGTGGATGTCATGGACAACCACTTCGTGCCGAATCTCACCTTCGGGCCGACGATGGTCGGCCGGCTGCAGCAGGTGTCCCCGATTCCGCTCGACGTGCATCTGATGATCACCGAGGTCGATCGGTGGGCTCCCGGCTACGCCGAGCTGGGCGCGTTCTCCGTCACATTCCATGCCGAGGCCAGCGTTGACCCTGCCGCGCTCGCCCGGCGACTGCGCGCGATCGGCGCACGGGCGGGACTCGCCGTCAAGCCGGGCACCGACATCGAGCCGTACCTCGAACTGCTGCCCGAGTTCGACCAGCTGCTGGTGATGACGGTGGAACCGGGTTTCGGCGGGCAGAGCTTCATGGGGGAGATGCTCCCCAAGATCCGGCAGGTGCGCGCCGCTGCCGATGCGGCCGCTCTCGCGCTCTGGGTGCAGGTCGACGGCGGCATCGCGCTGGACACGATCGGTCTGGCGGCCGGGGCGGGCGCGGACACGTTCGTGGCGGGTTCCGCCGTCTACCAGGCGGAGGATCCGGTTGCCGCGATCGCGGCGCTGCGCGCGCGAGCCACGGAGCATCCGCACACCTCCGTCTGATTGACTGGAGCCATGAGCGACCTGACCAAGCCGGAGATCGAACCGACCATGGGCGATGCGCCCACCGACCTCGTCATCACGGACCTCGTCGTCGGCGACGGCGCCGAGGCGACCCCCGGTGCGACCGTCGACGTGCACTACGTCGGGGTGGACTTCGAGACCGGAGAGCAGTTCGACGCCAGCTGGGACCGGGGCGCATCGATCCAGTTCCCGCTGAACGGCCTGATCAAGGGCTGGCAGGACGGCATCCCCGGCATGAAGGTCGGCGGCCGGCGTCAGCTGATCTGCCCGCCGGTGTTCGCGTACGGCCCCACAGGTGGCGGCCATCGGCTCAGCGGGCGCACGCTGGTCTTCGTCATCGACCTTCTCGGCGTCGAGTAACCTCTCGCAACCCCCGGTACCCTGGGGGCGTGAAGACCTTCGACGCCCTCTGGGACGAGCTCGAGCAGAAGGCCGCCCAGCGGCCCGCCGGCTCGGCCACCGTCGCCGAGCTCGACGCGGGGGTGCACACCATCGGCAAGAAGATCGTCGAAGAGGCGGCCGAGGTCTGGATGGCGGCGGAGCACGAGTCCGACGACGAACTGGCCGCCGAGATCTCGCAGCTGCTGTACCACCTGCAGGTGCTGATGCTCGCGAAGGGCCTCCGCCCCGACGACGTCTACCGGCATCTCTGAATCGCAACCCACACATCCGCCAATCCAGGTAGAGGGAAGACCAATGTTGCGAATCGCCGTGCCGAACAAGGGCACGTTGTCAGAGACGGCGGTGCAGATGCTGCACGAGGCCGGTTACGCCACCCGGCGCGATCCCAAGGAACTGATCGTCAGCGACACCCGCAACGACGTCGAGTTCTTCTACCTGCGTCCCCGCGACATCGCGACCTATGTCGGGTCGGGCGCACTGGATGTCGGTGTCACCGGGCGCGACCTGCTGCTGGATTCCGGGTCCGCCGCGACCGAGGTCGACGAGCTCGACTTCGGGGCCTCGACCTTCCGGTTCGCCGGGCCGATCGGCCGGTTCGGGTCGCTGACGGACCTCGAGGGTGTCCGCGTGGCGACCAGCTACGACGGGCTGGTGAGCGCGTTCCTGAAGCGGGAGGGCGTCAGCGCCATCGTGGTGCGGCTCGACGGCGCGGTCGAGTCCGCCGTCCGGCTCGGCGTCGCGGATGCGGTGGCCGACGTCGTCGAGACGGGCAAGACCCTCGAACAGCAGGGTCTGGAGATCTTCGGCCCCGTCATCCTGCAGTCGGCCGCGGTGCTCATCGCCTCCCGGCCCGACCTGCCCGGGGTCGACACCCTGCGCCGGCGTCTGCAGGGCGTGATGGTCGCGCACCAGTACGTCCTCATGGACTACGACCTGCCGGCGGACCTGGTCGACGCGGCCTCCAAGATCACACCCGGGCTCGAGTCGCCGACGGTCTCGCCGCTTCGCGACAGCGAGTGGGTCGCGGTGCGGGTGATGGTGCCGCGGGTGGAGACCAACCACCTCATGGACGAGCTGTACGCGCTGGGCGCGCGCGCCATCCTGGTCAGTTCGATCCACGCAGCACGCATATGACGGCGGTGGCCGGCATGCTGAGGCTCGCCCCGTGACCGTGGCGACGAGGGTGATCCCGTGCCTGGATGTCGCCGCCGGCCGGGTGGTCAAGGGCGTCAACTTCCTCCAGCTGCGCGACGCGGGCGACCCGGTCGAGCTCGCGCGCCGCTACTACGAGCAGGGTGCCGACGAGGTGACCTTCCTCGATGTGACGGCCACCGTCGAGGGCCGCGCGACGATGTACGAGACCGTCACGGCGACGGCCGAGCAGGTGTTCATCCCGCTCACGGTCGGCGGAGGGGTGCGCAGCAGCGACGACGTGGCCCGGCTGCTTGCGAGCGGAGCCGACAAGGTCGGAGTGAACAGTGCCGCGATCGCGCGGCCGGAACTGATCGGCGAGATCGCCGACCGGTTCGGCGCGCAGGTGCTGGTGCTCAGCCTCGACGTGAAGCGGCGCGGCGACGGATTCGTGGTCACCACGCACGGCGGCCGCACCGAGACCGACCAGGATGCGGTGTCCTGGGCGCGGGAGGCCATCGAACGCGGAGCGGGCGAGCTGCTCGTGAACTCGATCGACGCCGACGGCACCAAGAAGGGTTTCGACCTCGAGCTGATCGCGGCGGTACGCGCAATCAGTTCAGTTCCGGTGATCGCGAGCGGCGGAGCGGGCGCCCTTTCAGACTTCGCGCCCGCGGTCGCGGCGGGTGCGGACGCGGTTCTGGCCGCGTCCGTGTTTCACAACGGCGAACTGACGGTCGGCCAGGTGAAGGACGCGCTGCGCGCGGAAGGGGTGGACGTGCGATGACCGTGTTGAACGACGAGACCGTTGCGGAGGTGGTGGGCCGTGCCGCGTTCGATGCCAGGGGCCTGCTGCCTGCGATCATCCAGCAGTACGACACCCACGAGGTGCTGATGCTGGGATACATGGACGCGGAAGCCCTTCGCCGCACGCTCACGACCGGCCGGGTGACGTTCTGGTCGCGCAGCCGGCAGGAGTACTGGCGCAAGGGCGACACCAGCGGCAACGTGCAGTACGTGCGCGCCGCAGCGCTGGACTGCGACGGCGATACCCTGCTGGTGCAGGTCGAGCAGATCGGTCCGGCCTGCCACACCGGAGCGCACGCCTGCTTCGATGTGGACCCCCTCGAACCTGTGCTGGGAACCGCATGACGACACGCGCCGAGTTCGACGCCGCCATAGCGGCCGGGCACCGGGTCGTGCCCGTGCTGCGGGAGTTCTTCGCCGACGGTGAGACGCCGATCGGGGTGTACCGCAAGCTCGCGCTGGGCAGGCCGGGCACGTTCCTTCTCGAGTCCGCGGAGCAGGGCGGCATCTGGTCGCGGTGGTCGTTCGTCGGCGTCGGTTCGCTCGGAGTGCTGACGCAGGCGCGCGACGCCGACGGCGTGGACCGCGCCACATGGCTCGACTACGGCATCCCCGCCGAGCGCGCCCTCGGGCCGGATGCGCCTACCGCTCCCCTCGAGGCCCTCGCCCATCTGTACCAGCGCTGGAGCACGCCGCAGGTCGACGGTCACCCGCCGCTCACCGGCGGCCTCGTCGGCTTCATCGGCTGGGAGGCGGTCCGGCAGCTGGAACGGCTGCCGCACATCCCGCCCGCCGATTTCGACGTGCCGGGTTCGGCGTTGAGCTTCGTGTCCGAGCTGGTGGTGCTCGATCACCGCAACGGCACCGCGATCCTCATCGCCGCCGCGCTGAACGACGGCGCCGAGACCGCCGACGCGCTGTGGGATGGCGCCCAGCGGCGGCTCGATGCGCTGCAGGCCGGCATGGCTCAGCCGTCGGAGGCGTGGCTGGCGGATGTCGACCTGGGCATCGCGCCCACGCCCATCTCCCGGGTCCCCAAGGCGGACTACACGGCGGCGATCGAGCGCTCGAAGCAGTACATCCGTGACGGGGACGTGTTCCAGGTCGTGATCTCGCAGCGGTTCGATCACGAACTGACGGCCGAGCCGATCGACGTCTACCGCGTGCTGCGGGCACTGAACCCGAGCCCGTACATGTACCTGCTCACCCTCGAGAGCCCCGCGGGTGAGACCTACTCCATCGTCGGATCCTCACCCGAGGCCCTCGTCAAGGTGCAGGGGGGCCGGGTGTTCACCCATCCGATCGCGGGGTCGCGCCCGCGCGGCGACAACCCCGAGCGGGACCTCGAACTCGCGGACGAACTGCTCGCCGATCCCAAAGAGCAGGCGGAGCACCTCATGCTGGTCGATCTGGCCCGCAACGACCTGTCGAAGGTGTGTGTCGCCGGAACCGTCGAGGTGACCGAGTACATGCAGGTGGAGCGGTTCAGCCACATCATGCACCTGGTGTCGAGCGTCGAGGGCGACCTGCGTCCCGGCGCCACGCCGATCGACGTGTTCCGGGCGACCTTTCCCGCCGGCACGCTGTCCGGCGCCCCGAAACCGCGCGCGCTGGAGATCATCGACGAGCTCGAGGTCGCCCAACGCGGTGTCTACGGCGGAGTGGTCGGGTATTTCGGGCTCGCCGGCGACGCGGACCTGGCGATCGCGATCCGCACCGCGACCATCGTCGGCGGCATGGCGCGCGTTCAGGCGGGCGCCGGACTCGTCGCCGACTCGGATCCCGAGGCGGAGTACCAGGAGTCTCAGAACAAGGCTGCCGCGCCTCTGCGCGCGGTCGCCGTGGCGAACGCGATGCGGAGACTGCGGTGACGCCGAGCCGGCTGCGCCTGCTGACGCTTGCGGTCGTCGTCGCCGAGGCGGGTCTGGTCGCACTGGCCTGGTCGCAGCCGTGGTTCTTGCTGCGCCTGTCCGGCGCGGAGTACCCGGTCGGCGGACAGGTCGCCGGCGGTGCCCTCCTGCCGCTGGCGCTCGCGTCCCTCTGCCTGGTCGCCGCACTGGCCATCGCCGGGCGGTTCTTCCGGGTGGTTCTCGGTGTGCTCGACGCGCTGCTCGGGGTCTGCGTCGTCGCCGTGTGCGCCTGGGCTCTCAGCGATCCCGTGCGAGCCTCGTTGCCCGTGCTCACCGACGCGACCGGCATCTCGTCCGAGGGCACGCTCCTCGGTCAGATCGCGAGTGCGCCGGCGACGCCGTGGCCGTTCGTCGCGCTCGTGTCCGGATCGCTGATCCTGGCGACCGGGCTGGCCATCGCCGTCACGTCGCGGGCCTGGCCGGTGTCGGGCGCCCGGTACACGCGCACGCGTCTCGAGACGCCCGAGGGCGACGCCGTCGGCGACTGGGACGCCCTGAGCGGCGGCGACGACCCCACAACGGACCCCCGCTAGACTTTCGGCAGGTCCCCACCCACGAAGGAGCACGAGTGAGCGACGTCAACGAGCCCGGCCACGGCAACTCCCCGGCCGCCTGGGTCGCGGTGATCATCATGCTGGTCGCCATCGCGGTCGGTACCGTCGCATTCTGGCTCTCGGCCAACGGCATCCCGCTCGAGTGGCTCGTCTGGGGCTCTGTCGGGCTGCTGGTCCTCGGACCGATCGTGGGCGGCCTGCTCTCCAAGTTCGGCTATGGCGTCAATGGGCCGAGGTACTCGCCCAAGGCGCACGACTAGCAGTGCTCGACGAACTCATCGCCGGGGCCGTCGCCGACGCCTCGGACCGCCGCGCTGCTCGCAGCCTCGAGCAGGTGGAGGCTGATGCGCTCGCGCAGCCTCCGGCCCTCGACGCCATGACCGCGCTCGCGCCGGACGCGCGTGTGAAGATCATCGCCGAGGTCAAGCGGTCCAGCCCGAGCCGGGGCGCTCTCGCGTCGATCGTCGATCCGGCAGCCCTGGCCGTCTCGTACCAGGCCGGCGGAGCCAGTGCGATCAGCGTGCTCACCGAGGGCCGGCGTTTCGGTGGCTCCCTCGACGACCTCGAGCAGGTGCACGCCGCGGTCGAGATCCCGGTGCTGCGCAAGGACTTCATCGCCGAGGCCTACCAGGTGTTCGAGGCCCGGGCCGCGGGCGCCGATCTGGTGCTGCTCATCGTCGCCGCCCTCGATCAGACGAAGCTCCAGTTCCTGCACGGGCTCATCTCCGAGCTGGGCATGACCGCGCTCGTCGAGACCCATTCGGCCGAGGAGGTCGAGCGTGCTCTCGATCTGGGCGCATCCGTCGTCGGCGTGAACGCCCGCGACCTCAGCACCTTCGAACTCGACCGCGACCTGTTCGGCACGCTCGCCGACCGCATACCGTCGGGTGTCATCCGGATCGCCGAATCGGCGGTGCTCGAACCCGCCGATGTCACCCACTACCGCGCGGCGGGCGCAGACGTGGTGCTCATCGGCGAAGCTCTGGTGAAGGGCGACGACCCGATCGCGACGCTGCGCGAGTTCCTGGCGGCGGGCTGATGACGAGCCTGCGCGACCAGCCCGGCCCGTTCTTCGGCGACTTCGGCGGGCGGTTCATGCCCGAATCGCTGATCGCCGCCATCGACGAGCTCGCTGCCGCGTACGAGTCGACCAAGACCGACCCCGAGTTCCAGGCAGAGCTGGCCGCGTTGCACCGCACCTACACCGGCCGGCCGTCGATCATCACCGAGGTGCCGCGGTTCGCCGAGCACGCGGGTGGCGCCCGGATCATCCTCAAGCGCGAAGATCTGAACCACACCGGGTCGCACAAGATCAACAACGTGCTCGGCCAGGCACTGCTCACCACGCGCATCGGCAAGAAGCGGGTGATCGCCGAGACCGGCGCCGGACAGCACGGTGTCGCCACCGCGACGGCCGCGGCGCTGTTCGGTCTGGAGTGCACCATCTTCATGGGCGAGGTCGACACGCAGCGTCAGGCGCTGAACGTCGCGCGCATGCGCCTGCTCGGTGCCGAGGTGGTGTCGGTGACCACCGGTTCGCGCACGCTGAAAGACGCCATCAACGAGGCGTATCGCGAATGGGTCACGAGCGTCGAGACCACCAACTACATCTTCGGAACCGCTGCCGGACCGCACCCGTTCCCCGCGATGGTGCGCGACTTCCAGAAGATCATCGGCGAAGAGGCGCGCGCCCAGGTGCTGGAGTTGACGGGCCGGCTTCCGGATGCCGTGGCGGCCTGCGTGGGCGGCGGATCGAACGCGATCGGCATCTTCCATGCCTTCCTCGACGACCCGGACGTCAAGCTGTACGGGTACGAAGCGGCCGGCGACGGGATCGACACCGACCGCCACGCCGCATCCATCGAACGCGGACGCCCGGGCATCCTGCACGGTGCCCGCAGCTACCTCCTGCAGGACGAGGACGGTCAGACGATCGAGTCGCACTCGATCTCGGCCGGGCTCGACTACCCGGGCGTCGGGCCCGAGCACGCCTACCTCCACGACATCGCCCGCGCCACCTATCTGCCCGCCTCCGACACCGAGGCGATGGATGCGCTCCGCCTGCTCAGCCGCACGGAGGGCATCATCCCGGCCATCGAATCCGCTCACGCTCTCG
>JAODAS010000285.1 GCA_025463555.1 Schumannella sp.
GCACCACTGGAAATGCCGCCTGATTTCGGGCTGCGTCCACCAATGCCGGGTGCACCGCGTCCGCAGGAACAAGCCACCGCTGATCAGGCGCGCGAAACCGTTCTCGGAAAAGACACCTCGAGCAGCACCGCAGCCAAGGGGGAAAACGCACTCCTCAGCGAAGCAAATGCTGTCGCGCAACCAAACATCCGCCAAATTGTTGACACAGAATCCGTAAAAGGCAGCGGCAAGAAAAAACCCGTCGTCAAGCGCCTGCTTAATATCGGTCGCGATGATCGCCCGGATGCCAGGGTTGTTGATTCCGCCGCCGAAGCGCAACGCCTCAAAGACAATGCCGACCAAGGCAAACCGGTTACGGCTGGCGAGACCCCGGGAATTGACGAGTAAAAGGGATTTCCGGCTCCGCTCTGAAAACAGGTCTCCCGATCTCAAGACTGCGATAAGATTCCCTTGCCAGCTGCGCCGCCTCATCCAACGCGAAAAGAGCGCCTAATAGCAAATCATTAGCCATGCCGTGTAATTCCTTATGCCGCATTTCAAGACGCGATCCAGTCGGACTTAATGCCGCAGTCCCAAGCAAAATTGCAACGTCATCACTGAGCGCGATAGCCGCAGAAGAATAGCGTTGTGTCAACATTGCAAGAGCAACCTGCCGCCCGGCAAGATTGAATATTGGCGAAAGACCTGTAGCCGTAGTGCGCACATCATATCCCGCGCGCTGATTTTGAGTCAGGTCTTGATAATAGAACTGCGCCAGATGAACATCGCTCACACGCGCCTCATGGAACGTTCTGTCATAATAAGGCATTTCCTTCGGGCCATAGACAGCTCCTACAACCCTGATGTGATCTTGAATGATATTGAGGTCTAGCTGACGCATCGAAACTTCACCGTCAATCTTGTCCGCATAAGAACCGCCATTAAACTGCCGACAGATATTCTCTACATAACCGACAATGTTATGTGCACGCACAGCGCATTGATCAGAAAAATTGAACGCATCCCGCAGCATTTTCTGGCTAAGTCGTTCGATATCAACATGGGGGCGCAAAGCGGTGTCATCCAGACGGACAAGGCCATGCAGTTTGAGGAATGTCAGAATATGCTCACTACCCGCATTACCAGGGCGCTGTCTTTTTTGAAATCCTAACAGTAACTTATCCAGAATCTGAATACGGGCAGTCAGCGCGTCATGTGACTCCCAATTGTAACTCGGCATATTTGCAATCATCGTCGCCCTGTTCTACTTTTTTGAAGTCCTTAGCAATTTTAAATATGGTGAGCCCTTATGTCAAAGATATTTATTTACGCAAAGGATTGATCCCATTAACCTTCCGGGTCATCTTAAGCACATGAAAAAACAGATTTTATTACCCTTGCTACTTTGTACCCTCGCTGTTCCGGCTTCCGCCGCGACCCCGGCTCTGACTGTTCTAAAATCAGGCACTGAAAACGTAATAATGTCCCCATCGAAACCGGCCCACACGTCAATCACTGCGGTCACGGCGACAACCAGACAAAAAATCTTCAATGCAGAAACCTACACGCTTAAAAATGGTATGCAGGTTGTCCTCGTCCCAAACCACCGCGCCCCAGTGGCCTTGCAGATGGTGTGGTACAAGGTAGGTCGCACCGACGAAGCAACTGGCAGGTCGGGTCTCGCTCATTTCCTTGAACATTTGATGTTCAAAGGTTCCGAACATGTCCCGCCGGGCGAACTCTCAAAGCGTATCCGCGCTATGGGTGGTAATGACAACGCCTTCACTACGCACGACTTCACTGCCTATTTCCAGACCATCGCTGTTGCCCATCTTGAAGATGCTATGGAGCTGGAAGCCGACCGTATGCGCAGCATCCTGCTTCCGCCCGATCAATTTGAATCCGAACGTCAGGTCGTTCTGGAGGAGCGCCGCCAGCGCACCGAAAACGATCCGCGCAGCTATTTCATGGATCAGTTGCGCTATGCACTTTTTCCCGGTCACCCTTATTCCGTGCCTGTTATTGGCTGGGAATCTGAAATCAAAATCCTGAGCCGCGATGACGCCAAAGCATGGCACGATAAATGGTATACACCGAGCAACGCTGTCCTCGTCGTAACAGGCGATCTCACACTCGATCAATTAAAACCTATGGTGGAACGCACCTACGGCACTATTCCTGCACACCCCGTGACCCGTGAAGTCATGCCAGGTGTCAATGAATTCCCAGGCAATACCGTTCTTACTTTGCGTGACCCACGCATCCGTGAACCGCAATTCGTCCGCCTCTACCGCGTGCCAAGCTTTACGCAGAATAAACAGGAAGCCCTCGCCTTCGACGTGCTTCAGGAAATCATGAGCGGCAATTCTTCCGCCCGCCTCTATCAATCCCTTGTCTTAAAACAAAAAATCGCCACTTCCGCAAGTTTCGGCTATGATGATAGCTCTCGCGGCACCGCCATGTTCTCCGCTTCCGTTTCTCCTGCCCAAGGCAAAACGGATGAAGAAGCGGAAGCCGCTTACGACTCTGAGATAAAAAAACTGGTAGAGGGCGGTGTTACCGTCACGGAACTCAGTGAAGCCAAAACACGTATTCGCGATAGCATTGCCTTCATGCACGATTCCCTCTCGGCCCCGGCACACGCTATTGGTCAATCTCTCATTAACGGCGTATCACTTGATGATATTGAATACTGGCCAGATTTGATCGATACAGTGACCGCCGAACAAGTTAAGGCCGTAGCACAGAAATATCTGCTGCCGCCAGGTAAACCCGATCAGAAACCGAACTACGTTACCGGCTATATCTACGCGGCCAAACCCCAGCCTGGCGACGCCCCGCCGCCTGCCCCATCACCCGTGCAGGAGATCCGATAATGCGTATTTTTTATATCACAATTGTTACTGCTTTGCTCATCCTGCCCGTTACCGCGCAGGCCGCCACAAAACGTTTCCTCGACATCCAGAAAGTCACAAGCCCAAGTGGTATTGAAGCCTGGCTGGTCGAAGACCATGCTGCCCCCGTCATCTCATTGCAGTTCGCTTTTGCGGGTGCAGGATCCGTCACCGACCCTGCCGGTAAAATGGGTTTGGTTCAGCTGGCCTCCAACACAATGGATGAAGGCGGCGGCGATATCGCCAGTCCGATGTTCCAGAAGATTCTCTCCGACCTCTCTATTGACCTGGGCTATAGCGTTGGACGTGATGACTATTCCGGCTCGCTCCGCACATTGACACGCACCAAAGACAAAGCCTTCGACATGCTACGCCTCTCCGTCACCGCGCCGCGCTTTGATGCCGAACCATTGGCCCGCATGAAGGAAGCCAACCTCGCCCGTATCCGCGACTCACTCTCCGATCCTGACTGGATGGCAGCGCGTATAATGAACGATCTTACCTATGCCGGCCACCCATACGCCACCAATAGCGGCGGCACACTGACCAGTATCCCGGCCATCACCGTCGACGATCTGCGCAGCTACGTCAAAAACAACCTGACCCGTGATCGTCTGCGTGTTGCTGTTGCCGGTGATATTAGCAAAGCCGATCTCACCAAGGCTCTCGACATGATCTTTGGTGCCCTGCCTGCAAAGTCGGTTCCAACACATATCGATGACCTCGAACTGCAAAATACAGGC
>JAODAS010000260.1 GCA_025463555.1 Schumannella sp.
GTAGCCCAAGTCACGGAGCAAGCCGAGCTGCTGTTCCCAGTCGATGGTGCCCGTGCCTGGCTCATGCCTTCCGGGGGCGTCCGCCACCTGCACATGGCCGACCAGCGCGATGTCGTCGCCGATCGCCTCGGCGAGATCCTCATCCATCATCAGTGCGTGGTAGGCGTCAAGGAGCAGTTTGAGATGCGGCGAACCGACCTCGCGGACGATCTCGAGGCCCTCGCGCGTCGACGAGAGAAACGTTCCCACGTGATCGACGCGTGTATTCAGCGGCTCGAGCAGGATCGTGATGTCACTGCCGTCGAGGATGGCAGCCGCGGCCGAGAGCGCGTCGACGACGGCCGCGTGCTGGGCCGCACGATCGACGCCATTGATCTCGTCGCCAGCGACAGCGACCAGAAACGGGGCGCGGAGACGCTGAGCGATGACGAGTGAGTCGCGTACTCCGTCGAGATACTGGGCGTGCGTGCTGCGGTCGGTGAGGTCGAGCTTCGGATCGACGATCAGCGACAGCAGCTCGACGCCCGTGTCGTCGAGAGCCCTCTCGACGGCGTCGAGGTCTTTGTCGCGCCATCCCCAGATCTCGACGGCGGTGAGGCCGTGGTCTGCGGCCGCGCGGATGCGATCGGCCGTGCTGTCTCCGGCCTCGGTGAAGAGCCATTCCATGTTGGCGGCGATGGATGTCATGCGTGTGATCTCCTGCTGGTTCAGTCGGTGTAGGTGAGTACGAATTGGACGAGGTCGTCAGGGCGCGTGTCGACGATGCGGTAGGCCTCCGCCGCCTCCTCGATGGGACGCTCGTGGGTGATGAGTGGCCCGAGGTCGAGCTCCCCCATGAGGCGTGAGACGACTTCTTGCCGTCGCTGCAGCGACCACAGCGGGCCGAGGTCGGGGCTGAGACCACCGACTTGGGAGGAGATGATCCGCGGCCGGTTGTGGTGGAACTCGCCCACCAGGCTGAGATTCTCGAAGCTGCCGCCGTACCAGGACATGGCGATCACCGTACCGTTGTAGCCGGCGATGCGGATCGCTTCGTTGAGCGCGGCACTCGCGCCCGATACCTCGATGACGATGTCGGCGCCGCGATTGCTCGTCAGCGCACGGACCTCCCGTGCGACGTGGTCTCCGGGCTCGAGGGTGACTTCGGCGCCGAAGCGCTCGGCCAGTGCTCTGCGCTCGGCCACGCCGTCGACGCCGATCACCCGCACGCCCAGCCTGCGCAGGAGCTGCACCTGGATCAGGCCGATGACGCCGAGGCCGGATATGACGACCACGTCGCCGAGGTTCGGGTGAGCGTCGAGGATGCCGTTGTACGCCGTGTTGAGGTTGGCGTTGAGCACCCCGATTCGCGGGTCGTCGAGCGGTGGCAGCACGATGACGGATGCCGCGGGCACGACCGCAGCCGACGAGTGCGACGTGTAGGTGTAGACGAGGTCGCCCACCCTGACGTCGGTGACTTCGGTGCCGGCCTCGGCGATGCGGCTGACCGCGGCGTATCCGTAGGCCATCGGGTAGGTCCATTCGGGTTCGTCCGTCGGTTCGAACAAGCCGTTGTCGGGATCGCGCCTGGTGCGCCAGAGGGCCGCGGAACCGCGGTACACGTTCATCTCCGTACCGGCGCTGATGCCCGAATACAGCGTCTGGAGGAGCACGTCCGTTGCCCCGAGGGCGGGAAGCTCCTCCTCGAACACCTCCAGGCTGCGAGGAGCGACGAGGGTCGCCGTGCGGGCGGTGCGGGTGGTTGTGGATGTCATTCTTTGACTCCTCCGGTTCCGAGGTTGGAGACGAAGCTCCTTTGGATGAACATGAACAAGATCGCGACCGGCAACGAGATGACCACGCCGAACGCCATCACGACGCCGAGGTCGACGCCGTAAAGCTGGAACAGTGACTGCATCGCCAGAGGCAGCGTCTTCTTGCTGTCCGTGGTTATGAGGCTGAGCGCAACTACGTATTCACCCCAAGAGAGGATGAACGAGAATGCAGTAACGGCCGCGAGGGCCGGGCGCAGCAGCGGCAGGACGATGCGGAACAACGCTCCGATCCGGCTGCACCCGTCAACGATCGCCGCCTCTTCCAGGGCGACAGGGATATCGGAGAGGTAGTTGCGCAGAAGCAGAACTGCGATCGGTATTCCGAGGGTCAGGTGAGCGATCGTGACACCGACCAGAGAATCGGCGAGGCCCATCTGGCGGAACGCGACGACGAGCGGCACGAGAACCACGAGTCCCGGAACGAGTTGGCCGGCGAGCAGGAGGCCGCTGGCGAATCCCTTACCCCGGAAGCCGAACCTGCTGAGCCCGTAGGCGGCAAGGGTCGAGACAACGGTGACGATGACGGCGCTGATCCCGGCGACGACGGCGCTGTTGAGGAAGGCCTGTGGCACGATCCCGAGTTGGAAGAGGTGAACGAAGTTGTCGAACGACACCCGCGTCGGGAACGGATTGCCCGACCGGATATCGAGATTCGGTCGCAACGAAGCCACGTACATCCAGATGATGGGTGCGAGAAAGATCACGGCGGCGGCGATCTGCGCCGACGCGACGAGTGTCGTCTTCCTGTTCTTGCGCCCTTTCAGTAAGAGCGCCCGCTGACCGAGAGACTCCCTGCGGTCGACGGCCGCCGGCGTTTCGGGTCCCGGCTCTGCGCGTGTGACGACGGTCATTGAGCCCTCCTCGAGGTAGCCCGGAGCACGGGGACGAGCAGCACGAGCGCGAGGAGCAACATGAGAGTGCCGAGCGCGGCTGCCTGTCCTGGGCTGGCCTGGGTGAAGAACGTCTGAAAGAGCTGGATCCCGAGGATGGTCGAGCTCGTACCAGGACCGCCCTGAGTCAAGATCCAGACCAGATCGAAACTGTAGAACGCCTGCACACCGAGGACCACACACATCGCACCCAGGGTGGGGCGCATCAGCGGAAGGGTGATCGCTCGGAAATTCTTCCAGCGCCCGGCGCCGTCGATCGAACCGGCCTCGTACAGTTCGTCCGGGATGCTCTTCAGCGTCGCGAGCAGTGCGATGGTGAGAAAGGGCACGCCCTTCCACCCGCTGATCAGCGTTATCGACCACAACGCCGTCGACGGGTTGGCCAGCGGCGTTGATGCGCCCACCAGCCCCACCGACTGCATGATCGCGTGCAGCGGTCCGCTCTGACCGTCGTAGAGGAAGAGCCACGCGTACGAGAGGACCACGAACGGTGTGATCCAGGGGATCATGATCGCCCCTGTCACCGCTCCCGTCACCGGCGTCCGGATGTTCAGCAATAGTGCCAGCGGCACAGCGATCACGATCTCGACGACCACAGTTCCCGCAGTCCACTCGATGGTGCGGACGAGGTTGGCCCAGAAGTTCGGGTCGCTGAGGATGACCTTGTAGGCGGTCACCCCCTCAAGGCTGGGGGTGAGGGATGAGCTCAGAGACCAGTTGGTGAACGACAGATACAGCCCGTAGAGAAGTGGCGCGATCGTGAGCAGCCCGACGACGATCATCGCCGGGGTGACGTAGTACCAGGGGTTGGTCCCGCCGGTCGACCGGCGGGACCTTCCCGTGTTGGCGCGGAGAGCCAGGGACATGCGCTTCCTTCGCTACTTCGCGAGAATGGTGTCGATGTCGGTGCACAGCTGCTTGGTCGCGTCGTTCACATTCAATGCGCCTGTTGCGACCTGCTGTACGGCCGTCTGGATCGAGGCGGTCTCGATCTCGCCCATCTTCGGGCTCGGGCCGGCGGGGTACTGATACGGATACGCTTTGCTCAGCTGGGTGCCGAACTGGGTGTACGGGGCTTCCGTCCACGGTGACTTCTCTGCCAGCGACTTGCGTCCGGGCAGGATGCCGCTGGTCTGCGCGATCTTCGACAGTGCGCCATCGGGGCTGGTGGCGTAGTGGATCCATTTCGCCGCCGCATCCTTCACCTTCGACGTATTCCACATCACGAGCGGCCAGCCTCCGAGGAATCCGAACTGTCCCTTCGGGCCTGCTGGGATCGCGGCGACGCCGATGTTCTTGAACAGGTCCGGGTTCGCGGTCTTGATCGCGTTGTAGCGGCTCGGTCCGTCGATGAGCATGCCGGCCTTGCCGTTGGAGAACAGGTTGGCGAGATCATCGCTGGTCTGGTTGGCCGCATCCGCTGAAGTCAGGCCGTCCTTGGCGATGCCGGTGTACCAGGTCAGGGCATCCTTGAACTCCGACGTGTTGAGGCCGCACTGGCCTTGGTCGTTGAAGAGGGATGCCCCGTAGCTCAGGTAGACGGACATGAACGTCTGCACTGTCACGTACTGCTTGCTCATCGGTGCGCTCCACGGCACGGACACGACCGACTTCAGCGCCTTGGCGTCTTTCTCGACCTCGTCCCAGGTGGTGGGGGGAGTGTTCGGGTCGAGGCCGGCCTTCTGGAAGAAGTCCTTGTTGTAATAGAGCATGCGGGTCTCGTCGGCTACCGGGGAGCCGTAGAGCTTGCCCTTGTACGTGTAGTACGAGAGATCCCCGTCGTACATGTCCTTCTTCACGTCGGTTCCCTCTTGCTTCGACCACTCTGCGACGTAGGAGTCGAGTGGTGCCAGGGAACCGTTCGCCGCGTACTGGGCGACGACGTCGTTGCCGAGCATCGAGACGTCGGGCAAAGCGCCCGACGCCAGGGCGGTTGTGATCTTCTGCTGCTGATCGGCCCACGGCACGATCTGCATGTCGACGGTGATCGTCGGGTTCTTCGCCTCGAAGTCTTTGATTGCCGCCTTGTAGGCGTCGATGGATGCCTGGGCGGTGTCGAACTGCCAGAAGGTCACCCTCTGCTTGTCCGAGCTGGAACCGCCGCCCGAGCAGGCGACCAGGGATGCGCTGAGCGCCAAGACGCTCGCTGCGGCGACGATGGTGCGGCCGAGTTTCACTGGGGTTTCTCCTTCACTTCGTTGTGCGGGATGCCTGGGGAGGTGTGGCTGTGCTGGCACCCTCGGTGAAAACTAAACGTAGGATAGCTTTGAACAAAATGCAATGAAAAGTTTTGAAAGCCAGGGAAGATATAGTGATCGCATGACGGCGAAATACGAACGGGGCCCTTACGCCAAGGGGCGGGAGAGGCGTGAGGCCATCCTGAAGGCCACGCTCGACGTCTTCTCCGAGTCGGGCTACCGAGGTGCGTCCCTTCGGGCCATCGCGCGCGAGCTCGATATCAGCCCGGCTCTGCTACAGCATTACTTCTCCACCCGGGAGGAGCTCCTCATGGAGGTCGTCTCCGCGTGGGACGACGAGAACGACCGGCGCTCGGAGGGGCTCACCTTCTTGGCGCATTGGCTCGTCAACATCAAGCACAACACTGAGATTCCCGGCCTCATCCGGCTCTATACCGCTCTCGCGATCGAGGCCACCGACCCGGACCACGCTGCGCGGCCCTACTTCAATCGGCGTTACGACAACCTGACGTCCCAGATCGTGCGGGACATCGAGCGTCAGAAGTCGGTCGGGCTCTGCCCCGAGGACATCGACCCGAAGAGGGTCGCCCGCCTGCTGATCGCCGCCTGCGAGGGTCTCCAGATTCGTTGGCTGCACTCGCCAGACTTCGACATGTACGAGGAGTTCGTTGGACTCCTCCGCGACTTTCAACTCACCCCTCCCGTTGAGGAAGCGGAGATCGCACTCGCCCGCGCGCTTGAAATTCCGGACGGCGAGGGCGCTTGAGCGTCAGAGCGAGCAGTGCTCGCTCTTGCTGATTTGCTGGTCAGTCGACTGATCGAGGGAAGCATACATCCGGAACTGCAACCTGCGAGTTGCATCCCATGGTGGATTGTGCAACCCTTTGGTTGCAGTGACCGACAGAAAGGTACAGAATCATGACCATGACCGAAAACCAGCCCTCCGTCGTCGACCGCGACGAATTCACCGTGCGGCGCACCATCACCATCGCGGCACCGCTCGAGAAGGTGTGGGCCGCGATCACCGAGGCCGAGCACATCGCGCGGTGGTTCCCGCAGACCGTCGTGCTCGACGGGGCCGGCGTCGGAGCTGGCGGCCTCTTCTCGTTCGAAGGCTACG
>JAODAS010000087.1 GCA_025463555.1 Schumannella sp.
CGCATCCCGGTGCGCGATTCGGCGGGCATCCTTCCCGCGGAGGCGATCGCCACCTGGGATGTGGACACCGGCGACACCTTCACCGCAGAGCTGAACCTGACCGGCGCCGGTCACGGACTTCTCCTCGACGGCGACATCGTGTCGCTGCCGGAGGGGTTCGCCCCTGCGGCGCTGCACTGCTGGCGAGTGGTCGTCGACGGCGAGTTGCGCGTGTGGGTCGATGGCTTCCTGCTCATCATCCAGTCGCACTCGTCCGCCCCCCGTCTCGGTGTGGTCGCCGGCCCCACCCCGCTGCGGATCGGCTCCGTCGCCCTCACCCGCACCGTCGCCGCCGCGGCGGATCGCGCCGCGCCGAGACCGGTGCCCGGGCGCTTCTGGGCCTCGCCGGGCGACTGGGACCTCCACGTGCAGAGGGCGGGCACCTATCGCGTGTACGCCGACGACGAGCCGATCGCGACGCTGGAGCTCGCCGCGGGACCCTCGCGACTTCCCGTCCCCGACGGACCGGGCCCGGTCCTCGTCACCGTGACAGACGTGCCCGACGGAACCCGGACATCCATCTCGGACGTGAGCATCGCCGGGTTCGGCAAGCAGCTGCTCGGCGACGCCACCTGGGACGACGTGATCGTCGATGCGACCGTGACGGTCGAATTCGGCACCGGCGACTCGCACGCCGATCTGCTGCTGCGGGCCACCGAGCTCGCCGAGGGTGGGGAGGGGGACGACACCCGGCTGGGAATCGACTTCGTGCTCGGATACTCCGTTCAGCTGCACCCCGACCGGCTCGTGCTCGCGCGGCACGCATACGACGAACGGGTACTCGCCACGCATCCTGTCGCGATCGACCCCGGCGTTCCCCACCAGCTTCATCTCCGCGCCCGCGGAGGTGACATCTCGGTCGAACTCGACGGCCGGAGGCTCTTCGACGTGCACGACCCCCTGCCGTATCCGGCGGGGTCGGTCGGCATCCGCACGTCGAACGCCCGCCTGCACGTCGAGCGACTCGAGCTCGCGGCAGGGGGCACACCACCGGAAAACTAAGGAGTCAGGGCAATGATCAGTTCCATCGACCCGCGTCGCCGATTGCTCGCAGGAGCAGCCGTGCTGATCGCGATTGTGCTCGTGCTGCAGGCCGTCTTCGTCGCATCCCCGGCATTCGCCTCACCCGGCACCATCGTCGCCGCGCCCAGTTCGGGCACCGGCGTCGAAAACAACGACTACCCGCGCATCATCCGCCTCGCGGCGAGCGCGGACACGAGCAAGCGCGGCAACCTGCTCGTGATGTACAGCATCAACGACACGGGCGTGCGCACCCACTCGGTGATCAAGCGCAGCACCGACAACGGCGCGACCTGGACCACCATCAGCTCACTGTTCTCGCCGACGGCCGGGTGGGGCATCTACTTCGGCTCGATGTACGAGCTGCCCGTCGCCAGCGGGGGCCTCGCGGCCGGAACCATCGTCGCCGCCGGCAACGCCTGGGACAACGTCAACTGGGGCTTTCAAGAGGTGCAGACCTTCATCAGCACCGACTACGGCGTGACCTGGACGCAACGCGGCAACTGCGCCACCAAGTCGGGCAGCCCGAGCGGCATCTCCACCGGCCTCTGGGAACCGGAGATCATCCTCAACGCCAACGGCGACCTGGCATGCCACTTCTCCGACGAGCGCCTGCGTTCGTCGGGGTATTACCAGAAGCTCGTGATGGTCACCTCATCCAACGGGGGAACCACCTGGGGCAGCCAGGTGGATACCGTGGCGGTCGGCGACAGCAACTCACGACCCGGCATGCCGGTGGTCCGGAAGCTCGGCAACGGCACGTACGCGATGGCGTACGAGCTCTGCCACGATGCGATCGGCAACGCCGATCAGACCTGCCGGGTCTACCTCAAGACCTCGGCCGACGGCGCGGCATGGGGTACCGCATCGAGTCTGGGCACGCTCATCCAGACCGGTGACGGGCGGCAGCTGCTGCACACGCCCGCCCTCGCCTGGACACCATCCGGTGGGCCCAACGGCACGCTGATCGCATCCGGCCAGCGCGTGGTGACCGGCTCCGACGGGGCGACGACAGTGGTCAAGCCCGAGACCGGACGCGTCGTGTTCATCAACACCAACAACGGCGTCGGCAACTGGCAGGTGGTGTCCGCTCCCGTCACCATCGACCCGACCGGCGACTACAACAACGGGCCCGGACGCCAATGCGCCAACTACAGCCCGAGCATGGTGCCGACAGCCTCAGGTACCGCGGTGATGATGGTCACCCCGCGCTACGTCAGCGGGTCGACCACCCGCTGCGACGTGCGGTTCGGCGTCGGCCCCATCGGCACGTTGCCGCTCTACGCGCCCTTCGACTCGGGCAACGACATGGGCTGGGCGACCTACGGCGGCACCTGGTCGGTGAGCGGCGGCGTGTACTCGCAGGCCGGCGCGGCGTCGGGTCCGAAGTCGCTGGTCGGATCGACCGGCTGGACGGATGTGACGGTCAACACCGACCTGCGGCTCGACAGCTCGGGACAGGGCGGCGTACTGCTGCGCACGACCAATCCGGGTGTGGGAGCCGACAGCCATACCGGCTACTACGTCGGCATCGAGACGCTCGGCAACCTGTTCATCGGACGCCAGAACTACAACTGGACCGGCCTGGCGTCGTCGGCCGTCTCGGGCGGCGTCGCGACCGGTGTCTGGTATCACCTGCAGGCAACGGTCGTGGGCTGCACGATCACCGCGGTGCTGAAACGAGACGACGCGACGGCGACGACCACCGCGTCGGTGACGGATGCGGGATGCCTGGCTTCCGGGCAGGCGGGAGTTCGCAGCCACCTGACCTCCGCCTCGTTCCGCAACTTCCAGGTCACCGCGGCCGCCGCATCCACCGCCTCGACGTACAGCGACAGCTGGGCCTCGGGAGCCTCGACCGGCTGGACCACCTACGGGGGCACGTGGTCGACGGTCGCGGCGACCGGCACCCAGCGGCAGACGGGAACGGGCACGAACGGCCCGAAGCAGACCTCGCCGGTGGCGGGGGACGCGTACACGGTGTCGTCCGACGTGAAGATCACCAGCCTGACCGCGCCGAGCGGCAACGGCGGGGTGATGTCGCGGGTGACGTCGCCGGGGACCGGGCCGGACGCCTACAACGGGTACTTCGCCGGGGTGGACGGCAGCACGTCGCAGCTGTCGCTGGGGCGTGCGAACACGACGGCCTGGACGCCGCTCGCGAACACGACGGTGCCCGGCGGCGTGGTGCTCAATGCCTGGTACCACATCACCCTGCGGGCGACGGGCTGCACGATCTCGGCGACCGGGCAGTCCACCGCGTCCTGGGATCAGGCGGTGGTGTCGGTCACCGACGCCGGGTGCCCGACGACGGGCTCGGCCGGGATCCGCGGGATGGTCGCGGCGACCGACTTCAAGGAGTTCGCCGTGACCAAGGGCTGAGCACCCGGCCCCGGCCATGAACTCGGGGCGCGCCGGTCGTTCGAGTCGGCCGGCGCGTCTCGTTCGTCCGGAGCGCGCTGCGCTCAGTCCGCCGCTAGCCGGCGGATGCGGCCGCGAGTGCGGCATTCACCGGCGCGAACGCGACGCGGTCGAGCAGCAGTTCGATCTCGGTCACGCGACCGCCCTCGACGGTCACGAGTTCGACGCAGGTCACGGCCCCCGCATCCGTGTCGGTCACGAAGTCGTAGACGACGCAGGCCCGGTCGCCGTCGCCGAATACTTCGCGGATCTCGTTGCGCAGCAGGGCGGGGAGGAGGCGGTGCAGGGCGTCGATCCAGCCGGCCTTGTCCAGGGTCGCGCCGGCGAATGTCGCCGTGAGGCCGTCGTCGAGCAGGTCGTCGAGGTCGGTGAGATCGCGCGAGCCCACCGTCTCGATGTAGCGACGGGCGATGGATGCCGCTGTGGTGTCAGTCATACGGCCACCGTATCCACAAATCTGTGTTTGTACAAACCGGATGGCGTGTAGGCTTGTCCCGTGAACGATGCAGCCATCGACGGGGCGCTCCGGGCGCTCGCGGACCCGCAACGGCGCAGGATCCTCGCGGCGATCCGCACCGAGCCCCGTGCTGTCGGGGAGATCGCCGACGTCCTCGGGGTGTCGCAGCAGATCGCATCCCACCACCTCGGCGTCCTGCGAGAGGCGGGTCTCGTCTCGGGAACACGGTCCGGCGTGCGCCACCTCTTCGCCGTCCAGACGGACGGGTTCGCCGCCGTCCGCTCCTACCTCGACGACTTCTGGCCGACGAAGCTGGATGCTCTCCGCCGCGCCGTCGAGTCCGGGTCAGGCCCCGACCTTGGCTGAGTTCGCGACCGCCATCGAGATCCGCGCAACGCCCGAGGAGGTCTTCGCCTACCTGGTGACCCCGGCCGGCCTCACCGCGTGGATGTGCCAGCACGCCGAAGTCGATCCGCGAGCGGGAGGCGAGTTCGCCGTCGACATCGCGGGGTCGGCGGTGCGCGGCACGTATCTGGAGGTCGATCCTCCCCGCCGCGTCGTCGTCTCGTGGGGCATGGCGGGCGCCGCCGACTTTCCGCCCGGCGCCTCGCTGGTCACCTTCACCCTGACCGCAACCGAGGTGGGCACTCACCTCGAGCTGCTGCACTCGGAGCTGCCCGAACCCCGGGTCGCCGGACATGTCGACGGCTGGGATCACTTTCTGCCACGGCTCGTTTCCGCGCTGCGCGGCGAGGTCTTCGGCGACGACGACTGGATGCCGCTGCACCGGCGGTGATCGCTCACCCCCAGTAAGGGGAATGCCATTGTGCTTCTCCCCTCCGAAGCGCATGGTTGCGGCACGACGCAGGGAATGTCGACGGCGAGTTCAATCCGGGGGGTTTGTTCATGTCCAGATCCAGGTCTTCATCGAAGAGAATCGCGGCCATCTGCATCGCTGTGGCTGTGGTCGTCGGGGGCGGTGGCGCTGCCTTCGCCTACTGGTCCTCGACAGGAACCGGCACCGGTACGGCGACGACGGGCACCAGCGCCGCCTTCACCGTCACCAGCTCCGCCCCGACCGGTCCCGCGCTCGTACCCGACGGTGATCCTCAGTCCGTCGCCTTCGCGGTCGCCAACCCCAGCACCGGCACCCTGGACCTCGTGTCCGTCGATGTGACGGTCGCGAACGCCGACGGCACGGAGTGGCTCGCCGAGTCGCCATGCTCTGCGGCCGACTACGTCGTCTCGAACATCCTGACCGCCTACGGTCCCATCGCCGGCGGCGCAAACGTCGCTGGAACCCTCGACATCTCGTTGGTCGACACCGGCGCGGACCAGGACGCCTGCAAAGGCGTCATCGTTCCGCTGTATTTCGTAGCCAGCTGATCATGATGCGCCGCGTTGCGGCTTCGGCGGTGCTCGCGGCACTTGCCGTGAGCATCCTCGTAGCCGCCGCGCCCGCGCAGGCGTACTGGCATTCCGAGGGTTCGGGCGCCGGCACGGCGTGGACCGGGATCCTCTCGCCGCCCACGCAGGTGGTGGCTGCTCCGGCGGGAGCGGATTCGTTCGCGATCAGCTGGACTGGGTCCGCCGGTGTGCCGGAACCAGAGGGGTACTACGTCGAGCGGATCGGTGCGACCGGTCCGCAGCCGGCGTGCGGATCGAGCCCGCTCGCGTTGCTGACGGCCGCCGGGTGCACCGACACCGGCCTGGTCGCGGACGACTACGCCTATCGCGTCGTCGCCGTCTACCGATCGTGGACAGCGCCAAGCGCGGGCACCCCGCCTGTCACCATCATCCATTCTCTGCTCGGGGCAGCCGCCTCCTTCTCGGTTCTGGGGACCGCCGTGACGACCACGGGCTTCACGCGGATCAGCGGCGACCTCGGAGTGACCCCCGGCACCGCCGTCGTCGGATTCCCGAACGGCATCGTCAGCGGCGATCTCCACGCTGGGGATGCTGCGGCGGCGGACGCCCGGCTCGCGATGATCAGCGCGTATGACGATCTGGCCGCGCGCCCGGCAACGGGCGAGATCGCCGGTGACCTGAACGGCCTCACCTTCGGCCCGGGCGTCTATCACGCCGGGGCTGCGCTGGCACTCACCGGGGTGCTGACTCTCGACGCGGGGGGAGAAGGCAACGCGTTGTTCATCATTCACGCGGATGCAGCCGTGAACACCGCCGCTGCCAGCAGCATGGTGTTGACACACGGTGCGCAGGCGTCGAACGTCTACTGGGTGGTGGATGCCGCCACGGGGACCGGCGCGAACTCGACGTTCCTCGGCAGCATCCTCGCTCACGGCGCCGTCACGCTGGGTGCGGACGGGCAGCTGATCGGCCGGGCACTGTCGTTGGGCGCCGTGACGATGGCGAACGACATCGTGCGTTTCACCGTCGACCTTCCGCCGGCCATCACGGTCACCGGAGGGGCAGCGCAGGTCACCAAAGACACGACGCCCGCGATCGCGGGAACCACGAGCGCGGACCCCGGGCGCACCGTGAGCGTGACCTTCGACAGTCAGAGCCTGACGTCGATCGTGCAGGCCGACCACACGTGGACTGTCACCGCCGCGCAGGTCGCCGCGGGCATCCACACCGTCGTTGCAAAGGTGAGGGATGCGGCAGGCAATGCCGCCTCGGCCGCCCAGGCCCTCGTAGTCGAGGTCAACCCTCCGACCATCCCGCTCGGCGTCGCGGCGTCGTTCTCGATGCTCGCCGGCACCACCGTCGTCGCAACGGGGACCAGCTTCACGGATGGCGACGTCGGTGTGAGCCCCGGGACATCCATCACCGGGATGCCGCCGACCGCGGTCGGCGGGACGATTCACGCCGGCGACATCACGGCCGCGGACGCGCTCGTCGCGCTGATGGCAGCGATCGATGATGCCTCCGGGCGGCCCACGCACACCACGTTCTCCGGCGACATGATCGGCCACACCTTCCACGCCGGGGTCCACCACACGAGCACCGCGTTCGAACTCTCGGGCACCATGACCTTGGATGGGGAGGGCGATGCCGCTGCCGTCTTCATCTTCCAGATCGATGCAGCGATGACCACCGCCGCGAGCACCTCGGTGTTGATGGTGAACGGGGCTCAGGCGTCGAACGTGTTCTGGGTCGTTGACGGAGCAGTGAACACCGGCGCACTCGCGAGCCTGCCGGGGACGGTCCTCGCGACAGGCACGGTCACGCTCGGCGCCGGCACGCATCTGACAGGCCGGGCGTTGACGCTGGCCGGCATCGTTCTCGACGGCACAACGATCAGCCGACCACCACAATGACGGGCAGCGAGGACGGACATGACGTGCGATGAACTCGCCGTGACCGGCGCCGCGCTGCCCTGGGCACTCTGCGGCCTGGCGGTGGTGCTGCTTCTTGCCGGCTTGTGGTCCGTCAGAAACGGACGGAGTACGCGCGGGTGGGGGTCGCTGCTGCTCGTCGGATTGCTCGCCGTCTTTCTCGGTGTGCCCGCGCCTGGGGCGCAGGCGGCGTGCCCGGGCCGTGTCCCGCTGACCATCGTCCAGACCTCGGTGAACTCCGGGCTGTCGCCCACGCAGGCACCGTCGATGGTCACCGGCCGGGTGTCCAACAACGGCTCGGGCGGGACCTATCTGACCGCTGTCACCGTCAGCATCAGTTCCGTGACCAAGGCGAGGGGCGCCATGCCGGGCATCTGCGACTCGAGTGACTTCCTCATCCTCGATGCCCGCATGACGGTGGGGGAGCAGCTCGCTGGTGGCGGCGGTACCGCCGATTTCGCCGGCGCGCGAATCGGGTTCCTCGACAAGCCCCTCAATCAGGACTCATGCAAGGGCGCGGTCATCCAATTGCTGTTCACGAGCGAATGACGTCGACCCCGCGAGAGGTCAGCGCGCCGTCGAGTCCGAGCGCCCGAGCGGGCGGCGGTGATGATGGCCGCCAAGCGGGTCTCCTCGGCTGAGGACGGAAAGGGGCTCTCTGCGACTGCAGGCGAGATGCACCTGTTGCGGCCCCTCGCGAGGCGCTGGGTCTCATCCGTCGGCCGCGCCGCCGGACGGATACCGCGTCCGCGGGATCAACCTCAGGCCCACGCCCGTGGCCGTGACAGCGAGCGGGTCCTGATCATCGGAGCGGGCATCGCTGCGGGCTGGGGGGTCGGAACGCACGCGTTGGCGCTTCCCGGTTGCGTATCGCGCGCCCTGGCCGCGCTGAGCGGCAGGGGCAACGTCGTCGACCTGAAGTCGCAGACGGACATGACGATCAGCGACGCGATCGACCACGTCGCCGGCGGAGGACTCGCGAACTATGACGCGATCATCATCTGTCTCGGGATCGCGGAGTCCCTTCTCTTGAAGAGAAGGCGTGTCTGGCGGAATCAGCTGCGCCTGCTTGTGTCGAGCATCCAGTCCGCCGCACCCGCACGGGCTCAGATCCTCGTCGTGGGAATCCCCTCCATCCGCTCCACGCCTTTGCTCGACGCGACCCTGGGAAGCCTCGCGAACCGCCATGCCATTGCCATGAACCAGGAGAGCAGGATTCTGTGCTCCGGCATCGCCGACGCGCACTTCGTGGAGTTGTCGACGATCGTCGCGCCGGGGATCGCATCCGGCTGGGGGTGGGCAGCCGCGACGTACGCCAGGTGGGGAACCGAACTCGCCCTGATCCTGCGCGACGAGTTCAAACTCGCTGAACACCGCACTCGCACTCGCGGACCGCACCCTGCGTCTTCACCGGCGAGCGAGACGACGCGGCAGGCGTCCGTCGATCGCCTGGGCGCCGGAAATGCCGGCCGGGACGCCCGCCTCACAGACCTCGTGACCCACGCTCGACGCGTCTTCGGCGTCGAGACGGCCATGGTGACCCTGATCGATCATGACTCCCTCGTCACTCTCGCGCATGTGGGAAGGACCGTCGAGCACGTCGCCCGCAAGGATTCCATCTGCGATGCGACCATCGGGTCACCTGAGGCCACCATCGTCTGGGACGCCCACCGTGATGCGCGGCTGCATGGGCGCACGCTCGGGCCCGAGAGCGCTGCGGCCGACTTCTACGCGGGCTTCCCCGTCGAGTCACCCACGGGGGAGCGATTGGGCGTGCTCTGCCTCTTCGACTCACACAGCAGGGAGCGGGAGGACGGGATCGACGTCGAGCTGCTTCGCGAGCTCGCGTTCATGGTCCAGTCGGAACTCCGGCACGGGTTCGGGGGATCACCCGCGCGCGAGCATCCCCGGCCCCGCGAACAGTAGACGGGTGCACGCGCCATGTAACGCAAACCCGAGTTGCGGAAGGGGCGGTCAGGAGTTGCATAATGAGCTAGTAGTGCTGGGGCATGCACTTGCCGAGCGTCGGGGGATGCGGAGCGAGGGCCGAATTACGGGGGTAGGCCGACGTGTCATCACAGCGCTCAAAACAGCGTGCATCAACATCAGTCTGGACCGCCCGCGCCGTCGCTTCCGCGCTCGCCAGCTTCGTGCTGGTGCTTGCCGGTTTCAGCGCTCCCGCCCATGCCGCGGTAACGGCGGTACATGAGATCACGGCCAACTGGGCCGACTCGCCTGCCCCGACAAACGCCCCGTACGGCGTGACGCGGACTTCCGAGTTCCACATCAACACCAACGATTCCAGCGACCCCTACGCCAACGATCCCGTTACCAACGTCCGTGCCACCCTGACTGCCTCGAACGGCGCCTTCGTGAGCATTCCGGCGGTGTGCAAGACCACCGGCGTGAGCCCGGTGTCGGCGATCAGCGCCAACGGCACGCAGTTGCTCTGCAACGTGGGTGTCGTCGCTGAAGGTACGGCGACGGTCATCCAGGCACCCCTCAAGGCGAACGGAGCGGTCGGATCCAACCTGGCCGTCTCGGGGACCGCCACATCCGATTTCGCGGCGGCGCCCACGGCCGCAACCGCGACGCCCCCGCTTCCGATCACCGGCACGCACGGCATGGACCTGCTGATCAGCGCCCCCAACCAGAACTACCAGGGCGCGACCATTCCGAGCCGCAGCGGTGGAAACCGCTCGTCCGTCTTCGTCGACTACGGCATCGCCATGACAGCGGGCAGTGTGCCGGGGCCGTCCACGTACACCTTCGTTGTCGACATCGCGGTATCTCCTGCGGGACAGCTGGCAGGCCTGCAATGGGAAGGCTGCGCCCCGGTCGACAATACGGCGCAGGCCGCGGGTGTGCCCTACTCGGATCCCACCATCGCGAACCGCACCAACGCGCCGTCCTGCTCGATCACCGGCAGCGGCACGCATTACACGGTGACCCTGAGCGGTCTGGACTACTCCCTGCAGCATGTTCCGACCGCGGACAGTGTCGGCGCCGCGATCCCGGCGGCGACGAACTTCGTGGCCGCAGGCAAGCTGATCTTCAGCTACCCGAACCAGGTCACAGCGAGTACAGGTGTCACCTTCACCGCGACTCCGAGCCCGTTCACCTTCACGGACGGCGTGACCCAGGCCGAGACGAACACAGGCAACGATGTCTCCGGCACGACCATTGTGCTGCCCGGGGCGTTCGCAATCAGCTGGCAGGGCGGCCCAACTACCGGGCGCTCAGCATGGGACGCCGGCTTGTTCGCTGCGCCAGGCACCTCCCAGAACCTGACCCTTCCGGTGCCGGGCGCAGGGACCTCCACCAATCCCCTCCGTCCGGTATCGGCTCTGGAGCTCCCGCTCGTCAGCCAAGCCGACAGCGTCACCTGGTCCACGTACACCGGGCCGGGCGGGGCGGACATGGCCGGGGAATGCAGCATGGTCCAGAACCCCGCGGCGTTCACTCCCAGATATGTGGACACCATCGGTGCCGACGGAGCTTCCTATTCCGTCGTCAAGACCGCCCATTTCTGGTACCGCACGGATGCGCTCAACACCAAGACCGAGACCTGCGGCGAGCCCGTAGGCGTTGCCGGAAGTCCCTGGACGCCGCTTCCGATACCGGCCGGGTGTGCGACCCAGCCGCTGATCAACGCCGTGTACTCCGATGACCTGTGCCTCCTGAACCTCCCCGCAGGGGTCACCGCCGTGAAGGCGACCTGGAACCCCGCGGTGGACAAGCAGCAGCACCACTTCCTGCGGGTGTGGGGATACGTGCCCACCACTGCGCCCATCGGCGCCGAGTCGTGGACGGTCGGCGCCTTCAACGCGCCGTACAACGTCGCCACGGTATTCCCCGGCTACCCGACGCTGAACAACTACATCAACATCAGCACCAGCCCGAGCGTCATCGCCGTCATTCCGGGCAGTACCTATGGTCCCAACACCAACGGCCAGCGAGACGCGATGCGGATCATCGGCCCGAACGGCGCCATCACAAAGACCACTCCCGCCACCACGGCTCGGCCGGGCGTGCCGGTCACCTACAACCTGACGGCGGAAGCCGATCTGGCTGTGACCAGCCCCCCGAACCAGACGTTCACGGTTGTCGATACCCTTCCGGCCGGCATGACATACGTCGCGGGCTCGGGAACGCCGACACCGGCGATCACGACGAACGGCTCGGGTCAGCAGGTGCTGACGTACACGTTCACGAACGTACCGGCGAACGTCTCGCAGCCCATCACCTACCAGGCTCAGACTGCCGTCAACAGTTCCATCGCGCCCGGAACGGTCCTCACGAACGTCGCCCAGATCAACGTCCCCGGCGACACCCGTGCCGTGGCGGTCAGGCAGGCGGCCGCGAGCGTGACGGTCCCGAGCAGTGGCGCGACCACGCTCGGCAAGTCCGTCGAGGCGAACGTGCTGTCGTTCTACGGGGACAGCTCCGCCTGGGATCTGACCATCAACTCTCAAGACGCCGTGTCGAACTCGTTCACCGACACCATCGATGTCCTACCGAAGTCCGGCGACGGTCGCGGCACCAACATCGACGGCACCTTCACGATCTCGGGGGTGACCGCCCCCGCCGGATCCACGATCTACTACTCGACCGCGCCCTTCGCCTCCTTGAGCAACGACCCCCGCTCCGCATCGAACGGTGGCACCCCCGGCTCGATCGCAGGAAACACCGTCGGCTGGACGACGACGCCGAATGCGCATCCGACTGCCATCCGGGTGATCGCGCCGGCCCTGGCGCCGGGGGCAGTGCAGCAGATCCGGATCGCATTCACCACCCCGGCAGGGACGAACTGCGTGACGCCGGCCCCGGGCGACAACAAGCCCGGGCAGATGCTCGTGAACTCCGCCAACTCATTTGCGGGGCACACCCGGTTGCCGATGCTGTCGTCCGCCACGACCACCATCGGCAACTGCTACGCCCTCGACCTCAAGAAGTACGTGCTCAGCAAAGGTGGCGACCCGAACAGCCCGGCCGACTTCCACGACGCCGATACGGTTGCCGACTACCAGCAGTACGCCGCAGGGGACACGGCGCCATACCGGATCGTCGTCACCAATAAGGGCACCGGCGTTCTGACCAACATCCCGGTGGTCGATTCGCTGATGCCGTCGTGCAACACCACCATTCCGTCCCTGGCTCCCGGTGCGACCACGACAATCAATTGCTCGATGACCGTCGGAGTCGGCACGACGATCAACACGGCGAGCATCACCCTGACGCCGCCGTCGGGCCCGGTCCTGAACCCCAGCGATCCAGCCGGCGTCGTGGTGCCGAACCCCTACTCGATCTCCAAGACCTCAAGCCCGGCAGATGGAGCAGCCGTTGCTCCCGGCAGCGTTGTGCAATACACGATCACTGTGACAGAGCCGACGAGCGCAGCGCCCTACCCGTCGCCGTCATTCAGCGACACGCTCGGCGGTGTGCTTGATGACGCCATCTACAACGGCGACGTCGCAGCGAGCGCCGGCACGGCGAGCGTCACCGGCAGCAGCCTGAACTGGTCCGCACCCCAGATCATGTCGGGCGAGGTGATCACGATCACCTATTCGGTGACCGTGAAATCACCCGACATCGGCGACCACTCGCTGGTGAACACCGTTGTGCCCCCGAGCGGCATCACTTGCGGCACCTCGTGTACCACCGTCCACACGGTTCCTGGTGTCGCCTTCACCAAGGTCGCGAACACGACGGTGGCCCACCCGGGCGACGTGGTGATCTATACGGTGACGGCGGAGAACACGGGCCAGGTCCCGTACACCGCGGCGTCTCCCGCTTCGCTGAGCGATGACCTCTCGGCGGTCCTCGACGATGCCGCTTACAACGCGGGCAGCGCCACCGGTGGGGCCACGGTGACGGGGACGACGCTCAACTGGACGGGATCCATCCCCGTCGGCGGCACGACGAGCTTCACGTATGCGGTGACGATCAAGAGCCCGAACGCCGGGGACAACCAGCTGACCAACACGATCACCTCGACTACGCCCGGAAACAACTGCCCGGTCGGATCTACCGACCCGCTCTGCACGGCGCTCGTGCAGATCCAGTCGTACACCGTCGAGAAGGCCGCCAGCGCGACGACCGTCTCCCCGGGCGGCGTCGTGAGCTACACGATCACGGTCAGGAACACGGGATCCGTGCCGTACACGGCGGCTGCTCCCGCGACCTTCAGCGACGACCTGACCCAGGTGCTGGATGATGCCGTCTACAACGGGGACGCCACCGGCGGGGCGACGGTGGCAGGCAACACCATGAACTGGAGCGGTCCGCTTCCCGTCGGCGCCGTGGCCACGGTGACGTATTCGGTCACGACGTTCGCTCCGGCAACCGGAGACAAATCGCTCACCAATACGGTGATTCCGACGGCCGCGGGCGGCACGTGCCTCACGGCGGCGGCCTGCGATCCGGTCACCCTGGTCGGGACCTATACCGTTGCGAAGTCGGCTTCGAGCGCGACCACGACACCGGGCTCGACCGTGGTGTACACCGTGGTCGTCACCAACACCAGCGCGGTGGATTTCACGGCGGCGAACCCGGCATCGTTCACGGACTCGCTGGCCGGCGACCTCGATGATGCCGTCTACTCCGGTGGAGCGACGGCGACCGCCGGCTCGGTGAGCTACAGCGCGCCTACGCTGTCGTGGTCCGGCCCGCTCCCCTCGGGCGGTTCTCAGACGATCACGTACTCCCTCGTGGTCCGCAGCCCGGACCTGGGCGACCATAGCCTCACCAACGTGGTGTTCACTCCGCCCGGCGTGGGCAACTGCGACACCGGCTCGACCGACTCGGCGTGCACGACCATCACCCTCGTGAAGTCCTACCGCGCGGTGAAGTCGGCAGACGCCGACGTCGCCGTGCCTGGCAGCACGATCACGTATACGGTCTCGATCAGCAACACCGGCGCCGTACCGTACGACGCGGGATCTCCCGCGACGGTCGACGATGACCTGACCAACGTGCTCAGCGGCGCAGACTTCGTCGCTGGAAGTCTCGTGGCCGACACGGGGACGGCGACGCTCGCCGGCAGCGCCATCGAGTGGTCGGGCACGCTGGCGGTCGGTGAGACCACCACGTTCCACTACCAGGTGATCGTGCAGCCCGGCCCCGATCCACAACTCGACAACGTCATCACCACTGAGGCCACAGGGAACTGCGCAACCGGATCGAACGACCCGGTGTGCGAAGTCCTCGTACCGACGAAGTCGTACGACGTGGTGAAGGCGGCATCCCAGACCAGCGCGGTCGCCGGGGATGTGGTGACCTACACCGTCACGGTGACCAACACCGGGAGCGTTGCATACACCTCCATCCCAGGCGAGCAGGCGTTCTTCAGTGACGACCTCGCGGCGGTGCTCGATGATGCCGACTACGTGGCAGGCAGCATCACCAACGGGGCGGTCCTCGGGGCGGACGATGTCATCCGCTGGTCTGGGCCGCTGGCGGTGGGGGCGCAGGAGATCATCACCTACCAGGTCAAGGTGCACACGCCTGCGACGGGTGATCATTCGCTCGAGAATCGCGTACTGACACCGCCCGGAATCGGTGGATCGTGCACCACCGACTCGACCGACCCGAATTGCCAGGTCGTCGTTCCGGTGCGGTCGTACACCGTCGCGAAGACGGTGACGCCGGCGCAGGCGCAGCCCGGCGACCGCGTCTCGTACACCATCGAGGTGGTCAACACCGGACAGGCCGAGTACACGGTCGCGTCCCCGGCGACCCTCACCGACGACGTCACTGCGGTGCTGGATGACGCCGACCTCAATGGGGACCTCGCGGCCACATCCGGGGCGGTGTCGATCACGGGCACCGACCTGACGTGGTCCGGGCCACTGCCGGTCGGTGGCACGGCCGTCATCACGTACTCCGTGACGGTGAACGGATCGTCGAGCGGCAACCATCTGCTCGACAACGCCGTCACGCCGACCGCGGTCGGAGGCGAATGCGCGACACCGGTGAGTTGCGCGACCGAGGTCCCGGTGAGGATGCTGCACGTCGTCAAGTCGGTCTCGCCGGCATCCGCCATCCAAGGTGGTGTCGTCACGTACACCGTGACGCTGACGAACACGGGTGCTGTCGACTACACGCCTGCAGCGCCCGCGGCATTCACGGATGACTTGACCCAGGTGCTGGACGACGCGGCTTTCATCGTGGGCAGCGCGACCGGCGGCGGCATATTCACCTCACCGACGCTTGCCTGGACCGGCATCTCCCTGACCGCCGGAGCGTCGACCTCGTTCAGCTATCAGGTGAGGGCGAACGCGCAGGACACCGGCGATCATCTGCTGGACAACGTGATCAGCACGCCTCCGGGGATCGGTGCGAACTGCGATCCTGCTTCCGGCGACCCGGACTGCCGCACGAATACTCCCGTGCGGAGTCTGCAGGTAGAGAAGACGGTGTCCGATCCGGTCGCTTCCCCGGGCGACACGGTCACATACACGATCGTCGTGACCAACACGGGTGCCGTCGCCTACGACACGGGGACCCCGGCATCGTTCAATGACGACCTGTCACAGGTGCTCGACGACGCGGCGTACCGCAACGACGCGTCCGCAACGTCCGGCGCCGTGACGTTCGGCAGCCCGACCCTGAGTTGGACAGGCGACCTCGCAGTCGGCGCATCGGCCACCATCACCTATTCCGTGACGGTGCTGGCGTCGTCAGGAGACGGCACCCTGGCCAACGAGGTGACGACACCTCCGGGTGCGGGCGGCAACTGCACCACCGGGAGCACCGACCCGGACTGCGTCACCATCACCGAAATGCGCGCATATACAGTGACCAAGTCCGTCAGTTCGCCGGTCGCGCTGCCTGGCGGCGTGCTGAACTACACGATCACGGTGCGGAACATCGGCAGCGTGGCGTACACCGCCGCGGCCCCGGCTTCAGTGACCGATGACCTGTCCCTGGTGCTCGACGATGCCGCCTACAACGGCGACGCGACCAGCGGGGCGACTCTCGCGGGCAACGTCCTCAGCTGGTCTGGGCCGCTCGGAGTGGGCGCTGTCGTGACGATCACCTACTCGTTCACCGTCAGCAGTCCGCTGACCGGAGACGGCACTTTGACCAACGCCGTCGCCCCGACCGATCCTTCGGGCGTGTGCCTGACAGCGGCTGACTGCACGAAGACCACACTCATCAGGGCACTGCACGTCTCCAAGGCGGCGTCGCAGACATCGGCTCTCGAGGGTGACGTCATCACGTACACGATTTCTGTGGAGAACATCGGCGAGGTCGACTACACGAATGCCGCCCCTGCCTCCTTCATCGACAATCTGGCTCAGGTCAGCGATGACGCGGCGTACGTCTCCGGCAGCCTGACGAACGGCGCCACGATCAGCTCGGGCGTGATCAGCTGGTCTGGGCCTCTGGCGGTCGCGGCGACCGCGGTCGTCACGTACCAGGTGCGTGTCGCGACGCCGGATCTCGGGGACCATCTTCTCGACAACACCGTCGTGACGCCGCCGGGACTCGGATCGAACTGCGAAGCCGGCTCCGGCGATCCCGCTTGCTCGGTCGAGGTGCCGGTGCAGTCGTTCCACGTGTCGAAGAAGGCCGATGCGACTCAGGTCCTCCCCGGAGGCGTCATCACCTACACGATCACGGTGACCAACACAGGAGAAGTCGACTATCCGGCCGGTGCACCGGCATCGTTCACCGACGACCTGGCGGCTGTGCTCGACGATGCCGACTATCAGTCGGACGCCGCGGCAACCAGCGGCACCGTTGCCGTTGTAGCGGGCGTATTGAGCTGGTCGGGGCCGCTTCCTATCGGCGCGACAGCCACGATCACCTACTCGGTGCAGGTCGTCGACCCGGACATCGGCGACAAGCTGCTGGACAATCTCGTGGTGACGCCGACGGGATCCGGTGCCAACTGCGAGCCCGGATCCACCGATCCGGAGTGCCACGTGCTCATCGGCGGGCCGTCCGTGCACATCCAGAAGGCTGTGTCGGCGACCAGCGTCCAGGGCGGCGACGTCCTGCGGTACACGGTGCTGGTCACGAACGATGGGCAGGTGGGCTTCACCCTCGCGGCGCCGGCGACCATCACCGACGACCTGGGCGACGTGCTCGACGACGCCACCTACAACGGGGATGCCGACAATGGCGCTGCCGTGTCCGGCACGACCCTGACGTGGTCGGGCCCGCTCGCGATCGGCGACTCGGTCACGCTTCACTATTCGGTGACGGTCAGGACCCCCGGCGGCGACAACCTCATCGACAACACCATCGGGACACCCCCGGACACCCCCAGCAACTGCTCCGGAGCGTCGACCGACCCCGACTGCAGCACGCGCAGCATCGTGCGTGCCTTCACCACCGTGAAGACGGCCACGACGCCGGGTACGCTACGTCCGGGATCGACGATCACTTACCAGATCCTGGTGGCCAACACTGGCCAGGTCGACTACTCGCCGGCACTTCCCGCGAGCTTCACCGACGACTTCAGCCAGGTGCTGGACGACGCCACCTACAACGTGGACGCCGTGGGCACGGCGGGCAGCATCTCGTATGCAGCACCCGTCCTGACGTGGAGCGGCCCCCTGCTCATCGGTGCGACCGCGACGGTGACGTACTCGTTCACGATCAATTCGCTCGGCGGCGACGGGAAGCTGCGCAACGCGGTGATCAGCGACGGAAGCGGAGGCAACTGCCTGGACCGCGTGCTCGATCCGGAGTGCCAGCTCGTCACGCTCGCACTGCACGATGCGCTTCCCAACACCGGCAGCGACATCCGGGTGATGTCCATCTCGGCGCTGCTTCTGCTCGCCGTGGGCGGGCTGCTCGCGGTGCTGGGCCGCCGACGCCGTGGCGTGCGAGGTCAGGGGAATGGCGCATGAGGCGTGCGGCTCTGAACGCGTTGATCGCTGGGGCGGTCCTCACCTCGCCCCTCGTCCTCGCGCACGGGCAGCCGGCGGTCGCGGCGAACGGCCCGGCCGGGCTGTCGATCGCCATCCACAACGACAACACCGAGGTGCGATCCGGTGACGCGCTCACCTACACCGTCGTCGTCGAGAACTCGGGAAGCGACCCGGTCGACGGGCGGCTCGTCGTCACACTGCCTGACTTCGTCAGCGCTGTGGATGTGGGCGGCGCGGACCGATCCGGTGCGGACCTCAGTTGGCCCATCTCTGTCGCGGGAGGCGAGAAGGTGACGGAGACCGTCACCGGTCGCATCGGCGAGATCCCCGCAGACGAGGTGCGTGTGACGACCCTGGCGGGCGTCTACCTGGGCGACGCGAGCGAGCCGGCTGTCCGCACTGCCGAGGCCGACGCGATCGCCGGCGTCGCTGATCCCGCGCATGCGGTCCGCGACCGACCGGCGACAGCGCCCGCAGGGCCGGCCCTGGGCTGGATCATCGGCGGCGCCGGAGGGGTGATCGCCGTGGGACTCCTCGTCCTTGTGATGATGGCGCGACGACGGCAGAGTCGCTTCTCGGCTGGAGGAGGTCGCTCCTAGCCCGCGCGATCCGAGCAACGTGTCCTGCGAAGTCCTACTGTGAATCACATGCTCCGTATCGGCGTCCTGGGCGCAGCTCGCATCACCAAAGACGCACTGATCAAGCCCGCGCGCAAAGTCGACGGGGTCGAGGTCACGACGATCGCGGCCCGCGACCCGCAGCGTGCGGCGGAAGCGGCGAGCCGCCACGGCATCCCGAACACCCACCGAAGCTACGACGAGCTGCTCGCCGACCCGGACGTCGATGCGGTGTACATCCCGCTGCCGAACGGATTGCACGGGCGATGGACGCTCGCCGCGATCGACGCCGGCAAACACGTGCTGTGCGAGAAGCCGTTCACCGCCAACGCCGACGAGGCGCGAGCCGTCGCGGCCGCGGCTGATGCGTCGGACGTGGTCGTGATGGAGGCGCATCACACCTCGCATCATCCTCAGACGATCCGGGCGGCGCAGATCGTGCGCGACGGGATGCTCGGGGAGCTCACCAGCGTAAAGGCGACGTTCATCGTGCCGATGCCGCCGGGCAGCGACATCCGCTGGAACGCCGCGCTCGCCGGAGGCTCGCTCATGGATCTGGGCTGCTACCCGGTGCGGTGGCTCCGCGACGTGGTCGGGCTGCAGCCGACGGTGACGAGCGCGAAGGCCAAGGACCGGGACGGCGTCGACGCCAGCATGGATGCGATGCTCGATTTCGCCGGCACCCCCGGTCGCGTGCGTGCCGCGATGTGGTCCCGCAAGGGGCTCGTGATCGGCGCCGAGGTGCGCGGCACGAAAGGCCGCATGAAGGTGCGGATGCCGTTCCAGCCGCAGATCGGCGGTCGCATCAAAGTGGTTGGACCGGACCTGCGACTGCGAGAGCCGGCGAGGGGCCGCGCGAGTTACACGTTCCAGCTGGAGGACTTCCGTGATGCCGTCCTCGCGGGCGGCCCGAACGTCACCGACAGCCACGCGGCGGTCGAGACGATGCAGACGATCGATTCGATCTACCTCGCCGCCGGGATGCGGGTGCGGCAGCCGACCTGAGCCGACGCCTCGGCTGTCCCCGGTGCGTGCGACGATCCGCACGACGGACAGCATCGACGGGAGGCCGGATGCGGGGCGAGGCGACGGTGCTGCACGCCGACCTCGACGCCTTCTACGCCTCGGTCGAGCAGCGGGATGCGCCCGAGTTGCGGGGGCGGCCCGTCATCGTCGGCGGCGGGGTGGTGCTCGCCGCGAGCTACGAGGCGAAGGCCCGCGGTGTACGCACGGCGATGGGAGGCCGGCAGGCGCGCGATCTCTGCCCGGAGGCGGTGGTCGTCCCGCCTCGCATGGAGGCGTACTCCGCTGCCAGCCGGGACGTCTTCGCGATCTTCCGCGATACGACGCCGCTGGTCGAAGGGCTCTCGATCGATGAGGCGTTCCTCGAGGTCGGCGGGCTGCGCCGCATCGCAGGTTCGCCCGAGCAGGTCGCCGTGCGACTGCGGGAGCGCGTGCGTGCGGAGGTCGGGCTGGCTATCTCCGTCGGAATCGCCCGGACCAAGTTCCTGGCCAAGGTCGCCAGCGCGGTGAGCAAGCCCGACGGACTGCTCGTGGTCGAACCGGATCAGGAGCAGGCGTTCCTCCTTCCACTTCCGGTCGAGCGCCTGTGGGGTGTGGGCGCCGTGACGGCCGAGAAGCTGCACCGGCTCGGAATCCGGACCGTCGGGGAGCTCGCCGACCTCGAGGCGGCGACCGCCGAACGGCTGCTGGGCAAAGCCACCGGAGCCCACCTTCATGCTCTGGCCCGGTTGAGGGACCCGCGTCCCGTCGACACGACACGCCGACGCGGCTCCATCGGCTCGCAGCGCGCGCTCGGCACCCGTCCGCGTTCTCCCGGCGAGCTCGACCTCATCCTCACCCAGATCGTCGACCGGCTCGCGCGCCGGCTGCGCGACGGCGACCGTGTGTGTCGCACCGTGGTGCTGCGTCTGCGCTTCGGGGACTTCGCGAAGGCCACTCGATCGCACACCGTCGGCAGCGCCACCGACCGCACCGCCGTGCTGCTGGCGGTCGCCCGAGGGCTGCTGGACGCCGCCGGGCCCGAGATCGGGATGCGGGGCATCACACTTCTCGGCGTCTCGCTCTCGCAGTTGGGCCGCCTCGGCGACCTTCAGCCCGAGTTGCCGATCGACTGGGACGAGGGCGCGCGGCTCGACACGGTACTGGACGCCGTGCGCGATCGGTTCGGCGCGGCGTCGGTCGCCCGTGCCGCACAGCTGGGCCGCGACCCGGGCTGGTCCACTCCGCTGCTGCCCGAACACGAGTGATCCTGAGAGTTCTCCCATCCGGACCCTTCGTGTGGGGTCTCTCACGAAACGGCCGCTCATTCTCGGGCTGCGCCTCAGTGCGCTCGCACAGCATGGCCTTGTCATCACTGAGAGCGAGGTCGCGTGTCTCACACAGTCATCGCACCACCCCCCGGCGCACCGTCGGTCGTCCGCACTCCTTCCCGGGCTCGAATGCTCGTCGCACCCGGAATGGGAGCCCTTGCGGCCGCCGTGATGCTGGCCGGCGCCGGGACCCCTTCTTATTGGGGTGACGAGGCCGCGAGTGTGCTGTCAGCGCGACGACCGCTCTGGTCCCTCTGGCAGGAACTCGGAAACGTCGACGCCGTTCACGGCGCGTACTACCTGTTCCTTCATTTCTGGATCCGGCTGGCAGGATCCAGCGAGTTCGCGACCCGGGCACCGAGTGCGATCGCGGCCGGTGCTGCCGTCGCCGGTGTCGTGGTCCTGGGTCGCATGCTCTTCGGCATGCGCACCGGCGTGATCGCCGGAATGCTGATGCTCGCCCTGCCGCAGGTGACTCGCGTGGCCGTCGAGGCGCGCTCCTACGCGTTCTCGATGACCGTGGGCGTCTGGCTCACCGTGCTGCTGGTCGTGCTGATCAGACGAGCGGAACCGCGCCGGCGATGGTGGGCGCTGTATGCAGCCGGCTTGGCGCTGGGCATCTACCTGTTCCTCTACCTGGGGCTGCTCGTGCCCGTGCACCTCGTCGCTGTGATGCTGCTGGCGAGGAAACGGCGCGCCCTGCTGCGCCGGTGGGCCATGGCCGTGGCCGCAGCGCTGGTGGTGGCGAGTCCGGTGATCATCTTCGGGATCGCGCAACAGCACCAGATCGCGTTCCTGGCAGCGCGTCACTACGCCAGCGCCAACGCTGTCATCGTGACCCAGTGGTTCCACAGCGCCCCGCTCGCGGCGCTCGGCTGGGGCCTCATCGTGATCGGCGTGGCAGCCACGGCGATCCGCCGGCGTCGGCTCTCACGGGCTCGCATCGGCGCCATGGCGCTGGTGCTCGGGTGGGTGGCGATCCCGACCGCGGTGCTGCTCGCCGGAGACGCGCTGATCACGCCGATGTACAACTACCGCTACACCGGCTTCTCTCTGCCCGCCGTCGCGATCGCGGCAGCCGTCGGGGTGGTGCAGATCGCCGACCTCGTCCATGGCCGGCGCCTGCGCGTTCTGGCTGCCGCCACCCTGATCGTGTTCGCAGGCGCCCTGGCCGCCCCGGTGTACGTGAGTCAGCGGGGCGAGTTCGCGAAAGACGGGGGAGCCGACCTGCGTCAGACGGCGGCGGCGGTCAGCGAGCTCGCCGCGCCGGGCTACGCGGTGGTGTTCGACGAGACGGTCAAGCCGAGCCGCAAGCCGCGGCTGGCCCTCGACCTGTACCCCGCCTCGTTCGACGGCTTGTCCGACGTCGCCCTGATCACGCCCTATGTGGATCGCGGGTGGATCTGGGATCGCGTCGCGCCCCTCGATTCCCTCCATTCCCCGCTCAGCGCATCTCCCGGAGTGATTGCCGTCGAAGCCGACGGAAGCACCTCGACCGATCTGGCCGAACTCGCCCGTCTCGGATTCCAGCCGACCGCCGAGATCCATGTCCACAGAACCACCGTCTACCGGCTCGAAAGAGGCACACCGTGACCCACCCACTCGTGATCATCCCCACCTACAACGAGGCAGACAACATCGCGGCGACAGTGTCGCGCGTTCTGTCCGCGGCGCCGGGGACCCATCTGCTGATCGTCGACGACGCGTCGCCCGACGGCACCGGACGGATCGCCGACCACCTCGCCCTGACCCGTTCCAGCGTCCACGTGCTTCACCGGGCGGGCAAGGCGGGCCTCGGTGCGGCGTACCGGGCGGGCTTCGCGTGGGCGCTTGAGCACGGACACCGTGAGGTCATCCAGATGGATGCCGACGGTTCTCACGACGCCGCCGACATCCCGCGTCTGCTCGAGGCGCTGACGGCGGCCGACGTCGTCGTCGGCTCGCGCTGGGTGCCGGGTGGCGCCGCGCTCGGCTGGCCCGCGCATCGGCTCGCCCTGTCCCGTGGCGGAAGCTCCTATGCGCGGAAAGTGCTCGGCCTCGCCCAGAGGGATGTGACGAGCGGGTTCCGCGCGTTCCGGATGAGCGCGCTCGACGCGATACGTCCGGAGGAGGTGGCGAGCACGGGCTACAGCTTCCAGATCGAGATGCTGCAGCGTGCCGCGGGTGCGGAGTTGCAGATGGCCGAGGTGCCCATCGTCTTCCGGGACCGCACGCTGGGCCGGTCGAAGATGAGCCTGGCGATCGTCGCGGAGGCGATGGCGCGGGTGACGATCTGGGGTCTGCGGCGCCTGGTGACACCCGCGCCGGCGATTCAGGCCAAGGCACCCGCCCATGTCTAGCGCCCTCACCGACCTCGTGCGCCAGGGCCTTCGGTTCGGGGTCGTCGGCAGCGTCGGGTTCGTCGTCGACATCTCGATCTTCAACGCGCTGCTGTTCGCCGGCACCACCGTCTGGCACGTCCACGGTGCCGCGGTCCTGGCGAAGGTCATCTCGACCACGGCCGCCATCGCGGTCAACTGGGTCGGAAGCCGGCTCTGGACGTTCCGTGCCCAGCGCCGCGCAGACGTCGCCGGCGAGATGGTCGACTTCGCGATCGCGAGTGTCGCAGGGTCGATGGCCACGCTCGCGTGCCTCGGCTTCTCGCATTACATACTGCATCTGACGAGTGCTGTCGCGGACAACATCTCCGCGAACGTCGTCGGGCTCGCCCTGGGCTCCGCCATCCGGTTCGTCGCCTACCGCGGCTGGGTCTTCGGCAGCTGGCGCGGCTCCGCACGGGCGGTCGCATTATGACCGGGCCGGCCCGATGAGGGTCCTGGTGATCGAAGACGACCGGCTCATCGCGAGCTCGATCGCGCAGGTGCTGCGTGAGGCGGGATACGCGGTCGATGTCGCGTACGACGCGATCGAGGGCGTTCGCCTGTTCGAGATCGAACCGATCGATCTGGTCACCGTCGACATGCGTCTGCCCGGGCTTCCGGAGGGCGGCTTGGACGTGTGCCGCCGGATCCGCGACAGCTCGAAGGATGTTCCGATCCTCATGCTGACGGCCATCGACTCCCCCGCGAGCACGGTTCTCGCCCTCGATGCGGGAGCCGACGACTACCTCACGAAGCCGTTCCACATCGCCGAGCTGCTCGCCCGCGTACGCGCCCTGCTGCGCCGTGCGCCCCGATCCGGGGTGAGCGACCTGGCCGTCGGGTCGCTCCGGCTCGACCCCGCGACCCGGTCCGTCGAGCGCTCGGGTCACCGGGTCGAGCTGACCGCGAAGGAGTTCGCCGTCCTCGATTACCTGATGCGCAATGCCGGCGAGATCGTGAGCGTGTCAGAACTCCTCGACCACGCCTGGGACAGCAACTACGAGGGTTACAGCAACGTCGTGCAGACCTACATCCGCTACCTCCGGCGCAAGCTCGCCCTGCCCGGTCACACCGATCCGATCATCACCTTCCGGGGCAGCGGGTACTCGATCCCCGTCGACGCATGATCTTCAGACGCGCGGCGCTCAAACTCACCATCTCGTTCGCGGTGGTGCAGCTGGTTCTGTTCGCGGGTTTCGCACTGGGTGTGTACGCCTACGTGACGGCCGCCTTCGACTTCGACTCGGTCGACGGAGACGGCGAGATCGCCACCGCTGAGAACGGATTCGCCACGCTTCGGGTCGGTCTGCTGCTGGCGTATGCGGTGCTCTTGCTGGTCATCCCGCTGACCAGCTACGCCCTCGCCTCTCTGGCGCTCCGCCCGATCCGTGCCGGCTACGAAGCCCAGCAGCGATTCGTGGACGACGCCTCCCACGAGGTGCGCACGCCTCTCAGCGCGCTGCAGGCGCAGCTCGAACTGGGTCTCGCGCGGCGCCGGACCGTCGCCGAATACCGGCAGGTGATGACGCGGTCGCTGGGGGCGGTGGCGCGGCTGGACCGCATGCTCGACGAGATGCTGATGCTCACACGCTCGGATCGGGACCTGGCGAGGGACCGGGCACCCGTCGACCTCGCTGCGGTGCTCGCCGAGGTCATCGAACAGTTCCCGGAGGACGTCCGCGTCCGCGTCGACGCGTCGCCGGCCCCGGGCGTCGTCGTCCAGGGGTCTTCGGCCATGATCGGCCGGGCGGTGTCCAACCTGCTCTCGAATGCTGCACGGTATTCGCCGCCCGATTCGCGCATCCGCATCCGGATCACTCAGCGCGGTGGGCGCGGCCGCCTCGAGGTGGCCGACGACGGCATCGGGATGTCTCCGCGCGAGCGGCGTCGAGCGTTCGACAGGTTCTGGCGGGCGGACTCGTCGCGCGCGGTGGAGGGCACCGGGCTCGGTCTGTCGATCGTGCAGGAGATCGTCCGGCTTCACCACGGACGGGTGCGCGTCGTGTCGAAGAGCGGCGCGGGCACGACCGTCCGGCTGGATTTCCCGCTCTCACGGTGATCCCACGGCACCCCCCGTAGCGTCGTCGATGACGGCAGTGAAACCCGCTGCCTCCTAAGGAGAAGACAACATGACGAAGCGCATGCGAATCGCCATCGGGTCTGCGGCAGCCATTCTGCTCGCGACCGGTACCGGCCTCGCGATCGGGCTGCCGGCGATGGCAGCCGACCAGCCGGCGCCGTCGAGCTCGAACTCGACCGAAGACGGCACCAACGACGGCGAGAACGCCGACGACGGTGTCGAGGATGGCACCAACGACGGCGAGACCGCCGACGACGGTGCTCAGGAGGGTGTCGAGGACGGCACGAACGACGGAGAAACCGCCGACGACGGTGTCGAAGACGGCACCACCGACGGCGAGACCAACGACGACTGATCGTCCGGGAGCCTTCTCAGGCCTCCTCGGCGCGGGGGAAGCGCAGGTCGATCGTGACACCGGAACCGGGCGTGTTGGCGAGCGTCACGGCGCCGCCGGCCGACGCCACGATTCCGTGCACGATCGCCAGCCCGAGCCCCGCGCCGGTGCCGGTGCGGGCGTGGTCCGCGCGCGAGAAGCGGTCGAACGCGTGTGAGACGAACTCCTCGTCCATCCCGCCCGCGTCGTCCGCGATCCGCACGTGGACCCCGTCGCCCGCACCGGTGAACTGAAGGGTGATCAGGCCCTTGTCGCCCGTCGCGGCCAGGCTGTTTCCGATGATGTTGTCGCAGGCACGGCCGAAATCCGATGCCGCGACGGCGATCACGGCCTCGTCGTGGTCGTGCGTGTCGATCGAGTAGTCGATCCGGATGTCGCGCACGCCGATCCGCTGCCGCGCGCGGTCCGCGCAGTCCGCGAACTCGGCAGCCAGCGCGGCGACGGATGCCCTGCCGGAGCCCGCGCGGGCATCCAGTCGCGACAGCTCGAGCAACGACGTCGCGAGGCCGGCCAATCGCGCGAGGGTGCGCTGGGCAGCGGATACATCGGATCGCAGCTGCTCGGGCGACACCCCCTCCTTCTGTGCCAGCTCGAGCTGGGTGGTGAGGATCGCCAGCGGGGTCCGCAGTTCATGGCTGGCGTCGGACACGATCTGCCGCTCGCGCTCGGCCGATGCACGCAACTGAAGGATGAGCTCGTTGAGGGTCTCGGCGAGTTCCGCGATCTCGTCGTGTGCGGGGCCGACGGGCAGCAGCTCCGTCCCGCCGGCAGCGACCAGTTCGGCGGCGCTGCGCCGCAACCGGGTCACCGGGCTGAGGGCCGCGGAGCCGATCAGCCACGACGCGGCGCCGAACGCGACGTTGATCCCGGCGATGCTGCCGATGAGCAGCCAGGCGACCTGGCTCAGCACGGACGCCTGCACGTGGTCGTCGATCGCGGAGATGACATGCCAGTCACCGGAGTCCGTCGGCACGGTGGTGACGCGCACCAGGAAGGAACCCCCCGCGACCGGGACGCTGAACGTGGTCCCCCCGCGCAGCAGGAGCGCGGGGATCTTGCGGGACAGCTCGGGGGGAAGGGTGTCGATCTGGGACGCGTCGCCGCCGTCGACGACGGCGACGAACTGTCCGAGGCCTGGTGGGTCGACCTCCTCCGTGCCCGCGCCGCCGAGCGCCCTGATGTACGGCGCCTCGACGTTCTGAAGCACGGCCGCCTGCCCGTCACTGACGATCCGCTGCACCTGGCTGTAGATGAGGATGCCGGCCACGACAGAGATCAGGATGGCGATCAGCAGGCTGCCGCCGGTGATCCGGCTGCGGATGTTGACGGTGCGCAAATTCAGGGACCGCCAGCCCCGCCGCGGCCATCTCATGGCGACGCGACGAGCTGGAACCCGACCCCGCGTGACGTCACGATCCGGGAGAGGGCGCCGACGGCATCCAGTTTTCGTCTGACATAGCTGACGTACTGATCGACGATGTTGGTGTCGATGAACGTGCCAGACCCCCAGATCGCCTCGAGGATCTCGCCGCGGGGGAGAACCCGGTCGGCGTTCTCGGCGAGCAGGCGCAGCACGTCGAATTCGGTCCGGCTCAGGCGCAGCTCGCGCCCGCCCGCAGCCATCTCGTGGCGGGTGAGATCGATCGTCAGGTCGCCGACGACCAGCCGCGCCGCGGCCACCGTCTCGCGGCGGCGCAGGGCGCGCAGCCGGGCGGCGAGCTCGGCGAACGCGAACGGCTTGGTCAGGTAGTCGTCGGCACCGGCGTCGAGGCCGCGCACCCGGTCGTCGATCGCATCACGCGCGGTGAGCATGACGATCCCCATGCGCGGCGACGCGTCGCGAAGCCGGCGGCACAATTCGAACCCGGACATGCCCGGAAGCATGACATCGAGTACGGCGAGGTCGAACGTCTCGCCCGCGGCGAGCGTCATGCCGTCGATCCCGTTGACGGCGGTGTCGACGAGGTACCCCTCTTCGCTCAGGCCACGAGCCAGCAGCGCGGCCATCTCCGGTTCGTCCTCGACGACCAGTACCCGCGGCTCCATGCCCGTGCTCCCCTCGGCGGCCGCTAGGAGGCGGCGAGTTCGCTCGGCGTCAGCGTACCCACCTCGGCCTCCGCTTCTCTGCGCTGACGCGACACTTTGATGCCCAGATAGGCCGCCGCAGCGATGATGACGGCGAGGAACACGACGCTGGTGACCGTCGTACCCAGCCCGAGTCCCCCGGCTGCCGGGTCCTGCGACAACAGGTCGCCGATCGAGGCGCCGAGCGGTCGGGTCAGCACGTAGGCGGCCCAGAAGCAGAACACCACGTCGGCACGGAACACGAATCGCGCGATCGCGATCACCCCGATGAGCGAGGCGAACAGGATGACGCCGACCAGGTATCCCAGCCCGAAGCCCTCGGTGATCAGGTCGCCCGCAGCCGTACCGAGAGCAAAGGTCAGCAGGATCGCGACCCAGTAGAACGCTTCGCGACGACGGGTGAAGATGGTGTGGATCGACAGCGTCCGCTCCCGCAGGAACCAGATGGTGAAGGTCGCGGCGAGCATCACGCTGAACACGACGGTGCTCTCCCACAGCGGGACGCCCAGGTTGTCGGTGAGGTTGTCGGTCACCAGCGTTCCGACGATGCTGAACATCACGACAGCCGTCCAGTAGATGCCCGAGGTGTAGCGCTTGGTGGCGAACTGCGCGATCAGCGCCGCGATGAGCACGATTCCCGTGAGGACAGTCGTCAGGGTCAGGCCGAGCCCGAGGCCGTCGTTGAGGTAGTCCGCCGCGGTCTCCCCGGTCGTCGTCGACAGGATCTTGATCACCCAGAACGCGAGGGTGACCTCCGGTACCCGGTTCAGCAGGATCGTGCGCACGTGAGTGGAGATGTTCGATGTCATCCCGTCAGACTGGCGGCGGCGCCTGGGTTGTCGACTGTGCGGCAAGC
>JAODAS010000025.1 GCA_025463555.1 Schumannella sp.
GACGCGATCCGGATGAGCCTGAAGTGCTGCATCCCGCAAGCACGAGCAGCACCAGAACCGCACACGCGATCCGCATCATGTTCGCGCCTGGAACGCCAGCAGGATCGGCGCCAGCGCCCCGCTGGACAGCACGAAGGCATTCGCCGCGGCGAGGGAGATGACGAGCAGCAGCACCCGGTGCGACAGGATGCGTCCCCTCCCGAGCAGCACGGCGGCCGTGAATGTCACCACCGGCAGCAGCACGCCGGCGACGAGCAACCACCAGGGCGGCTCGCCGAGCCCGGTCTGGGCATAGAACGTGGGAAGCGCGATCAGGTTCGACAGCCCCTGGAACAGCGCCCAGAGGTGCAGCACCGCGAGGGCGAGCGTGACCGCGACGACGCTTCTCATGACACCACCAGCAACGGCAGGACCGGCCACGGCAGAAGCACCCCGAGGCCGAGAGCCAGCCAGCCGGCACGGGTCAGCAACCGACCCCCGCGCGTCATCAGCACGGTCCCCGCGAACCAGAGGGGCCCGGCGACGATGGCCGTGAACTCGCCGAACTGCCAGAGCAGCTGCGGCAGCAACTGCATGGAACCCGCGGTCGTGTAGCCGGTCCCGAGAATCCAGCCGACCGTGATCGCCAGGTACAGCACGGCGAAGAGCGCTGTCACGATGGTCGTCGCGGGGTGGGAGCGTGCGATGGGAACGGGCGACGCCACGTCCTCGCCCGGCCCGGCCCCGTCATCCTGAATCTGCTGCGACGGCAGCCGCGCACCCTCCCGCCCGCCGACCTCGTCACCGGCCCAGTGGAAGGCGTCCTCGTCCTCTGGATCCTCAGGATGAGCCATGGAGTCAGCGGTCCAGACGCAGCTGGACGACCTCGACCACGTGCGGGAAGAGCGGATGCGACGGCTCGAGCCCGGTGATCGTGGCGGCGATCGAATCGGCCGGTTGGCCGCCGGCGAGCAGCGCCTGCAGCTCGACGCTCTCCGCGTCCTCCGGCACGTCGAACCGCAGCGCGGCACCCATCGCGTTGAGCAGGTCCCATGCCGTCATGCCGCGCTCCACCAGTTCGGCGGCCGGACCGACGAACCGCTCGTGGCGGCTGAGTTTGCGCAGCGGCCCGCGGCCGACGCGCTCGCAGGTGTCGGGCAGGTCCGGGTTCGAGATGCGCTTCAACGTCTTCTCGATGTAGGTCTGCTGTTCCTCGGGGCTGAAGCCGTGCTTCGCGACCAGCAGCGCCTTGGTCTCATCGAGCACGGCCCGCACCTCGGCCTGCAGCTCGGGGGTGGCGAGCGCCTCACGGATCGACACCCACCCGCGATCGAGCCCGTGATACGCCGCGGCGGCGTGCGCCGTGTTGACGGTGAACAGTTTGCGCTCGATGAACGGCTCGAGGTCGTCGACCCAGGTGACGCCCGAGATCTCGGGTTCCGCACCGTGGAACGGCGTGCGGTCGACCACCCATTCGAAGAACGACTCGATCGTGACGTCGAGGCCGCCCTCCTGCTCGGGCACGATGCGGTCGATCGCGCAGTTGGCGAAGATGGCGTTGTCTGCCGGGTGGTTCTGGCGCACGTGCCCGGCCAGGATGTCGGTGCCGCCGATCGCGTTCTCGCATGCGATCACCGTGAGGGGCCGCGCATCGTCGGGGCGGGCGGCGAGCCCCTTCGCGATCACCGGGGCGACGAAGGCCAGGATGCGCGCGCCCACAGCGGTCGTCACCAGGTCGGCGGCGGCGATCGCCGCGACGACGTCGGCTTCGTGGGTGCGGCTGTTCAGCGCGCGGTACCCGTCGACGACGTGATCCTGAGCGCCCTCGCCGATCTCGTGCACCAGGTAGCTCGACTGCGCCTGCAACGCACCGATCAGGTCGTCGCTGACATCGGCGAACACGACCTCGTATCCACTCTCGTGCAGGAACTGTGCGACGAAGCCGCGTCCGATGTTGCCTGCTCCGAAGTGCACCGCGATCTTCTTCACGGGGACAGTCTCTCAGTCGCCCAGCAGCCGCGCCACGTAGGGGGTGCCCGGATGCGCGCGCAGCTCCGCGGGCGTGCCGCGCTGCGTCACGCGTCCCGCCTGCAGCACCACGACATCGTCCGCGAGCGCTGCGACGTCGTCGCCGTCGTGCGTGACCAGTACCGCCGGGCGGCCGAATGCGCGCAGGTGCTTCGCCAGATCGGCGCGGACCTCGTCGCGCACCTCCACGTCGAGCGATGCCATCGGCTCGTCCAGCAGCAACACCTCCGGGTCGGAGGCGAGGGCGCGGGCCAGGGCGACCCTCTGCCGCTGGCCGCCGGACAGCTGGTCGGGACGGCGCGCAGCGAGGTGGTCGAGTTCGAAGCGCTCCAGCCAGGGTTGCGCCTCGGAGCGGGCGGCAGCACGTCCGGCACCGCGCACCCGCAGGGCGAAGGCGACGTTGTCGCGCACCGTGAGGTGAGGGAAGAGCAGGAAGTCCTGAAAGACGACACCGACGCGGCGCAGCTCGGGCGAGACGACGGCGGCAGCGTTGCTGACGACCAGTCCGCCGATCTCGATGACGCCGGATGCCAGGGGCAGCAGGCCGGCGATGGCCGCCACCAGCGTGGATTTGCCTGCCCCATTCGGCCCGACCAGGGCGAGCGGCCGGCCGGGGAGAGCCTCGAATGCCGCGGTCACCCTGAACGCCCCGCGCTCGACGGTGGCGTCGACGCGCAGCACCTCGCTCACGAGCGCACGCCCGGCAGCCACCGGTCCCGCAGGGCGAGCAGCACGGCGACCGAAACGACCAGCAGCAGCAGCGCGAGCGCGATCGCTGCCTCCGGATCGGTCTGCAGCGCGAGGTAGCTGGCGATCGGCAGGGTGCGTGTCACTCCGGGCAACGAGCCGGCGAACGTGATCGTCGCACCGAACTCGCCGAGCGCGCGCGTGAAGCAGAGCACCGCGCCGGCGGCGATGCCCGGCGCGACCAGTGGCACGGTCACCAGACGAAACACCTCCCACCGGTTCGCTCCCAGCGTCGCGGCGGCCGCCTCGGTGCGGCGGTCGGCGCTGCCGAGCGCCCCCTCCACCGCGAAGACCAGGAACGGCATCGCGACGAACGTCTGCGCCAGCACGACGGCCCCGGTCGTGTACGGGATGCCGAGACCCGCCTGCGCGAAGAACTGCCCGATGATGCCGCGTCGGCCCAGCAGCAGCAGCAGCGCGATGCCGCCGACGACCGGCGGCAGCACCAGCGGGACGGTGATCGCGGTCCGCAGCAGCCGCCGCGGGACGACCGCCCATCCTGCGCTCTGGGCCAGCAGCATCGCCAGGGGTATTCCGAACACCAGGCAGAGCACGGTCGAGATCAGCCCGGTCAGCAGGGAGAGCCCGAGGGCCTCCAGCACGGGCGGGCTCGCGAGCAGCCCAGGCAGCTTCGGCCACGGCGCCCGGAGGGCGAGCGCCCCCAGCGGCAGCACCAGGAACGCCAACGCGATCCCGGCCGCGATCGCGATCGGGACGCTCAGCCGGGTTCGTGGCGCCTGGCGGGTCACGGCGCCACGAACCCGGCCGCGGCGAGCACCCCTTGCCCCACGTCCGAGAGCACGAAGTCCACCCAGGCCTTCGCGGCATCCGGATTCGGAGCGTGGGTCAGGGCGGCGATCGGGTACCTGCTGACCACGTCGCCGGCCTCGGGGATCGCGACCCCGTCGACATCGTCGCCCGCAGCGATGACGTCGGTGACGTAGACGAGTCCGGCGTCCGCTTCGCCCAGTTCAACCTTGGTGAGGACGGACCTCACGTCCTGTTCGAGGGTGTCCGGCGCGGGCTGGTAGCCCGCCTGGTGCATGAGGGTCTCGGCCGCCGCACCACAGGGCACCGCGGGATCGCAGAGGGCGATGGTGCGGGACGGATCGGCCAGGTCGGCGAGCCCCCGGATGCCTGCCGGGTTGCCCGGCGGAACCGCGATCTCGAGCGTGTTGGTGGTGAAGATCACCGGATGGGCGACGTCACCGGAATCGGTCAGGGCCGCGATGCTGGACTCGCTGGCGGCCGCGAACACGTCGGCCGGGGCGCCCTGGAGGATCTGCGTCGCCAGCCCGGAGCTTCCGCCGTAGTCGAGCACGACATCCACCCCCGGGTGGGCCTTCTCGAACTTCGCAGCGAGCAGGTCGAACGTCGTCGTCAGCGACGCGGCGGCGAACACGGTCACGGTGCCGGTGAGGCTGGCCGGGGCGCGCGTGGGGGTGGACGCAGGCGAAGCGGCGGAGCAGCCGGCGAGCAGCAGCGCCGCGGCCCCGGCCGCTGCGACCCAGGCACGACTCACGACGACGACTCGGGCAGCTCGATGGTGACGACGGTCGCCTTCACACTCGCCGACGCGAGCATGCCGGGCTCGAGCCCGAGCTCGTCGGCGGCCTCACGACTCATCAGGGACACGACGCGAAAAGGCCCCGCCTGCAGATCGACCTGCGCCATCACGCCGTCGCGCGTCACCGCGGTGATGATGCCGGTGAAGCGGTTGCGCGCCGAGGCCTTTGCGGTCGGGAAGGTCTCGGCAAGCGGCGACTCGGCGGCGAGTTCCGTGAGCAGCGGAAGCAGCGCGGTGCCCGCGATGGTCTGACGGCCCGCGGCGTTCTTGCGCAGCTGCAGCCTGCCGGCATCCGCCCAACGCCGCACCGTGTCGTCGCTGACCCCCAGCAGCGCCGCCGCCTCGCGCACTGTGAACTCGTTCATGGCCGCACCCGCGTCTGCATCCCGCGAGTGTAGCCGCATCCGCGGTTCGACGTTCCGCTCGCTCCTTCGCGGATCAGCAAGCACGGAGCGACACGCCGTCTGGCGCGGGTCCACGTCGGCGTGTCGTGCCGCGCTTGCTGATCCGCGACAGAATTGGCGCATGCCCGTCGACCCGGATTCCGCGCGCTACGCCCGGCAGCGCATCCTGAACGGGTTCGGGGCCGAAGCGCAGGCCCGGCTCGCCGGCGCCTACGTCGTTGTGATCGGGGCAGGAGGTCTCGGCAGCACGGTCCTGCCCGCCCTCGCCGCCGCCGGGGTCGGCACTCTCGCGATCGTCGACGACGACATCGTCGACACCAGCAACCTGCACCGGCAGACGTTGTACACGGCCGCCGACGTCGGCCGCCCGAAGGTCGATGCAGCGGCGGATGCCCTGGCCGCGCTGGCACCGGACGTCACGATCGTGCGGCACGGCGTCCGGTTCGCACCGGGCAACACGTTCGACCTCTTGCTGGATGCGGACCTGCTGATCGACGGCAGCGACAACCTCGATACCCGGTATCTGGCGAACGATGCGGCGGCGATCCGGGCGATCCCGATGGTGTGGGGCTCCGCGCTGCGCTATTCGGCGCAGGTCGGCGTCGCCTGGGACGAGCGCGGCGTCGACTACCGCGACCTGTTCCCCGAGCAGCCCCAGGAGGAGGGCGAGACCTGCGAGCTGGCGGGCGTCCTGCCGACCGTGTGCGCGGTGGGCGGCGCGATGATGGCGACCGAGGCCCTCAAGTTGCTGACCGGCATCGGGGACCCGCTGATCGGGCGCGTCGCCGTCTACGACGCGCTGACCGGCTCGACCCGCGACATCGCGTACACCCGCGATCCCGCGGCGACCCGGCCGGGATCGCTCGAGGAGCGCACCGCCCTGCGCGAACCCGACCCCGCCCGCTCTGTCAGCCCCGAGCAGCTGGCGAAGCTGCTCGCCGGCCCCACGACGGAGGGGGTGCATGAGACCCCTCCCCTGCTTCTCGACGTGCGCGAGCGGCCCGAGGCGTCGTTCGCCGCACTGCCGGACTCGGTCCTGATCCCGCTCGGCGAGCTGCCGGACCGGCTGGACGAGGTGCCGCGGGAGGCGTCGATCGTCGTCTATTGCCACCACGGCGTCCGGTCGGCGCGAGCGCTCGACGTGCTCGAGAAGGCGGGCTTCAGCCGCGTTCGTCACCTCACCGGCGGCCTCGACGCCTGGTCGGTCAAGGTGGACCCGTCGGTTCCGAGGTACTGATGGCGCGCACGCCGGTCGTCGATCACATCGCCCGCGTCGATGCGCTGCTCGCGCCCCTGCGCGTGCGGCCGGCAGAGCGGGTGGCGGTGATCGCGGCACTGGGCCGGGTCACCTCCGAGCAGGTGGTGTCGCCGATCGCTCTGCCGCCGTTCCGGAACTCCCAGATGGACGGGTTCGCGGTCCGCGCCGCCGACATCGCAGGGGCCCCGGTCACGCTGCCGGTCGTGCGCGAGATCGCCGCTGCTGCGGGCGAGCCCGGTGAGCTCCGGCCGGGCACGGCGATCCGCATCATGACCGGGGCGCCGATTCCAGCGGGTGCGGATGCCGTGGTGCCCGTCGAGGAGACGAACGTGAACGGCGACACCGTCACGATTTCGCGCAGCCGGTCGCCCGGCGAGTACGTGCGCGAGGCCGGATCCGATCTCCCGGCCGGGGCCGCGCTGCTTCCGGCGGAGCAGCGGCTCGGCTCGCGTCACCTCGCGGCGCTCGCCGCCGCCGGCCTGGATACGGTCGCCGTGCACAAGCTGGTCGCGGTGGCGGTGATCAGCACGGGAAGCGAGCTGGTCGAGCCGGGGTCGCCGCTGGGCCCCGGCCAGATCCCCGACGCGAATGGAGTAGCCCTGGCGGCCGCGGTCCGTGCCGCCGGCGCGGAACTGGTCGCCCGGTCTCGCGTCTTCGACGAACCCGCATCCCTCGCGGCGGCGTTCGACCGGGCGATCGCGGCCGGAGCCGAGTTGCTGCTGACCAGCGGCGGTATCTCGATGGGCGATCACGAGGTGGTGCGCGAACTGCTGGAACCTCTCGGCGCGCACATCGATGTCCTCGCGATGCAGCCGGGCGGGCCGCAGGCGCTGGCGACGTATCGCGAGGTGCCGGTGGTGTGCTTCCCCGGCAACCCGGTGAGCAGCCAGCTGAGTTTCGAACTGTTCGTGGCGCCGTTTCTGCGCGAGCTGGCCGGGCTGCCGCCGCGCGCGTCAGCGGTGCTGCGACTGGCTGATGCCGTGACCTCGATTCCGGGGCGCAGGCAGTTCCTGCGGGGGCGCCGGCTCGACGGGGATCGCGTGGCGACCGTCTCGGGTCCGGGCTCGCATCTGGTGGCGGGTCTCGCGGCATCCGACGTCCTCATCGATGTGCCGGAGGATGTGACCGAGCTGCCGGCCGGTGCCGAGGTACAGACTTGGGAGCTATGAGCGAGCTCAGCCACCTCGACGACCAGGGTCGCGCGCGGATGATCGATGTCGGCGGCAAGGCGGTCACCCGGCGGGTGGCGGTCGCGGGGGGCCGGCTGGACACGACGGCCGAGGTGGTCGCTCTGGTGCTCGCCGACGGGCTGCCGAAGGCGGATGTGCTGGCGACGGCGCGGATCGCGGGGATCCAGGCGGCGAAGCGCACCAGCGAGCTGATCCCGCTCGCGCACCTGCTGCCGCTGGAGAAGGTGACGATCGAGTTCGAACCGGGCGAGGCATCCATCGGGATCACCGCCACGGTCGCCGTCACCGCGAAGACGGGCGTCGAGATGGAGGCCCTGACCGCCGTCGCGATCGCCGGCTTGACGCTGCACGACATGATCAAGGCGGTCGACCCGGCAGCGGTGCTGGGCGACATCCGCCTGCTCGAGAAGTCGGGTGGCAAGCGCGGCCACTGGCCCCCGGACTCCGTCCTCTCCTCTCGGGGCGCTGCCATCGTTCTCGTCTCCTCCACACGCGTCGCCGCGGGCACCGCCGAGGACCGCACCGGACCGCTGATCGTCGACTGGCTGCGTGCTCACGGCTACGACATCACGGCTCCGGTGATCTGCCCCGACGCCGACATCGCGGTGGCGATTCAGGATGCGGTGGCCGCCTCCCCCGCGCTGATCCTGACGACGGGCGGTACCGGGGTGCACGCGGGCGACCGCACCCCGGAGGCGACACTCGCCGTGCTCGACCGGGAGCTGCCCGGCGTCGCCGAGGCCCTTCGCGCCGCCGGCGCCCAGCTCACGCCGACCGCCGCCCTGACGCGCGCGGTGGCCGGCGTCGCCGGCTCGACCGTGATCGTGAACCTGCCGGGCTCGCCCGGTGGTGTGCGCGACGGGCTCGCGGTGCTCGAGCCCCTGCTCGGTCATCTGCACGATCAGCTCGCGGGCGGCGACCACGCGGTGAGCGGTCATGACGGTGCCTGAGGCTTTCTTCGCGGAGATCGTCGAGCATCCGATCGACCGCGCTGCGCTCGAGACGTTCGTGCTCTCATCCTCCGACGGGGCGCTCGTGGTGTTCGAGGGCGTGATCCGCGACCATGATCGGGGATCCGCTGTCACGGCCCTGGACTACAGCGCGCATCCCGATGCGGAGATGTTCCTCGGCGAGGTATGCCGCGACGTGGCGGCGTCGTCGGGTCTCTTCGTCGCGGCGGCACACCGCATCGGTTCACTGGTCGTGGGCGATGTCGCCCTGGTCGCCGCGGTCGCCGCGCCGCACCGGGCCGAGGCGTTCGCGACCTGCGCGCTGCTGATCGACCGCATCAAGGCGGAGGTGCCGATCTGGAAGCGGCAGCATCTGGCCGACGGCGCGACGGAGTGGGTCGGGCTGTAACGCGCACCGAACGGTCAGCCGCCGGCGAACGGCGGCAGCACGTCGACCCGGTTCGCGAGGGGCTTCGCCGGATCACGCGAGACCACCCCGTCGACCAGGAACGAGCCGTTCCTCAGCACCCGCGCCATCGCATCCCCGTAGCGCTTCTCGAGATCGGCGCGCAGCTCGCCGACCGTCGACGCCGAGAGGGTCTGCTCGTCCCGGCCGGCGGCTTCCGCGGCTGCCGCGAAGAACCGCACCAGCACGTCAGCCACCGATCGCTCCCATCGACCGCGCCGGCGGCGCGAAGCCGGCGGCGTCGATGCCATGACCGGACTGCTTGTTCCACATCGCCGCGCGCCAGCGGTCGGCGATGTCGCGGTCGGAGGCCCCACCGCGAAGCAGCCCGCGCAGGTCGGTCTCGTCGTCGCCGAACAGGCACGAGCGGACGGTGCCCTCTGCGGTGATGCGCGTGCGATCGCAGGCGGCGCAGAACGACCGCGTCACCGACGCGATGATCCCGACCGTGGCGGGGCCGTCCTCCACCTGCCACTCCTCGGCGGGCGACGACGGGTCGTCGGCGCGGCCGACGGGGGTGAGCGCGAATCGGCCGGCGAGCACCGACAGCAGCTCGGCGGCCGGCACCATGTGATCGCGGCGCCAGGCCGCGTCCGCGTCGAGGGGCATCTGCTCGATGAAGCGCAGGTGCAATCCGTGATCGAGCGCGAACGCCAGCAGGTCGGGCGCGTCGGCGAGCGTCTCGCGCATCAGCACGGCGTTGACCTTGATCGGGCCGAGACCCGCGGATGCTGCGGCGGCCAATCCGGCCAGCACACGTGGGAGCCGGTCGCGGCGGGTGAGCCGGGCGAAGTGCTCTCGATCGATCGTGTCGAGCGAGACGTTGATGCGCGACAGGCCTGCGTCGCGCAGTGCTGCGGCGCGGGCATCCAGGCCGATGCCGTTGGTCGTCATGGCCAGCGGAACGCCGGGGGCCGCCGCGGCCGACAGCCGGACGATGTCGATGAGGTCGCCGCGGGTCAGCGGCTCTCCGCCGGTGAAGCGGACCTCGCGGATGCCCAGGTCGCGGGCTCCGATCCCCACCAGGCGGGCGATCTCGGCAGCCGTCAACAGATCTTCGCGAGGGATCGCGGGCAGGCCCTCTTCTGGCATGCAATAGGTGCAGCGAAGGGAGCACTTCTCGGTGATCGACACCCGCAGGTCGCGCGCCACCCGGCCGAACCGGTCGACCAGACCGACGTGCTCAGGGCGCCCCTCGGTCGACGGCGCGGCACCGCGCACGGTCGGCATTCCCAGCGCCAGGGTCATAGCCCCACCCTAGGTCTCGTCAGCAACCGGGCGCGGGGCTAGCCTGAAGCATGTCGTTCATCACCCGCGGATTCTCGGGCCGCAATCGCGATCGCGACCCTCGCCTTCCCCCCGGCCAGACGCTGGTCGAAGACTGGCCGGTACTGTCCGCCGGCGTCACCCCGAAGATCGAGCCGTCCGAGTGGACGTTCGAGATCAAGGACGAGACCGGCACCGAGCACAAGTGGGACTGGGACGCGATGCAGGCGCTCGGGCTCGACGACATCACCACCGACATCCACTGTGTGACGCACTGGTCGAAGCTCGCCATGTCGTGGCGCGGCGTCTCGCTCGACAAAGTGTTCGAGAACGTCGAGAGCGAGTACGACTTCGTCATGGCGCACAGCTACGGCGGCTACACGACCAACGTGCCCCTCGAAGACCTTCTCGACGGCAAGGCCTGGATCGCGTTCGAGGCGGATGGCGAGCCCCTCGAGCCGGAGCACGGCGGTCCCGTGCGACTGCTGGTGCCGCACCTGTACTTCTGGAAGAGCGCCAAATGGCTCCGCGGCATGACCATGATGCCCACCGACGACCCCGGGTTCTGGGAGCAGTCGGGCTACCACATCCACGGCGATCCCTGGCAGGAGGAGCGCTACTGGTGAAAGGTCGCCGGCCCGCCGCCTGGCACACCGGCACCGTGGTCGCCGTCGCGCCCGAGACGCCTTCTGCCCGCCGGATCACGGTCGACGTGCCCACCTGGCCGGGGAACGACGCGGGATCGCACCTCGACATCCGGTTGACCGCCCCCGACGGGTATCAGGCCCAGCGCTCGTACTCGATCGCGTCCGCCGGCGAGGGCACGCGCGTCGTGCTCGCGGTCGATGAGCTCCCCGACGGCGAGGTCTCCCCCTTCCTCGTGCACGAGCTCGCGGTCGGCGACACGATCGAACTGCACGGGCCGCTCGGCGCGTTCTTCGTCTGGCAGCCGCCGGAGTCCTCGGATCTGATGCCCGCGCCGGTCCAGCTGATCGCCGGCGGCTCGGGAGTCGTCCCCCTGTTCGCGATGCTGTCGGCGCACGAGGCGGCCGGTGACCCGACCGAGTTCCGGCTGCTCTACTCGGTACGCACCCCCGCCGACGTGTTCTTCCGGCCCGAACTCGACGCCGCCATGGGCGTGGACTACATCTACACGCGCGAGGCGCCGAAGGGCTGGCCCACCGCCGCGGGCCGGATCAGCCGTGCAGCGCTGGAGGCCGCGATCCTGCCGCCCGACCGGGCACCGCGCATCTACGTCTGCGGCCCCACCCCGTTCGTCGAGGCCGTCGCCGACTGGCTGGTCGACCTCGGCCACCCCACCACGTCCATCCGCACCGAACGCTTCGGAGGCTCCTGATGCAGCATCTCGACGGCAACGTCCTCGCCGGCCCACTCGCCGAGCTGTTCGCGTTCGACCCGACCACGACATCCGCCCGCTGTGCCGGGTGCGGCAACGTCGCGATCCTTGCCGCCGCGATGGTGTGGGCGGATGCGATGGGGTACGTCGTGCGCTGCGCCGACTGCGACAGCGTGCTCGCCACCGTCGTCGAAGCCGACGACCGCACCTGGATCAGCCTCGTCGGGATCAGCGCCCTCGAGGTGCCGCGCTAACCGTAGATCTTGTCGCCGTACGACGGACCGTAGTACTCATCCAGCACCTCGATCGCCTCATCGGGACGCTCGATCTCATGCGCGATCACGGCCCGACGCGGAGCCGCGTTCGCGTCCCAGGTCCCCGGCTCCCACGCCTTCGACCTCAGGAACGCCTTCGAGCAGTGATAGAACACCTCCTCGACGTCGACCAGCAGCGCAAGCACGGGCCGATGACCCCGCACGACCATCGCATCCAGGAACGGCGCCCCGCGCACGATCGAAGCCCGGCCGTTGATCCGCAGCGTGTCGCCCCGGCCGGGGATCACGAAGATCAGCCCGACGTGCGGGTTGCCCAGCAGGTTGCGGAAGCCGTCGGCGCGCCGGTTGCCCGGACGTTCCGGGATGGCGATAGTGCCGTCGTCGAGCACCACGGCGAAACCGGCCGGGTCGCCCTTGGGCGACACATCCAGGTTCCCGCTCGCGTCGGATGTGGCGATGAACACCAGCGGACTCGCCGCCAGCCACGCCCGATCCACCTCGTGCAGCGACGACCGCACCTTCTCGGCCACCCGCGGTTCCGGATGCCCGATCAGCTCCTCGAGTTCCGTGACGGTGGTGATGGCGGTGCCGCGTTCGCGTTGTTCCACGGCTCCATCCTCCACCCCGCACGAAACCGGGGGCGCCGGCTGAGCGCAGATGGCTCAGCGCAGATGGCTCAGCGCGCCGCCGAGCCCTCGGTGTAGTCGGCGTCCTGCTGCTTCCAGGCGAAGAGGGCGCGCAGTTCCTTGCCGGTCTCCTCGATCGGGTGCGCAGCTCCCTTCGCGCGCAGCTCGAGGAACTCGGGGGCTCCCGCATCCTGGTCGGCGATGAAGCGCTTCGCGAAGGCCCCCGACTGGATGTCGGCGAGCACCTCCTTCATGTGCTCCTTCACCGACGGGTCGATGACGCGCGGACCGGAGACGTAGTCCCCGTACTCGGCGGTGTCCGACACGCTCCAGCGCTGCTTGGCGATGCCGCCCTCCCACATCAGGTCGACGATCAGCTTCAGCTCGTGCAGCACCTCGAAGTAGGCGATCTGCGGCTGGTAGCCGGCCTCGACAAGCGTCTCGAAGCCGTACTGCACCAGCTGCGAGGTGCCGCCGCAGAGCACGGCCTGCTCGCCGAACAGGTCGGTCTCGGTCTCTTCGGTGAACGTGGTCTTGATGCCGCCGGCACGCAGGCCGCCGATCGCCTTCGCGTACGACCAGGCGAGCTCCCACGCGCCGCCGGTCGCGTCCTCTTCGACGGCGACGATCACGGGAACACCGCGACCGGCCTCGTACTCGCGACGCACGGTGTGTCCGGGGCCCTTGGGGGCGACCATGACGACGTCGATGCCCGCAGGCGCCTCGATGTAGCCGAAACGGATGTTGAAGCCGTGACCGAACAGGATCGCGTTGCCGTCCTCGAGGTTGTCCTTGATGGACTCCTTGTAGATGCCGCGCTGGTGCTGGTCTGGCGCCAGGATGACGATCACGTCGCCCCACTTGGCGGCTTCGGCGACCGTGAGCACCTCGAAGCCCGCCTCTTCGGCCTTCTGGATGCTCTTCGAGCCCTCCTTCAGACCGACGCGCACCTCGACGCCGGAGTCGCGCAGGTTCAGCGCGTGGGCGTGGCCCTGCGAGCCGTAGCCGATGACGGCGACCTTCTTGCCCTGGATGAGGGAGAGGTCGGCATCCTTGTCGTAGAAGATCTCGGTCACTTCGTTCCTTACTTGTTCGGTGGTTGACTAGCCCGCTTCGCGGGCGTATCGAAACCACGCCCATGCGGTGGTGGTCTCGATACGCGCTTCGCGCACTCGACCACCGGTGGTTCAGCTCTTGAAGACTCGTTCGGTGATGCTCTTGCTGCCACGGCCGATGGCGAGCAGGCCCGACTGCGCGATCTCTTTGATGCCGTACGGCTCGACGACGCGCAGGAACGCCTGCACCTTGCCGCTGTCGCCGGTGACCTCGATCACGAGCGCGTCGGTCGACACATCGACCACGCGGGCGCGGAACAGGTTCACCGCCTCGAGGATCTGCGACCGGGTGACGTTGTCGACCTTGACCTTCACGAGCAGATGCTCACGCTCCACTGCCTGAGAGGGATCGAGTTCGACGATCTTGATCACGTTGATCAGCTTGTTCAGCTGCTTGGTGACCTGCTCGAGCGGCAGGTCCTCGACATCCACGACGGCGGTGATGCGCGACAGCCCGTCGATCTCGCTGTGCCCGACCGCGAGCGACTCGATGTTGAACCCGCGCCGGGCGAACAGACCGGCGACGCGCGTGAGCAGACCGGGCTTGTCCTCGACGAGCAGGGAGAGCACATGGCGACTCATCGGCTTACTCCTCTTCCCATGCCGGGGCGTGATCCCGTGCGTACTGCACGGACGAGTTGCCGACGCCCTGCGGGACCATCGGCCACACCATCGCGTCGCGGCTGACCACGAAGTCGATGACGACCGGACGGTCGTTGGTCTCGATCGCGAGCTTAATCGCGGGGTCGATCTCCTCCGGCTTCGTGACGCGGATGCCGAGGGCGCCGTACGCCTCGGCCAGCTTCACGAAGTCGGGCACCATGCGCGTCTGCTCGGTCGAACTCTTGTGGCCCGTGTTCAGGTCGGTGAACGAGTGGCGGCCGTCGTAGAACAGCGTCTGCCACTGGCGCACCATGCCGAGCGAGCTGTTGTTGATGATCGCGACCTTGATCGGGATGTCGTTGATGGTGCAGGTCGCGAGCTCCTGATTCGTCATCTGGAAGCAGCCGTCGCCGTCGATCGCCCACACCAGCCGGTCGGGCTGGGCGACCTTCGCACCCATCGCCGCCGGGACGGCGTAGCCCATCGTTCCGGCGCCGCCGGAGTTGAGCCAGGCGTGGGGGCGCTCGTACTTGATGAACTGTGCGGCCCACATCTGGTGCTGGCCGACGCCGGCGGCATAGATCGCCTCCGGTCCGCTCAGTTCACCGATGCGCTTGATCACCGCCTGGGGCGCCAGCAACCCGTCGTCGGGGTCGTCGGTGAATCCGAGCGGGAAGTCGGCCTTCAGCTTCTCGAGCCGGGTCCACCATTCCGCGATGTCGGGCTTGGACTTCTTCGCGGCGTCGGTGAACGCGGCGATGAGGTCCACGATCACGTCTTTCGCGTCACCCACGATCGGCACGTCGGCCTGGCGGATCTTGCCGATCTCGGCCGGGTCGATGTCGATGTGCACGATCTTCGCCAGGGGCGCGAAGTCGGCGACGCGGCCCGTGACCCGGTCGTCGAACCGTGCACCGATGGCGACGATGAGGTCGCTCTCCTGCAGCGAGAGCACGGCAGGGACCGAACCGTGCATCCCCGGCATGCCGAGGTGCTGCGGGTGGGAGTCGGGGAACGCGCCGCGCGCCATCAGGGTCGTGACGACGGGGGCGCCGGTCTTCTCGGCGAGCTTCAGCAGTTCTGCTCCCGCCTCCGATCGGATGACGCCTCCGCCCACGTACAGCACGGGTCGCTGCGCCTCGGCGAGAAGCTCGGCGGCTGCCACGATCTGCTTGCCATGGGCTTTGGTCACCGGACGGTAGCCAGGCAGGTCGATCTTCGGAGGCCAGATGAACGGCGCCGACTTCTGCTGGGCGTCCTTGGTGACATCCACCAGCACGGGGCCGGGTCGGCCCGTCGTCGCGATCTGGTATGCGGCCGCGAGGGTCGCCGGTACGTCGGCCGGGTCGGTGACCAGGAACGAGTGCTTCGTGATCGGCATCGTGATGCCGACGATGTCGACCTCCTGGAACGCGTCGGTTCCCATGGACGTCGAGAACACCTGACCGGTGATCGCGATCATCGGCACCGAATCCATGTGAGCGTCCGCGATGGCGGTGACCAGGTTCGTGGCGCCCGGCCCGGATGTCGCGATCGCGACACCGACACGGCCGGATGCGGCGGCATAGCCCTCGGCCGCATGCCCGGCGCCCTGCTCATGCCGGACCAGGATGTGACGGATGGCGGTCGAGGCCATCAGCTCGTCGTAGAACGGCATGATGGCGCCGCCCGGGATGCCGAAGACGTCGGTGACACCGAGCTTCTCGAGCGAGGCCAGGATGGCGCCCGAGCCGGTCAGCATCGGGGGCTCGTGGCGCTTGGCGGGAGCCGGCGCGGGAGCGGGTGCGGGATCTGCCGAGGCAGTCATGGATGTCCTTTATGCGAGATGGTGAGGAGAACTACCCCGTGACCGCGCCCTCGGATGCCGAGTGCACGAGCTTGGTGTATTTCGCGAGAACGCCACGGGTATAGCGCGGAGGCAAAGGAGCCCAGCCGTCGCGGCGGGCTTCCAGCTCGGCCGGATCGACGAGTAGGTCGATCGACCGGGCGGCGATATCGACCCGTATCAGATCACCATCTTGCAGGAATGCGATGGGACCTTCGTCCACCGCCTCCGGCGCGATGTGGCCGATGCACAGGCCGGTTGTGCCGCCTGAGAATCTGCCGTCCGTCAATAGTAGGACATCTTTTCCGAGCCCCGCGCCCTTGATGGCCGCGGTGACGGCCAGCATCTCGCGCATGCCGGGTCCGCCCTTGGGACCCTCATACCGGATGACGACTACGTCGCCGTGCTTGATCTCGCCCGCGGTGAGCGCATCCATGGCGGCGCGCTCACGTTCGAACACGCGTGCCGGTCCCTCGAAGACGGCGGCGTCGAAGCCGGCCGTCTTGACGACGGCTCCCTCTGGCGCGAGCGACCCCTTGAGAATCGTCAGGCCGCCGGAAGCGTGGATCGGGTTGTCGAGGGTGCGGAGCACATCCCCGTCGAGCGGCGGGATATCCATCTCGGCGAGGTTCTCGGCCAGGGTCTTGCCCGTGACGGTGAGGCAGTCGCCGTGCATGAGCCCCGCATCCAGCAGCGCCTTCATGAGCACGGGCAACCCGCCGCGACGGTCGACGTCGTTCATGACGTAGCGGCCGAACGGCTTCAGGTCTCCCACGTGCGGCACCTTCGAGCCGATGCGGTTGAAGTCGTCGAGAGTGAGTTCGACCTCGGCCTCGTGGGCGATGGCCAGCAGGTGCAGCACGATGTTGGTCGAGCCGCCGAGCGCCATGCCGACGGCGATGGCGTTCTCGAACGCCTTCTTGGTCAGGATCTGGCGGGCCGTGATGCCCTTGTTCAGCAGGTTGACGACGGCCTCGCCCGAGCGGTGCGCGTAGTAGTCGCGGCGACGGTCGGCGGCAGCCGGGGACGCCGAGCCGGGCAGGCTCAGCCCGAGCGCTTCGGCGACGCTCGCCATCGTGTTCGCGGTGTACATGCCGCCGCACGCGCCCTCGCCCGGTGCGAAGGCGCACTCGATGCGATGCGCGTCCTCTTCGCTCATGGTGCCGGCCTTCACGCCGCCGACAGCCTCGAACGAGTCGATGATCGTGATGTCCTTCTCGGTCCCGTCCTCCAGGCGCACCCAGCCGGGAGCGATCGAACCGGCATACAAGAAGACGGATGCCAGATCGAGCCGTGCCGCGGCCATCAGCATGCCCGGGATCGACTTGTCGCAGCCGGCGAGCAGAACCGAGCCGTCGAGCCGTTCGGCCTGCATGACGACCTCGACGGAGTCGGCGATCACCTCGCGGGAGACGAGCGAGAAGTGCATGCCCTCATGCCCCATCGAGATGCCGTCGGAGACGCTGACCGTGCCGAACTGCAGCGGGTAGCCGCCGCCCGCGTGGACGCCCTCTTTCGCCGCCTGGGCGAGCCGGGCGAGCGACAGGTTGCACGGGGTGATCTCGTTCCACGAGCTCGCGATGCCGATCTGCGCCTTGTCCCAGTCGGCGTCGCCCATGCCGACCGCGCGGAGCATTCCGCGGCTGGTGGTGGCCTCGATGCCATCCGTGACCGTGCGGGAGCGGGGCTTGTGATCGACCTTGGGCGCAGGGGAATCCGGCATGCCACGAGGCTACCGGTGGTTGAGTAGCGCCGCAGGCGCGTGTCGAAACCACGCGACGGCTACCGCTGGTTGAGTAGCGCCGCAGGCGCGTGTCGAAACCAACGCAACGTGGTGGTGGTTTCGATACGCCGCTTCGCGGCTACTCAACCACCGGGGCGAAGCTATTGCTCGTGCACGTCGCCTTCGCGGAAGGTCGCCAGTGCGGTGAGCACCGCGGCGATCTCTTGCGGCCCGGCGACGCGGAACCCCGCCTCCGTCGGACCGTCACCGCTCTTGACGCCGACATCGTGCGGCAGCAGCGCGGCGAACGCATCCTCGTCGGTGACATCGTCGCCGGCATAGAACACGGCATCCGCCGCGGTGTACCGGCGAAGATGCTCGAGCGCCTCGCCTTTCGTCGTCGAACGCACCGAGAACTCGAGCACGTTCTTGCCCTCGCGCACGGTCAGCCCCTCGATCTCGGCATTCGTCTCGCTCTTCGCGACCAGGTGCGCCACGCGCGAGTTGTGCTCCGTTGCGAGGCGCGTGTGCAGGGCGAACCCGGCCGGCTTCACCTCGAGCCAGACCTGGTCGATCGAGTCGGCGACCTCGCCGAGCACCTCGTGCAGCACGTCGACCTGCTCTAGCTCCATCGTGTTGAGGGAGACGCGGTCCTCCGGGTCGTCGAGCCGGATCTCGATTCCGTGCGATCCGACGAGCAGGGTGTCATCCGGCAGGTCGGCGACTTCGATCAGGCTGCGCAACGCGCGGCCGCTGATCAGGGCCACGCGGGTGCTCGGCATCTTCAGCAGCCGAAGCACCGCGTCCCGTGACTCCGGCAACGCGCGGGCCTGCTCGGGCGAGTCGACCTCTGGCGCGAGGGTGCCGTCGAAGTCGAGCGCCACCAGCAGGCGCCGTGTGCGCGCGAGCTCGCGCAGCGCACCCAGCAGAGCACTCGGAAGCTGGGCCACAGCTACGTCCGGCGTCGCATCGGACGTTCAGAGGTCCACTCGAGGTCGCCGAGCGGGTCGTCGAGCGAAGCCCCTGAGCTCGCGGCGCGCAACGCAGCGAGGAACGTCTCGGACCAGTGCCGCACATCGTTCTCGCGCACCCGCTTGCGCAGCGACTTCATGCGCTTGCGACGTTCGGGCCGCGGCATCGAGATGGCGCGCAGGATGGCATCCTTCAGCCCGTCGATGTCGTGCGGGTTGATGAGCAGGGCGGCTTTCAATTCGTCGGCCGAACCGGTGAACTCGCTCAGCACCAGCACGCCATCGTGGTCGAACCGGGCAGCCACGTACTCCTTCGCGACGAGGTTCATGCCGTCACGCAACGCCGTCACGAGCATGACGTCGGACGCCAGGTAGAGCGCCGCCATCTCCTCGCGCGGGAACCCGTGGTGCAGGTAACTGACCGCCTGATGGCTGATGGTGCCGTAGTCGCCGTTGATGCGGCCGACGGTCAGCTCGATCTCGTCGCGCAGCTGCTGATA
>JAODAS010000286.1 GCA_025463555.1 Schumannella sp.
TTTCTCCTGGCGTTTTTGCCAGTACACGTAGCCAGACATCAAAATCGTTGCAACAATAAGACTATCCAAAGGGGGGACAGTTGTTAACTGGAGAAGTCCAGCACCCCATTCGGATGACGGAGTTGTCAGGAATCCTATTAATGACGACACAATCCAGATGATAAAAGGCGGGATATGAATTCCCACTCTGTCGATATGCGGCACAATATGGTGACGTTCCGCAATAAACTTCGCGCCATAGGCCGCCAGCAATGGCGTTGTCAAAACGCCCATGAGGCTGAAGAGTGCTACGACATGCTCAAACAACCCGAACAGCGAAAGGGTAGTCCCAACACATCCGGCAATCGCGGTCAGGCCCCAGCGCGGAACCCCATGAAACAGCTTCGCCAGACTCAGCGACGAACTATAGAGGTTCATATCGTTCGCCATCCACGCCGCAATCAACAGCATTAGCAATGAAAACGAAGAAAACCCATACGTGATCAGCAAATTTGTAAAATCGTCGTCGCCCGTCACGTTCGCCAGATAAGCTGACAGCAACAGCAGGAGAGGATATCCTAACCCGAGAGACAAAAGCGCCGAGCCAACACTATGGCGGGCCGATAATGCAAAACGCTGAATATCAGGGCGGACCACAAGGCCAACGCTGTAAGCGCCAATAATACTGGCGAGCGCCGTACCGAATGCCATAGGGTCATATTCCTCCAAAGCCCTGTTGATATACAAATCCGTCCCGTGACGGCTTTGCCATACTGCATAGAGCATCGCAAGCAAAAGCAACGGTGTCGCAATGATGGCCACCCGCCCTATTTTCCTTAAACCCAGAATCGAAGTCAGTGTCATTAACAGGCCAGCAACGATCAGCGTCGTCGTCTCCGGCGGGACCCAGCCAACATTCAGGTGATAAAACAACTTGATAAAGGCTTTGGCGAAAACTTCAGTCTGTAAACCAAACCAGGCGAACAGAGAAATCGCCAGAATAAGGTGAACAAACTTTGCCCCGCGATTACCAAAGACCGATTGCGCAAGCAAGCCTGTGCTAAGGCGCGTTTTGGTCCCCACATAACTCATAAATGCGCCAATGGCACCCAAAACAATACCCGATAGAACCAAAGCCAGGATTAATTTCTGAAGCTCCATCCCCGAACCCAGCTTTGCCCCGAACACAAACACCGGAACGCAGATTGCCACCGAAAGCTCGGCGCTGGTCAGATAAAATATTTTCAGCTTCGCATGCTCATCTGGCACGGCGCTATGGGTAAAATCCTGTAGAACCTTGTCGACCACAATCGTGACTCCTGAGCTATTTAGTAGAACTTATAACATTTGCCAGTTTAGAAACAGGCCTGCGACCAAGATAATCGGAAATAAACCATGCTGCCTCAATAACCTTCTTTAGGTTTACCCCGGCATCGATGCCGAGACCATTCAGCATATAAAGGACATCCTCGGTCGCAACATTCCCGGTTGCGCCCTTGGCATAAGGGCAGCCGCCAAGACCGGCAACAGAGGAATCCACCACAGCGATTCCCATTTCAAGACCGGCGTAGATATTCACCAATGCCTGGCCATAGGTATCGTGGCAATGCAGGGCCAGTTTATCGACAGCGACTTTGGCGATAACGGCGTTCAGCATTTTCTGAATTTGTGCAGGCGTCCCGACACCAATAGTGTCGCCGAGAGAGATTTCATAGCAACCCAGGGTAAAGAGTTGTTCCGCCACATCGGCCACGGCAGACGGGGCAATATCACCTTCATACGGGCATCCCGCCACACAGGACACATAGCCGCGAACGACTATGCCATGCTGTTTTGCGGTTTGCATGACAGGAGCAAACCGTTCAAGACTTTCTGCGATGGAGCAGTTTATATTTTTCTGACTGAAGGTCTCTGAGGCCGAGGCGAATACAGCGATTTCCTTCGCCCCAGCAACCAAAGCGGCCTCCATGCCTTTTTCATTCGGCACCAGCACCGGATAGAATACCCCGGGACGACGGATTATTTCCGCCATGACCTGTCCTGCATCCGCCATCTGCGGCACCCATTTGGGAGAGACGAAGGATGTGGCCTCAATGTGGCCGAGCCCGGTTGCGGAGAGACGATTGATGAGTTCAATCTTCACCGCAGCCGGAACGATTTCTTTTTCGTTCTGCAGGCCATCGCGGGGGCCGACTTCATAAATGCGAACGCGTTTGGGGAAACTCATGCGGCCTCCTCATTTTGCAGCACAAGGCGCATATCACGATGTGGAATGTTGCCACCATCCATGTAGGCATCGCCATAAATCACGAAGCCAAGAGATCCATAGAATGGTATTGCGTGGTCCTGCGCACCGAGAATGACATCCCTGATATCGTCCGTCTTGCGGATGTCAGCCAGAATCCCCTGCATCAACGCCTTGCCAATTCCTTTACCGCGTCCTATATCCAGAACGGCCAAACGTTCTATCTTTGCGCTGTGCGCGTTATACCGGCGCCAGCGCCCCGCCCCCATGACCACATTATCGACCAGCGCCAGAAAATGGATCGCATTATCTTCTTCGGGATCGATTTCCCGGTCTGGTGGAACATTCTGGCCAATAGTAAAGACAATCGTACGCACCTGCACGCATCGCGCATAATCAAATTTATTCTGCGCCTTGCGAATTTCGATACTCATGCCGCTTCCGCCAAGGCGACAAGCAATGCACCATCGCCAACTTGTTGGCCAGCGATAACGGGGAGCTCCTCAACTGTTCCGGCAAAGGCTGCGCGAATGGTCATCTGCATTTTCATCGCCTCCATGATAAGCAAGGGCTGATCCTTCACTACTTTTGCACCTTTCTTGACCATCACATCAATGATTTTTCCGGGCATTGGCGCAATGACGCGACCCTCGCCCTGTTCTACACCATCAGCACCGGGAGTATAGCGATGCAGCCGGATGACTTTTCCATCCCTGAAAATGGTGATGTTGTTATTATCCTCTACAATCGTGCAATCGATAGTGCGCAGAGCTTGCGGATTGCAACTGACAGTGATGTTTTTCTTTTCACCGCGGTTGAGGAAGGTCAGGGTTTTCGTGAATGCACCATTCATGCGCCAATTGTCGCCCCGGTCCCAGATATCGTCGCCTTCCTGATCAGGGGTGACGACGAGAGTGGCAGCGGCGTGAAGGTCATCTTCATCAGCCATGCCGTAATCGGCAGGCAGGAGATCTTTCTCATGGCGGGAGATAAAACCAGTATCGACATCGCCTTTGATAAAGCTTTTCTGACGGAAGATATTGCCGAGAAATTCCTGATTGGTGACGAGACCGGTCAGGGCGGTTTCGTCGAGGGCTTCCTGCATCTCGACAATTGCAGCTTCGCGCGTATCAGCATGCACGATGATTTTAGCAATCATCGGATCGTAGTGGATAGAGACAGCATCGCCCTCCTCTATTGCACTATCGACGCGCGCGTTCGATGGATGCAGGAACGTGGCGACGGTACCGATTTGTGGCAGGAAATTATTGGCAGGATCTTCAGCATAAAGGCGAACTTCGAACGCGTGACCGTTGCACGGGATATCCTTCTGGTCGAGCGGGAGTTTTTCACCAGCCGCAACGCGCAATTGCCATTCGACGAGGTCCTGACCGGTGATCATTTCGGTGACAGGGTGTTCAACCTGCAGCCGCGTGTTCATTTCCATGAAGAAGAATTCATGGGTTTGGGAATCCATGATAAATTCGATAGTTCCGGCGTTTTCATATTTAAGGGCCTGAACAGCTTTCACTGCCGCGTCGCCGAGAGCTTTTCGCACTTTTTCCGGCAAGCCGGGGGCCGGGGCTTCCTCGACCACTTTTTGATGGCGGCGTTGCAAGGAGCAATCACGTTCGTAGAGGTAGACAGCGTTGCCGTGGCTGTCGCCGAAAACCTGCACTTCAATATGGCGCGGCTTAGTGATGTATTTTTCGATCATGACGTGATCGTTATTGAAGGATGAAGCGGCTTCACGTTTGCATGCGGTCAAGGCTTCATCAAACCCTTTGGCGTCCTCAACCAGACGCATGCCTTTACCGCCGCCGCCGGCGACGGCCTTGATCAGGACGGGATAGCCGACTTTCTCGGCTTCTTTCTTAAGTGTAGCGGCGTCCTGTTTTGCACCGAGGTAACCGGGGACGATTGGGACACCGGCTTTGGACATAATTTCCTTGGCTTTATCTTTCAGACCCATGGCATCGATGGCTTCGGGGGATGGGCCGATGAATTTTATTTTCTCTTTTTTGCAGGCGGCGGCGAAATCTCTGTTTTCAGAGAGGAAACCGTAGCCGGGATGGACCGCCTCAGCCCCAGTGTCTTTCGCGACCTGGATGATCACATCACCGCGCAGATATGATTCACGACTGGCGGCGGGGCCTATGCGCACGGCTTCATCGGCCAGACGAACATGCCG
>JAODAS010000124.1 GCA_025463555.1 Schumannella sp.
CACGGTCGCGGAGCTTCACGCCCTGGCGCTCGAACTCGAACCTGTCGAGATCGTGGTCGGCCTGCCGATCTCGTTGAGCGGGCGGGACACCGCCTCGACCACCGACGCACGGGAATTCGCACGCGCACTCGCCCAAGCGGTCGGGGTGCCCGTCCGCCTGGTCGACGAACGGCTGTCGACGGTGACCGCTCAGCGCAATCTGCGGGAGGCCGGGCGACGCGCGAGGGGCTCACGTCCCGTGATCGACCAGGCTGCCGCTGTTATCATCCTGCAGAACGCTCTCGACTTCGAGCGCTCGGCTACACGACCGCCGGGCGCGCCCGTCGACCCGCACGAAAGCCAGTGATCCTTGCCTGACGAGAACATGAATTGGGACGACATCTTCCGCCCCGGCGGAGTGGAGCCGGCCCGGCCGAGCCTCACGACACCGGCGTCGGTGGAACCGGTGTCCCCGCAGTTCCCCACGGCACGGCTGTCCGATCCGTTCGCGGTCGCCGCGGCCGAGGCCACGGCGACGGCCGTCGTGCCGATCCAGCGTGCTCCGGGCGGGCCCCAGGGCTCAGGACTCGTTCCGACCTCGCGGCGTGATCCCGGTGGCGGAGCCAGTGGGCCCCGCGGACGCGGTTCCGACTCCGGTGGCCCGCGCAAGCGCCGGCGCGGCTGGATCGGGGTCCTCATCGCCGTCACGACCGTCTTCGCGCTGATCGCGGCGGGTGGGGCGTACGCCTGGACCAACTACGAGGACAAGGTCCGCGAGATCCTCGGCTGGGAGATCCCGAACGACTACACGACCGCCGGTAACGGGGTCGAGGCCGTCGTGGTCATCCAGGCCGGCGACATCGGCGGCGATGTGGCCCAAGAGCTTCTGAAGGCGAAGGTCACGATGACCTTCGACGCCGTCTACAACTACCTGCTGGCGCATCCGGACATCGCGTTCCAGCCGGGCAACTACAAGCTGCAAGAGAAGATGAGCGCCGCATCCGCGGTCGCCGCCCTTCAGGACCCGGCCAACAAGATCATCAACTCGGTGACGATCCCCGAGGGCACAGCCGCGGTCGACATCTACGCGCTGCTGGCATCGGCTCTGAACCTGCCGGTGGACGACTTCACGGCTGCCGCCAAGGACTTCAAGTCCTACGGTGTCCCCGCAGACGCGAAGAGCATCGAGGGCTTCCTGTTCCCGGCGACCTACCAGTTCGATCCGGGCACCACGGCCCCGCAGGCGCTGCAGAGGCTCGTCACCGAGGCCATCACCCGGCTCGACCAGGCCGGAGTCGCACCGGCGGACCGGGTGAAGACGGTCATTCTGGCCTCGATCATCCAGCGCGAAGCGGGTCAGAACGTCGACGACATGGCCAAGATCGGGCGGGTCTTCCTGAACCGCATCGACCAGGGCATGCACCTGGAGTCCGACGCGACCGTCGCCTACGGCACCGGCAACACCCACACCGTCTGGACCACCGACGCGGAGCGGGCCGACGCGAGCAACAAGTGGAACACGTACGCCAACGCCGGACTGCCGTATGGGCCGATCGGCAACCCCGGGGATGCCGCGATCAACGGCGCCGTCAACCCGGCCGACGGTAAGTGGCTGTTCTTCGTGCCGATCAACCTGAAGACGGGCGAGACCGTGTTCTCAGAGACGGCGGACCAGCACGAGGCTGCGGCAGCGCAGTTGCGCGCCTGGTGCCGTGCCAGCGCCGAGAACGCCTCGTACTGCGCGTGAGTGCGGCGGAGGCCTCGGCGCGGCTCGCCGTGCTGGGGTCTCCGATCGCACATTCGAAGTCGCCGGCGCTGCACCGGGCCGCATACGAGGTGCTGGGGCTTGACTGGCGCTACGACGCGATCGAGGTCGCGGAAGGCGCCCTGGCGACGTTCCTCGGTGGTCTCGATGCATCCTGGCGCGGCCTGTCGCTGACGATGCCGCTGAAGCGCGAAGTGCTCCCGGCCCTGCGCTCCGCCTCACCGATGGTGGATCGGGTGGGGGCGGCGAACACCGTGCTGGTCCGGAACGGCGCACTCGACGGCTTCAACACGGATGTCGCGGGCATCTTCGGCGCGTTCCGCGAGGTGGGCGTGGATCACCTCGAATCCGTGCACGTGCTCGGAGCAGGCGCGACGGCGGCCTCGGTGCTCGTCGCCGTCGCCGACCTGGGCGCGACCCGGGTGCTGGTGTCGGCCCGCGACCCCGAGAAGGCCGCGATCCTGGGCCCGCTGGCGACCGCGAACGGCATCGATCTGACGATTCGCTCCCTCGGCGTGATGGACCGCTCCGGAATCATCCCGAGCGCAGTGATCTCGACGCTGCCGGGCGGGGCGCCCGTCGATGTGGTCTATCCCGAGGCGGTTCGAACCGAAGCCGCCCTTCTCGATGTGACCTACGACCCGTGGCCGAGTCCGCTCGCCACCCAGTGGGCGCAGGCCGGTGGCATCGTGGCGGGCGGTCTCAGCATGCTGCTGCATCAGGCGGTCGCGCAGGTGCGCATCTTCGTGACCGGGTCCGAGCGCGGGGCGCTCGAACGTGAGAAGGAAATGATCGCCGCCATGCGCACGGCCGTCGGGCTCTGAGCGTCATGCCAGGATTGACCCCATGCTGCGCTGGTTGACCGCAGGGGAGTCGCACGGCCCCGAACTCGTCGCGATCGTCGAGGGCATGCCCGCGGGGGTCCCCGTGACCCCAGAGCAGATCCAGGCCGACATGCAGCGCCGCAAGCTCGGCTACGGCCGCGGCGCACGGATGAAGTTCGAGCAGGACGAGCTCACGATCTCCGGCGGCATCCGCTTCGGTCTCACGATGGGCAGCCCCGTCGCGTTGCGCATCGGCAACACGGAGTGGCCGCGCTGGGTCGACGTGATGAGCCCGGTACCGGTGGATGCCGACAGCCTCCCGAAGGGACGTGGCGCCCCGCTCACCCGGCCGCGACCCGGCCACGCCGACCTGGTCGGCATGCAGAAGTACGGATTCGACGAAGCACGCAACGTGCTCGAGCGTGCCAGCGCCCGCGAGACGGCGGCGCGGGTCGCCCTCGGCGCCGTGGCGCGCGCGTTCCTGGGCGAGCTGGGAGTGCGGCTCGTCGCCCACACCCTGTCGATCGAGACGGTCCGCGTTCCCGAGGGCGGCCCGCTGCCTGGGCCCGATGACGTCGAGGCGCTCGATGCCGACCCGTTGCGGTGCTTCGACGCCGGAACCTCGGCCGCGATGGTCGCGCGCATCGATCGGGCTCACGACGACGGCGACACGCTCGGCGGAGTGGTCGAGGTGCTCGCCTACGGCGTTCCGCCCGGACTCGGCAGCTACACGCACTGGGACCGCCGCCTCGACGGCAGGCTCGCCGGGGCGCTCATGGGCATCCAGGCGATCAAGGGCGTCGAGGTCGGCGACGGGTTCCTGACGACGACGCGCCCGGGGTCGCAGGCGCACGACGAACTCGTGATGGACGACGGGCTGATCACGCGGCTCAGCGACAGGGCGGGCGGTACCGAGGGCGGCATGTCGACCGGGACGGTGCTCCGCGTGCGGGCCGGCATGAAGCCGATCGCCACCGTCCCGCACGCCCTGCGCTCGGTCGACGTCGCGACGGGGGAGGCATCCGAGGCCCATCATCAGAGGTCCGACGTGTGCGCCGTCCCGGCAGCGGGAGTCGTCGCCGAGGCCATGGTCGCGCTGGTGCTCGCGGATGCGATGCTCGAGAAGTTCGGCGGCGACTCGGTCGCCGAGACGAAGCGCAATCTGGATGCCTACCTCGCGAGCATTCCCCGCGGGTTGCGCACGGCATCCGCCCCCGAACCGGCGCCGGGGAACTGACCGTGCCCGATCTGGTCTTCATCGGGCCGAGCGGGGCAGGCAAGTCCCGGGTCGGCAAGCGCGTCGCCCGGATGCTGGGGGTCGCGTTCACCGACACCGACAAGCTGATCGTGGCCGAGCACGGGTCGATCGCGAGGATCTTCGCCGAGCAGGGCGAGCCCCGGTTCCGGGAGCTCGAGCGGGCGGCGGTTCTGCAGGGGCTGTCGCTGCCCGGAGTGCTGTCGCTCGGCGGAGGTGCCGTGCTCGACACGGAGACCCGGGCCGACCTCGCGCCTCTGCGCGTCGTGCTGCTCACCGTCTCGCCCGAGGCGGTCGCCCGGCGCCTGAAGGGCTCGAAGCGCCCGCTCGTCCAGAACGGCGTCGCCGACTGGATCGCGCTCAATGAACCGCGCGCGCCGATCTACGCCTCCCTCGCCGACCTCACGATCGACACGTCGCATCGCCCCGACGAGGCCATCGCCCAGGAGGTGGCCCAGTGGGCGCAGCAGACGGTGTGACGGGCGGCGACGTGACCGAGATCCCGGTCGCCGGGTCGCCGGGCTACTCGGTGTTCGTGGGCCGCGGGCTGATCGCCGACGTGGGTGCGCACCTCGGCGCGAAGGTGCAGAAGGTGCTGATCGTCCACGCTCCGACGCTGGGTGCGCGGGCTGAAGCGCTCAGGGAGCAGCTGGCCGGCAGGTATCAGGTGTTCCTGGCTGAGATCCCCGACGCCGAGGCGGCGAAGCGCGTCGAGGTCGCCGCCTTCTGCTGGCAGATCCTCGGGCAGACCGATTTCACCCGCTCGGATGCCGTGGTCGGCCTGGGCGGGGGAGCCACCACCGACGTCGCGGGCTTCGTCGCCGCAACCTGGCTGCGCGGCATCCAGATCGTGCAGATCCCGACGACCGTGCTGGCCATGGTCGACGCGGCTGTCGGGGGCAAGACCGGCATCAACACCGCAGAGGGCAAGAACCTGGTCGGCGCGTTCTGGGCACCCCGGGCGGTGCTGTGCGACCTGGACACGCTCGACGGGCTGCCGAAGAACGAGATCCTAGCCGGGTACGCCGAGATCGCGAAGGCCGGGTTCATCGCCGAGCCCGAGATCCTCGACATCATCGAAGCCGACGTGGATGCCGCGACCGACCCGACGTCACCGCAGTTCCGGCGGGCGATCGAGCTGGCCATCGCGATGAAGGCGCGCGTCGTCGGCGAGGACTTCACGGAGCAGGGGCTGCGCGAGATCCTGAACTACGGGCACACGCTCGGGCACGCCATCGAGCATGCCGAGCGATACCAATGGCGCCACGGCGCGGCGGTCGCGATCGGAATGGTGTTCGCCGCCGAGTTGTCGCGGCTCACCCGCTCGCTCAGCGACGAGGCTGTCGACCGGCACCGCCGCATCCTGGAACTGCTGTCGCTTCCGACGACGTATCCCGCGGGACGCTGGCCGACCCTGCTGGCGACGATGAAGCGCGACAAGAAGGCGCGTGGCGACCTGCTGCGCTTCATCGTGCTCGACGACATCGCACGTCCGACCACGCTCACGGGCCCCGAGGAGCAGCTGCTCTTCGCGGCCTACCAGGAGATCGCGGACTCCTGATCCGCCACCGAGCACGTTCGCGCCGAACGTGCATGGTGGGACATGCTCCGCCGGCGCGAACATGCTCGCTGGGCGGGGCAAGTAGGGTGGCGGCATGGCGCGCGTGCTCGTGGTGAACGGTCCGAACCTGGGGCGGCTCGGCAGCCGCGAACCCGACGTGTACGGAACGCAGGACCTGTCGGCGCTGCGGCACCTGCTGGCCGAGGCAGCGGACGACGGCGTCGAGATCGACCTGCGCCAGACCGACGACGAGGCCGAGCTGATCGGCTGGCTGCATGAGGCGGTCGACGAGGCCAGCCCCGTCATCCTGAACCCTGCGGCGTTCACGCACTACAGCTACGCGCTGCGGGATGCGGCCGCCATGGTCACGAAGGCGGGCCTGCCTCTCGTCGAGGTGCACATCTCGAACCCGCACGCCCGCGAGGAGTTCCGCCACAACAGTGTCATCTCCGCAGTCGCGACCGGGGTGATCGCCGGCTTCGGCTTCGACTCGTACCTGCTGGCTCTGTCGGCGATCACCCGCCTGCGTGCCGCCGGGTAGGCTTGACGACCATGGCCACCACGAACGACATCAAGAACGGCTCCGTTCTCAACATCGACGGACAACTCTGGAATGTCGTCGAATTCCAGCACGTGAAGCCCGGCAAGGGTGGTGCTTTCGTCCGCACCAAGATGAAGAGCATCCAGAGCGGCAAGGTCGTCGACCGCACGTTCAACGCCGGCACCAAGGTCGACTTCGCGACCGTCGACCGCCGCGACTTCAGCTACCTGTACCGCGACGGCGACGGCTTCGTGTTCATGGACACGACCGACTACGACCAGGTCACCGTGCCGAGCAAGGTCGTCGGCGACGCGGCCAACTACATGCTCGAGAACCAGACCGTCACGATCGCGACCCACGACGGCGACCCGCTCTATGTCGAGCTGCCGACCTCCGTCGTGCTCGAGGTCACTTACACCGAGCCCGGGCTGCAGGGCGATCGTTCGAGTGCGGGCACGAAGCCGGCCACGCTCGAGACGGGCGCCGAGATCCAGGTGCCGCTGTTCCTCGAGCAGGGCACGAGGGTCAAGGTCGACACGCGCGACGGCAACTATCTCGGCCGCGTCACCGACTAGTGAGCGCGAGAAGCAAATCCCGCAAGCGCGCGCTCGACATCCTGTTCGGCGCGGACATCCGGCAGGTCCCGATCGCCGCGATGCTCGATGAGGAAGCGGGCCGCGCGGCCGCGAACCCGCAGCGCGAGTCGTCCTGGCCGTACGCACGCGAGATCGTCGAAGGCGTGGAGTCGCACCTCGCCGACATCGACGCCGAGATCGAGGCTCACGCCCAGGGGTGGCCTCTCGAGCGGATGCCCGCGCTCGACCGCGCGATCGCCCGGTTGGCGACGTGGGAGATCCTGTACAACGACGAGGTGCCGGATGCCGTCGCCATCTCCGAGGCCGTCGAAAGCGCGACGGTGCTGAGCACCGAGGATTCGGCGGGATTCCTCAACGGCCTGCTCGGCGGGATCACCCGCGCCAAGGGCACCATCGGCTGACCCGGCCCGTACGGGCTACTCGGGGGAGTTGCCGTGCGCGCCGCCCAGCTCGAACGGCGACGTGACCCCGCGGTAGGCCAGGTGCATGACCATTCCCGCCGCAGCGTGATCCAGGTTGTGGCAATGGTCCATCCACAGCCCCGGATTGTCCGCGAGAAAGGCGACCTGCCACGTCTCACCGGGGCGCACGTCCACGGTGTCGAGCCAGAGCGCACCTTCGGCAGCCTGCCCGTTGCGCGAGACGACCAGCATGTGGTGCCCGTGCAGGTGCATCGGGTGCGTCTCGCTGCTGCGGTTCACGATGGTCACCAGAACCCTGTCGCCTTCGTCGACCACGATGGGCTGGATGTACGGGAACGCCGCGCTGTTGATGGTGTCGGCCAGGCGCGGAAGCCCGTCGACCACACGCAGAAGGCGATCCAGCACCTGCGCCGCTTCGACGTCGTAGCGTCCGCTAGCCCATTCCGGCATCGCGCCGGAGGCGGCGTCGAGCACATCGAACTCTGGGCCCCCGAAGTCGAGTTCGGCCGGTGCGCCGGTGCCGCCCAGGACGATGCCGCTGTCGCCGCCCCGCTCGATCCGCAGAGACGCGCCGTCGGCCGCGACGAGCAGGTCGGCACGTCCGCCGGCCGGGATGCGCAGAGAGGTTCCCGTGGCGATGAGTGCGGGGCGCCCGAGATCGGTCCCGTCGAGCGCCACCAGCTGCACGTCGGCGTCGAGTACGACTCGTCGAGGCGCCTGATCGGTGTTCACCAGGCGAAGCCGCACGGATGCGGCACCGGGAACGCGCAGCACGGCGTCGGCGCCCACGAGCGTCTCGCCGCTCAGTGTGTGGATGAGGGCGGTGACGTCGGGAATCGCCGGACCGGCATCCGTCTGCCCGGTCGTCGGCGGGGGAACCACGACGAGCGCCCCGTAGAGCCCCCGCACGATGCCTTCTAGAGCGTCCTGATGCGTGTGGTACCAGTAGGTGCCCACCTGGTCGGCGACGAACCGGTAGACGAACGACTCACCCGGTGCAACGGCGTCCTGAGTGACCCCGGCGACGCCGTCGTCTCCGGCAGGCACGTCATAGCCGTGCCAGTGCAGGGTGACCCCTGCGGCGACGTCGCGGTTGGTGAGGGTGACCTCGACCGGCTCGCCCTGCGTGACCATGAGCTCCGGGCCGGGCACCGACCCGAACGTGACGGCGTCGTACTCCGAGCCGTCGGGCAGGGGAATGGTCTGGTGGCGCGCCTCGAGCTCGAACCGGTGGACGGTCGTGCCCTGCCCGGTCTCGCGGAGGTCTGCGACCGAGACCGTTGCGGCGCTGCCGGTGCCTCCGTCGGCGGCGGGCAGATGGTGGCCTCCGCCGGCGACGGCCGATCCCACCGTGGGGCCGAACACCGTGAACAGCGCGAGCAGGACGACGGCGAGTGCCGCGAACGCCGCCGTCGACACGATGACCCGCCGAGGGCGTCCGGACGTCGCGAACAGGGCCACGGCAGAGCCGGAGATCCACGCGAGCGCGACGGCCAGTACGGCGGGCCAGGTGACGTCCGATCCGATGAGCAGGATGGCGAGCGGTCCGACGAGGGCACCGAGCGCCGCAGCGATGAGCGCTCCGAGCAGCCAGGAGGGCGCGGGGTTGCCTCGGCGCGCCCGGAGCGCGTCCCGGACGACGACAAAGGCGGCCGCCAGCGAGGCGACGACGCCGATCGGGGCGGCGACCACCACCTTCTCTGCGCCCCAGGCCCAGTCGACCGCGGCAAGGGACACGGCGATGAACAGCGCGGTCACCGCGGCCGCGAGCGCGACCAGCGCGAGCAGCGCGATCAGAGCGGAGCGGGTGGGGCGGTGCAGCCGCCCGAGTCCGGCGCCCAGCAGGCACGCTCCGATCCATGCGACGAGCTGGATCAGGGCGACGGCGAGCCAGGCACCGGACAGCGACGACATCAGACCGCGGGTCGCGCTTCGTCGACGGCGCCGGCCTTGGGGAACGCGCGAGCCCGTGCGCGCGTCATCAGGGTGATGATCGTGCCGAGCACAGCGAGGCCGTTGACCGCGTGAAGACCCAGGATGACCGCAGTGCCCACCGTCGGGTTGTCCTCGTCCCCGCCACCCACGAGCCCGCCGATGATGAACAGCAGGTACTGGACGGCGATCAGCAGGATCGGCAGTGCGGTGAGCCAGACGGTGCGGGCACCCGCACGGGCGAGTGCGGCGAAGATCACGGCGAGAAGAGACAACACCGGCAGGACGATCGAGCCATTGACGCGGTGGAACCCGAAGAGGTTGTCGTCTTCGCCCTGAGGGCCGAAGACCCCGAGCGCGGCGAAGTAGAACTGGAAGACGACGGATATCAGCAGTAGCACGGTGAGAACGAAATAGGCCTTACGCACATGGACTCCCGAGATGAGGTGATGCCGGCGTTCGCCGACGCGCCGATCCTAGCGACGGCCCCCGTCGCGGGACAGCGCGCGCTTCCTGGTAACCTGACCACAACGTTCCACCCAGACCACCTTTAAATCCGTCCCGAGAGGCGGGGAAGGAGGTCAGATGCTGACGCGCACCGTGCTGCAGCAGGCTGATGTCACGCGGGCTCTGACCCGCATCTCGCACGAGATCCTCGAATCCAATCGCGGCGGATCCGATCTCGTCCTCCTCGGCATTCCCACGCGCGGCGTGCTGCTGGCCGAACGCATCTCGAAGATCCTCGAGGGTCTCGAGCCGGGGTCGGGCACTGTGGGCGCGCTCGACGTGACGATGTACCGCGACGATCTCTCGCGGCAGCCGACCCGCACGCCCCAGCCGACGAAGGTCCCGCGTGGCGGCATCGATGGCAAGACGGTGGTGCTCGTGGACGACGTGCTGTATTCCGGCCGCACCATCCGGGCCGCGCTCGATGCGATCAACGACCTCGGCCGGCCGCGCGCCGTGCGCCTCGCCGTCCTGGTCGATCGAGGCCATCGTGAGCTGCCCATCCGCGCCGACTTCGTGGGCAAGAACCTGCCGACGGCGGTCGCCGAGCGCATCAACGTGACGCTCAAGGAGATCGACGGCGAGGACGCCGTCACCATCGTCGGGCGCCACAGCGCGGAGGAGTCGCGATGAAGCACCTTCTGAGCGTGCGCGACCTCGACCGCGCTGCCGCCATCGGCATCTTGGATCTCGCCGAGGACATGGCGGATGTCGCCACGCGGGCCGTCCCCAAGCTGCCCGCGCTGCGCGGTCGCACCGTCGCGAACGTGTTCTTCGAGGACTCCACGCGCACGCGCCTCAGCTTCGAGGCGGCGGCAAAGCGCCTCAGCGCCGACGTGATCACGTTCAGCGCGAAGGGCTCCAGTGTCTCGAAGGGCGAGAGCCTCAAGGACACCGCACAGACGATCGCGGCGATGGGGGTGGATGCCGTGGTCCTGCGTCACGGTGCGTCCGGCGCCGCGCGGGTGCTCGCCGACAGCGGATGGATCGACGCCGCTGTGGTGAACGCAGGAGACGGAACCCACGAGCACCCCACCCAGGGGCTGCTCGACGCGTACACGATGCGCAAGCGGCTGCACGGCGAAGGCTCGCGTGGGCGCGACCTCGAGGGCGTCCGCGTGACGATCGTGGGCGACATCCTGCATTCGCGGGTCGCCCGATCGAACGTGTGGCTGCTGCAGACACTGGGCGCCGGCGTGCACCTGGTCGCTCCGCAGACGCTCTTGCCCGGCGGAGCCGCCGAATGGCCGGTGACCACCTCCAGTGATCTCGACGCCGCGATCGCCGCAGCACCCGACGTTCTGATGATGCTGCGCATCCAGAGCGAGCGGATGCACGCCGCCTTCTTCCCGCATGAGCGCGAGTACGCGCGGCAGTGGGGCCTCAGCGACGCGCGATTCGCCCGGCTCGGCGCGGATACGATGATCATGCATCCCGGCCCGATGAACCGCGGGCTGGAGATCTCGGCCGCGGCGGCGGATTCGAAGGCCTCGGTCATCCTCGACCAGGTGACCAACGGGGTGTCGATACGGATGGCGGTGCTGTATCTGGTGCTGAGCGGTGGGCAGGAATGACGATCCTCATCACGGGTGCCACGCTTCCCGACGGCACGCGCACCGATCTCCTTCTCGACAAGGGCGTGATCGCCGAGCGCGGCACGAACCTGTCCGCGGCGAAGGCGCGCGTGGTCGATGCCGCCGGGCTGCAGGCTCTTCCGGGCCTGGTCGACCTGCACACGCACCTCCGCGAACCGGGTTTCGAACAGAGCGAGACGGTGCTGACCGGATCCCGCGCGGCGGCGGCGGGGGGCTTCACCGCCGTTCACGCGATGGCGAACACCAGCCCGGTGCAGGACACGGCCGGCGTCGTCGAGCAGGTCGCGTCCCTCGGCCAGCAGCACGGGTACGTCACCGTCCGGCCGGTCGGCGCCGTGACCGCGGGACTCGCCGGCGAGCGTCTGAGCGAGATCGGCGCGATGGCGCAGTCGCGCGCCGCCGTGCGGGTGTTCTCCGATGACGGAAAGTGCGTCCACGACGCTCTGCTCATGCGCCGGGCGCTGGAGTACGTGACGACCTTCGACGGCGTCATCGCACAGCACGCGCAGGAACCCCGGCTCACCGAGGGCGCCCAGATGAACGAGGGGGCGGTGAGTGCCGAACTCGGGCTCGCCGGGTGGCCGGCCGTCGCGGAGGAGGCGATCATCGCCCGCGACGTCCTGCTCGCCGAGGCCGTGGGCGCTCGTCTGCACGTGTGTCATGTCTCGACTGCGGGAAGCGTCGACATCCTGCGCTGGGCGAAGGCGCGCGGCATTCGGGTCACGGCAGAGGTCACCCCCCACCATCTGCTGCTCACCGACGAGCTGGCGCGGGGTTACGACGCCCGCTTCAAGGTCAATCCGCCGCTGCGTCGCGATGCCGACGTCGAGGCGGTGCGTGAGGCGCTCTCGGACGGGACGATCGACATCGTCGCGACCGACCACGCGCCGCATCCGCTCGAATCCAAGGAGTGCGCATGGCAGGAGGCCAGCTTCGGCATGGTCGGCCTCGAAAGCGCCCTCAGCGTCGTGCAGCAGGCGATGGTGGATGCCGGCCGGCTGTCGTGGGCGGATGTCGCGCGGGTGCTCTCCCGTGTCCCCGCCGAGATCGGCCGTCTCAAGGGCTACGCCGCGCCGTTCGAGGTGGGTTCTCCGGCCCACCTGACGCTGTACGACCCCGCAGCATCGAGCGTGTTCGACGTGGATCACCTGCACGGCATGAGCGTCAACTCCCCCTACCTGGGTCGCGAGCTGCCCGGACGCGTCGTGGCGACCATCCACGGGGGAGTGCCGACGGTGCTCGACGGTAGCCTGCGCGAGGCCGAGGAGGTGGGCCGTGGATAAGGTTCCGTACGCGATCGCCATCGTCGTCGTCGTGGTGATCGTCTTCGTCTTGCTGGCGCGGGGGTGGCGTGCCCGCCAGCGCAGCCAGGCCGACCTCGGCACTCCCGACGCGCCGCCGGCCGACCTCGGAGAGCCGACCTTCAGCGATGACCTGCTGTACGTCGCCACCACGCGTGCGGATGCGCCTCTGGACCGGATCACTATCGCGGGTCTGGGCTACCGCGCCCGCGCCGTCGTCTCGACCGCGCCATCCGGAATCGTTCTCGACCTCGCCGGCCGTGGGCCGGTCTTCATCCCGAAGGCCTCGATCCGCGGTGTCGGCCGCGCCACCTGGACCATCGACCGGGTGGTCGACAACGACGGGCTGATCTTCGTGCGCTGGGTGCTCGGCACCACCGAGATCGACTCCTATCTGCGCTCGACCGACCCCGATCGACTCGTCGCCGCCCTTTCCCCGCTCGCTCCGGAGGCCACCCCATGACCGACCCCGCCGTGCTCGTCCTCGAAGACGGAACCCGCTATCCCGGCAACGCATACGGAGCCCGCGGCCGCACGCTGGGAGAAGCCGTCTTCGCCACCGGCATGACCGGATACCAGGAGACGCTGACCGACCCGAGCTACGCCGGCCAGATCGTCGTCATGACCGCCCCGCACATCGGCAACACCGGCATGAACGACGAGGACCCGGAGTCGCGCCGCATCTGGGTGGCCGGCTATGTGGTGCGGGATCCCAGCCGGATCGTCAGCAACTTCCGCGCCACGCGCAGCCTCGACGATGATCTCGTCGCCGGGGGTGTGGTGGGCATCTCCGGGATCGACACCCGCGCGCTGACCCGGCACCTGCGCGACAGCGGCGCGATGCGGTCCGGCGTGTTCTCGGGACCGGACGCGGACTTGACCGCCGAGCAGCAGCTCGCGATCGTGCGCGCCGCACCCGAGATGACGGGCCGCAACCTCTCCGCCGACGTGTCCGTCACGGAGGAGACCGTGACGCCCGCGCGGGGCGACCGCGTCGGCGTCCTCGCGATCCTCGACCTCGGCGTGAAGCAGTCGACCGTCGACAACCTCGCCGACCGGGGGTTCGAGGTGCACGTGCTGCCGCAGAGCGTCACGCTGGAGCAGGTGCTGGCCATCCATCCGGTCGCCGTCTTCTACTCCAACGGTCCCGGCGACCCCGAGGCTTCCGACGACCATGTGGCCCTGCTGAGGGGTGTGCTCGACCAGGGACTGCCGTTCTTCGGCATCTGCTTCGGCAACCAGTTGCTCGGTCGCGCCCTCGGACTCGGCACCTACAAGCTGCCGTTCGGCCACCGGGGCATCAACCAGCCCGTGCTCGACAAGTCGACGGGCAAGGTCGAGGTGACCTCGCACAACCACGGCTTCGCGGTCACTGCACCGCTCGAGGGTGTCTTCGACAGCCCGAACGGCTACGGCCGGCTCGAGGTCAGCCACATCGGCCTGAACGACCAGGTGGTCGAAGGCCTCAACGCGCTCGACATCCCGGCATTCTCCGTCCAGTACCACCCCGAGGCGGCGGCCGGTCCCCACGACGCGAACTACCTGTTCGACAGGTTCGCGGACATGGTGCGCACTCATCAGGCCGGCAGGTCGAGCAGCCCGGAGGGCGTGTCGGAGCCCGGCGACTCACAGGGAGACGCACGTGCCTAAGCGCCCCGACATCCAGAGCGTTCTCGTCATCGGCTCCGGGCCGATCGTGATCGGCCAGGCGGCCGAGTTCGACTACTCGGGAACGCAGGCGTGCCGCGTGCTGCGCGCCGAGGGCGTGCGCGTGATCCTGGTGAACCCGAACCCGGCAACGATCATGACGGACCCCGATTTCGCCGATGCGACCTACATCGAGCCGATCACGACCGAGGTGCTCACCAAGATCATCGAGAAGGAGCGGCCGGATGCGGTGCTTCCGACCCTGGGCGGCCAGACGGCGCTGAACGCGGCGATCGCCCTCGACGAGGCCGGCATCCTGGCGAAGTACGGCGTCGAGCTCATCGGGGCGAAGGTCGAGGCGATCAAGAAGGGTGAGGACCGCCAGATCTTCAAAGACCTGGTGATCGCTGCCGGAGCCGAGGTCGCGCAGAGCCGCATCGCGCACACCGTCGAGGAGGCGGTCGAGTATGCCGCCGCGCTGGGACTCGACGAGGATGCCGGGACCGGTGTGGTCATCCGGCCGTCGTTCACGATGGGGGGGCTGGGTTCCGGTTTCGCGTACACCTTCGACGAGCTGCGCCGGATGGTCGCCGACGGCCTGCACCAGAGCCCCACGCACGAGGTCTTGCTCGAGGAGTCGATCCTCGGATGGAAGGAGTACGAGCTCGAGCTGATGCGCGACACCGCGGACAACACGGTCGTCGTCTGTTCGATCGAGAACGTCGACCCGGTCGGGGTGCACACCGGCGACTCGATCACCGTCGCACCCGCCCTGACGCTGACGGACCGCGAGTACCAGCGGCTGCGCGACATCGGCATCGACATCATCCGGCTGGTGGGCGTCGACACCGGCGGCTGCAACATCCAGTTCGCCGTCGAACCCGACACCGGGCGCATCATCGTGATCGAGATGAACCCGCGGGTGTCGCGCTCCAGTGCGCTCGCGTCCAAGGCCACCGGATTCCCCATCGCGAAGATCGCTGCGCGCCTGGCGATCGGCTACCGGCTCGACGAGATCCGCAACGAGATCACCGGGGGAGCCACCCCGGCCAGCTTCGAGCCGACCCTCGACTACGTGGTCGTCAAGGTCCCGCGATTCGCGTTCGAGAAGTTCCCGTCGGCGGACGCCACGCTCACGACGACCATGAAGAGCGTGGGCGAGGCCATGGCGATCGGCCGCAACTTCTCCACGGCGCTTCAGAAGGCCCTGAGAAGCCTGGAGAAGCGCGGATCGAGCTTCCACTGGGGGGACGAACCGCGCTCCGTGGCCGAGTTGATCGAGATCTCGAAGGTGCCCACCGACGGCCGCATCGTCACCGTGCAGCAGGCGCTGCGCAAGGGCGCCACCCTCGAGCAGCTGTTCGAGGCGACGAAGATCGATCCCTGGTTCCTCGATCAGATCGTGCTGATCAACGAGGTCGCCGGCGAGGTCGCCGCGGCTCTGCGGTTCGATGCGCGGATTCTGCGCCTGGCGAAGGACCACGGGTTCTCCGACATCCAGATCGCCCAGCTGCGCGGGCTGACCGAGACCGAGGTGCGAAACGCCCGCTGGCAGTTCGGCGTGCGGCCCGTCTTCAAGACCGTCGACACGTGCGCGGGGGAGTTCCCGGCCCTCACGCCGTACCACTACTCCAGCTACGACCTCGAGACCGAGGTGCGTCCGAGTGAGCGGCAGAAGGTGGTGATCCTCGGGTCGGGCCCCAACCGGATCGGCCAGGGCGTCGAGTTCGACTACTCCTGCGTGCACGCGAGTTTCGCCCTGCACGACGCCGGGTACGAGACCATCATGATCAACTGCAACCCCGAGACGGTGTCGACGGATTACGACACCAGCGACCGGCTGTACTTCGAGCCGCTCACGCTCGAGGACGTGCTCGAGGTCATCCATGCGGAGTCGCAGTCCGGATCGCTGCTCGGCGTCATCGTGCAGCTCGGCGGGCAGACGGCGCTGGGGCTCGCCAAGGGACTCGAGGCGGCCGGCGTGCCGATCCTGGGGACGAGCCCCAGCGCAATCGACCTCGCCGAGGAACGCGGCCTGTTCTCGGGCATCCTGGATGCCGCGGGACTGATCTCGCCCAAGAACGGCGTCGCGACGGATGCACCCTCGGCTGTCGCGGTCGCCGAGTCGATCGGCTACCCGGTGCTCGTGCGCCCCAGCTTCGTGCTCGGCGGCCGCGGCATGGAGATCGTCTACGACACGCCCAGCCTCGAGGACTACTTCGACCGCGTGCGCGAGCAGGCGATCATCGGTCCCGGCTCGCCTCTGCTGGTCGACAGGTTCCTCGATGACGCGCTGGAGATCGACATCGACGCCCTCTACGACGGCACCGAGCTCTACGTCGGCGGCATCATGGAGCACATCGAGGAGGCCGGCATCCACTCCGGCGACTCGGCCTGCACCCTGCCACCCGTCACTCTCGGGCGCGACGTGCAGAACCAGGTGGTCGAGGCGACCCGCAAGATCGCCGAGGGGATCGGCGTGCGCGGGCTCCTCAACGTGCAGTTCGCCATCGGTGCAGGCGTCCTCTACGTGCTCGAAGCGAACCCGCGGGCGTCGCGGACGGTGCCGTTCGTCTCCAAGGCACTGGGGATCCCGCTGGCCAAAGCCGCTGCGCTGCTGATGGCCGGCCACAGCATCCGGTCGCTCGTGGAGTCGGGACTGCTGCCCGCCGCCGACGGATCCCACGTGTCTCTCGATTCGCCCATCTCGGTGAAGGAGGCCGTGCTGCCGTTCAAGCGGTTCCGCACACGCGAGGGCAACATCGTGGATTCGGTGCTGGGCCCCGAGATGCGTTCCACCGGCGAGGTCATGGGCATCGATGTCGACTTCCCGCGGGCGTTCGCCAAGAGCCAGGACGCGGCGTACGGCGGGCTGCCCGAGTCGGGCACCGTCTTCGTCTCCGTCGCGGATCGGGACAAGCGCGCGATCGTCCTGCCCGTGCTGCGCCTCTCGCAGCTGGGCTTCGACATCATCGCCACCGAGGGCACGGCCGAGGTGCTGGCCCGCAACGGCATTCGTACTCAGAGCGTGCGCAAGTACTTCATGGGCCAGGAGGTGGTTCCGGGGGAGCCGTCCATCGTCGAGCTGATCAACGCGGGCAAGATCGACGTCGTGATCAACACGCCATCCGGACGCAGTGCACGCGCCGACGGTTTCGAGATCCGCACAGCGACGGTCGCTGCCGACAAGCCGATCTTCACCACCATCGCCCAGCTCGGCGCGGCGGTGGCGGCGTTCGAGGTGATCCGTGGCGAGATGAACGTGCGGTCGCTCCAGGACTACGCGATCGACCGGGCCGGGCGGCTCGAGAAGACCAGAGTGGCGGCGCTGGGTGGCTGACGGTTTCGCGGCTCGCGTGCAACGGGTCATCGCGGAGCACGGCAGGCTCTGCGTGGGCATCGACCCGCACGAGCGCCTGCTGCACGACTGGGGGCTTCCGGCGTCGGCGGCCGGTGCGCGCGACTTCGGGTTGCGGGTGGTGGATGCCGCGGCCGGCCGGGTGGGCGTCGTCAAACCCCAGGTGGCCTTCTTCGAGCGCTACGGCGCGACCGGGTACGGCGCCCTCGAGTCCGTGCTCGCGGCAGCGCGGAGCGCCGGCCTCCTCGTCATCGCGGATGCCAAGCGCGGCGATATCGACACCTCGGTCGAGTCGTACGGCGATGCGTGGCTCACGCCCGGCTCACCGCTCGAGTCCGACGCCCTCACCGTGGTGGCGTATCAGGGCCTCGGCTCGCTGGACAGGGTGATCGCGCGCGCCGAGTCCACGGGGAAGGGCCTCTTCGTCCTGGCGGCGACCTCTAATCCGGAGGCGGTCATCACGCAGACCGCGGTCCGCTCTGACGGCCGCACGGTCGCCTCGGGACTCGTCGCCGACATCCGTGCCCGCACCTCGCCGAGCCTGGGCGTGGTCGTGGGTGCGACGATCGATGTCGCCGACTACGGCATCGCCCTCTCGGATCTGGCCGGCATTCCGGTGCTCGCGCCGGGATTCGGTGCCCAGGGCGCGGTTCTCGGCGACCTCGCGCGCCTGTTCGGGCCGGCTGCGGGAAACACCCTCGCGAGCGTGTCTCGGAGTGTTCTCGGAGGCGGACCGGGTGAACTGATCGAAGCGCTGAACCGCGCGACGACGGAGGTGGCGGCATGACGCGCTCGACACCGCCCGAGGTCGACCGGGTGGCGGCCGCTCGCGCCGCCGTGGCGGCACGCCGCGCCCGTGCGGCCGTCAAGGCATCGGTCGCCGCTCGCGAACGCCGCGCGCTCGAGGTGGCCGAGGCGGCCTGGAGCGGACCGCCGACCGCCCCCGAGGCGACCCTGCGTGTGCGCGAACTGCTGATGAGCGTTCCGACGCTCGGTCCGACGCGCGCGGACCGCGTGATGGAGCAGCTGGGCATCGCGGCGTCGAAGCGGGTCGGAGGCCTCGGCATACGGCAGCGCGTCAAGCTGCGCGAGTTCCTGGTGCAACGGGAGGGCGGCACCCGCACGCCCAGCCGGCTCGTCGTGCTGGCCGGTCCGACCGCGGTCGGCAAGGGGACGGTGTCCCGCTACATCCGCGAGCACTACCCGAACGTCTCGCTGAGCATCTCGGCCACCACGCGACCTCCGCGGGTCGGCGAGGTCGACGGCGAGCACTACTACTTCGTGTCGGATTCGCAGTTCGACGACATGGTCGAGCGCGGCGAGTTCCTCGAGTACGCGACCGTGCACAACGCCTACCGGTACGGCACACCCCGGCCGCCCATTGACGCTGCGCTCGCGCAGGGACGCAGCGTGCTGCTCGAGATCGACCTGCAGGGCGCGCGCAGCGTACGCGCCGCCATGCCGGAGGCCCTTCTGGTGTTCCTGCTCCCGCCGACATGGGACGAACTGGTGCGCCGGCTGGTCGGGCGCGGCACCGAGGATTCGGTGGAACAGGCGCGCAGACTGGCCACTGCGCGGGTCGAACTGCGTGCCCAGGACGAGTTCGACGTGAAGGTCGTGAACTACGAAGTCGGCCAGGCGGCGCAAGAGGTCGTAGAATTGCTCGCAGTGCCCGGCGAACCGGGTGCGAAAGCTTCCGAAGGGGACCACTAATGGCTGACAAGAACTCGGGCATCATCGACCCGCCCATCGACGATCTGCTCTCCAAGGTCGACTCGAAGTACCAGCTGGTGATCTTCGCGTCAAAGCGTGCGCGCCAGATCAACGACTACTACGCCGATCTGCACGAGGGCTCGCTGTTCGACAACGTCGGTCCGCTGGTCGATTCGACGATCGACGACAAGCCGCTCTCGGTCGCGCTCCACGAGATCAACGAGGACAAGCTGATCCTCAAGCCCCTCGACGAGCCCGCGGCTCCGTAACACCACCCGTCTACTCGATCTAGAGTCCGGACTCCGTCGCTGTGAACATCGTCGTCGGGATCACCGGCGGCATCGCCGCATACAAGGCCGTGGCCGTGGTGCGCGCCTTCGT
>JAODAS010000106.1 GCA_025463555.1 Schumannella sp.
CCGTCGCGATCGGCGTGATCACGTATTTCGCGACCCGCACCTTCGTGCTGGCCCTCGAGTTCGCGGGGATCGCGTTCATCGTCTCGCTCGTCGTGTTCGCCATGCTTCTGCTGGCGATCTCGCCGCGGCGCACCGATGACGACGAGCCGGGGCCCACCGGGCACTAGCCCCGCCGGCCTCAGTCCAGGTAGTCGACGAGAGCGTCGGCCGCGCCGATGTACGTCGCGGGGGTGAGCGCGAGAAGGCGCTGCTTCGCGTCGGCCCCGATGTCGAGACCTTCGACGAACGACCGGAGCTCGGCCGCCCCGACGCGTTTGCCACGGGTCAGGTCCTTCAACAGGGCGTAGGGGTCGGCGATCGAGCTGCGCCCGGCGGTGACCTCGGCGCGGATCACGGTCTGGATGGCCTCGCCGAGCACCTCCCAGTTGTCGTCGAGGTCGGCGGCGAGCACGGCCGGGGCGATGGCGATCTCACCGAGTCCGCGTGCCAGGTTGTCGAGGGCGAGCAGCGAATGCCCGAGCGCGACGCCGATGTTGCGCTGCGTGGTGGAGTCGGTCAGGTCGCGCTGCAGCCGACTCGTCACCAGGGTCGCGGCGAGGGAGTCGAAGAGCGCACTCGAGAGCTCGAGGTTCGCCTCCGCGTTCTCGAACCGGATCGGGTTGATCTTGTGGGGCATCGTCGAGGAGCCCGTCGCCCCCGCCTGCGGCACCTGCGAGAGATAGCCGAGCGAGATGTAGGTCCAGACGTCGGTGCACAGATTGTGCAAGATCCGGTTGAGGTGGCTGATCGCCCCGAACAGCTCGGCCTGCCAGTCGTGCGACTCGATCTGCGTTGTCAGGGGGTTCCAGGCCAGGCCCAGCCCGGTCACGAACTCGCGCGAGAGCGCGGGCCAGCCGGCGGCGGGATCGGCGACCAGGTGTGCCGCGAACGTGCCCGTGGCACCGCTGAACTTGCCCAGCGGGACGACGGCCTCGATCCGCGTGAGCACCCGCTCGGCGCGGGCGACGAATACGGCGAACTCCTTGCCGATCGTCGTCGGCGTGGCGGGCTGCCCGTGTGTGCGCGAGAGCATCGGGATCGCGCGGCCCTCGATCGCCCGCTCCCGCAGCGCGGTGAGCACGTCGCGCAGGCGAGGAAGCCAGACCTCGTGCACCGCCGCCCGCACGGTGAGCGCGTAGGCCAGGTTGTTGATGTCTTCGCTGGTGCACGCGAAGTGGGTCAGTTCGGCGACCCGGGTCAGCCCCAGCCTCGCCAGCTCCGCCCGCACCAGATACTCGACGGCTTTCACGTCGTGCCGGGTGGTCGCCTCCAGCCTGGCCAGTTCGTCGATCTCGGTCTGCCCGAAGTCCGCCACCCACTGGCGCAGCGCACGGGCGTCCTCGGCCTCGATGGGCTCCGAGCCGAGCATCCGCCGTCCGCTCAGGAAGAGCAGCCACTCGACCTCGACCTGCACGCGCGCGCGGTTGAGCCCCGCCTCGGACAGGAACTCGCCGATGCCCTCGACGACAGGTCGGTAGCGGCCGTCGAGCGGGCTCAGCGGTTGGGGGGGCAGGCTCATGAGACTCCCTGGCGGATTCCTGGTTCGAGCTGGCGGAAGAGCGCGATGCTCGCCCGTTCGATGGTGACCAGCACGCTGTCGAAGAGGGCGGCATCCGAATAGTACGGGTCGGGCACGTCGATGACGCCCGCCGACTCGGAGTCGAAGGCGGTCAGCAGCTGAACTTTGCCGGACTGCTCTTCGGGGGCCCATTCGCGCAGGATCCTCTCCTGCCCGCGGTCGAAGGCCACGACGAGGTCGAGGTCGGGCAGCCAGGCCGGGTCGAATTGGCGGGCGCGGTGCGACGCGGCCTCGTATCCGCGCCGGCTCAGCGCGGCGAGCGTCCGGGCGTCGGCGCGCTCGCCGACGTGCCAGTCACCGGTCGCCGCGGAGCTGACGGCGAGCCGGCGCCCGAGCCGGTGCTGGGTGATCAGCCGCCGGAAGACGGCTTCGGCCATCGGCGATCGGCAGATGTTGCCTGTGCACACGAAGCAGACGCGGAAGACGGCAGGCGCCTCGCCTTCGCCGTCATCGGTCATGACCCCATTGTCCCGCGGACGGCGGCTCCTCCACAGCCGGTTTCCGGATGCCGTTCCCGCCGGGTGGGTGCGCGGGCCTCGCGGCGGGGCCGGGTTTCGCCATCGTGGGTGCATGACGCCCGATCTCCTGCTGCTCCAGGCGGCGCTGGAACGCCAGGTGGCCCTGCTCACGCCGATCTCGCATCGCCTGCGGCTGGCCGTCGTCCATCCGCCGATCGCGCCGCACGACTGGAGTGGTCCGGCGTCGCGGTCGTACGGCTCACTCGAGCAGCAGCTGAGGGCGCGCATCCGTGAGGCCGATGACGCGGTGTCGGGCGCGCTTTCCGACTGCAGGCTGGCGCTCGGGCAGGTCGCCGCGCAGGCGACCTTCGAACCGCAGCACGGGGGTCGCGCCGATGTCTGAGCGCGTGGAGGGTCCGCCGCCCATGCCGTGGCTGCCGTACCCGCCCGACGGGCAGCCGGTCGATCCAGCGCTGGGCGGGCGATTGCGAGTCACCCCCGGCGCGCGTGCGGGTGAGCCGGTCGTCGTCGTCACGGACGCCCTGCTCGCCCACGCCGAACGGCTGACCGTGCTGCGCGAGGGTCTGGCGGCGGATGCTCGGGCATTGGGCGGTGCCGCATGGCTCGCGGCGGATCAGATCGCGCTGGCTCCACCGGTCGCGCGCAGGGGCGAGCGCGAGCTGGCGGCCGCCCATCACCTCACCCGCGAGGCGGCGGAGATCGCCCGACGGGCGGATGAGGCGCTGCGTCTTGCGATCGGCGGATACTCCCGGGCCGAGGCGCAGCGGCAGGCCGAGATGATCGCGGCGGGCGCGGCGATCGCGCAGTTGCTCGGGCCGACGCTTCGCGTCGTGCTCGTACTCGGACTGCCGGCCGTCCTTGCCGCGCATGCCGCCGGCCTGCCCACGCCCGAGCAGGTCACGCTGCTGCGGGAATGGATGCTGCAGCATCCCGAGCTGATCACCGACCCGGCGTTCGTCGAGGCGGTGCGGGCCGGAGTGATGAGCATCGACGACGGCGCCGGTTCGATGCTCGGGCTGCCGCCGGGCGTCGTCGCACTGATCGCGGCCGGGGCTGGATTCACCGGAGTGGAGGTGGGCGCGGGGATCGTCCTCGCCGGGGCCCAGCCGTTCGGGCTGCTCCGGGAGGGCCCGGTCTCGGTGGAGCGCATCTCGACGACGAGTCTCACCGCGGGGCCACGGGGCTGCGTCGAGCGCCTCGCACGCGTGCCCGAGAACGATCAGGTGCGCATCGAACGCTACGACGCTCCGGGCGAGCCGCCGCGGTTCATCGTGTACGTCGGTCCCACCGAGACGTTCTCGCCCGTCGCGACCGACGAGCCGTGGGACCTGACGAGCAATGTCACCGGCGTCGCCGGGCTCTCGTCAGGCTCGATCCGCGCGACGGAGTCCGCCATGCACGACGCGGGCGTGCAGCCCGGCGACGCCGTGCAGTTCGTCGGCTTCTCCCAGGGCGGGCTCGTCGCGACCAGGCTGGCGGCCTCCGGCGAATGGAACTCGGCAGGGCTCGAGACGTACGGTGCACCGGCGGGGGGCATCTCGCTCCCGGCGGGGCTCGACGGAATGGCGATCCGCAACTCCGACGACTTCATCCCCGCGCTGGCCGGGCCTCAGACCGACCACCACCTGCTGCAGGTCGAGCGGCGGGCGTTCGAGCCGGGCAGCCCGATTCCGACCGAGCTGCCCGCGCCTGCGCATCAGCGCAGCGCCTACGTGGCCACCGCGACAGAGGTCGACCGGGCAGAGTCCTCCGCGGTTCGCCAGCAGATCGCGGCCATGGACGAGTTCACGTCGGACTACACGCAGCGCGAGGGCTCGACCGTGACCGTCCTCACCTACCACGCCGAACGCGGGGCCGTGAAGGCGCTCGGGCAGCACGCGGGGCCGCCGCAGGAGCCGGCCGCTATCGGTCGCGGCGGGTGGAGCCGGTGAAGGGGCGCAGGATGATCCCGATCAGCCAGGCGATGATGCCCAGCACGAGCGCGCCCAGCACGCCCCAGCCGAAGTTCTCGACGCTCAGGCCGAATCCGATCAGGCCGCTGATCCAGGCGACCAGCAGCAGCAGCAGCCCGTTCACCACGAAGGAGATCAGACCCAGCGTGAGCACATAGAGCGGGAACGCGACCACGCGGACGATGCCGCCCACGATCCCGTTCACCAGACCGAAGATCACGGCCACCAGAACGAGCGTCAGCACGAACGCCGTGGTGTCGCCCTCCGACCCGTAGGAGAGGACGTCGACGTGCCCGGCGAGGATCAGCGTCGTCAGCCACAGTGCGAGGGTGTTGATCAGCAGGCGGAGCAGGAGTCGTCCCATGCCCCCATTGTGCCGCCCGCCCGCCGTCCCGGCCAGTTCCGACCTGCCGAGCGCCCCTAGGCTGATCAGCATGGCCGTGAAGCTCCGTCCCGAGATCGCCGCCCTCCAGCCGTACCGGCAAGGGCGCCCGGCTGCGGCAGACGCATACAAGCTCTCCTCCAACGAGAGCCCGTTCCCGCCCCTGCCCGCCATCCTCGACGCCATCGCCGGGTCCAGCTTCAACCGTTACCCCGACGCGTCGGCGACCGTGCTGCGCACGCGCCTCGCCGAGCGGTTCGGCGTCACCCTCGATGAGGTGCACACCGGGTCCGGATCGGTGGCGATCCTGCAGCAGCTCATCCAGGCGGCGGCCGGCCCCGGCGACGAGGTGCTGTACGCGTGGCGCTCCTTCGAGGCCTACCCCGGACTCGTCACCGTCTCCGGAGCGACCAGCGTGCAGGTCCCGATCCGCGCCGACGGCACCCACGACCTTCCGGCGATGGCGGCGGCGATCACCGATCGCACCCGGGTGATCCTGGTCTGCTCGCCCAACAATCCGACGAGCGCGATCGTTCGCACCGACGACTTCACCGCGTTCATGGCGGCCGTCCCCGACACGGTGCTGGTGCTGCTCGACGAGGCCTACGCCGAGTTCGTGACCGACCCGGACGCGGTCCACGGCATCCCGCTGCTGACCACCTACCCCAACCTGGTCGTGCTGAGGACCTTCTCGAAGGCGTACGGGCTCGCCGGCCTGCGCGTCGGGTATGCGATCGGCCCCGCCTACATCCTGGATGCGGCCCGGTCGACCGCGATCCCGCTCTCGGTGACCGAGCCCGCGCAGCGCGCCGCGCTCGCCGCGCTCGACAACGAGCCGCAGCTTCTGGAGCGGGTACAGACGCTGATCGAGCGCAGAACCCGCATCGAGGACGCCCTCACCGCGCAGGGGTGGCGGATGCCCGCCGCCCAGGGCAACTTCGTCTGGTTGCCCGCCGGTGAGCACACCACCGCCGCCGCCGAGGTGCTCGAGGCGCACGGGATCGTTGCGCGGGTGTTCCATCCCGACGGCATCCGGGTGTCGGTCGGAGAGCCGGAGTCTGTGGAGAAACTCCTAGATGCGGCCGCCGAGGTTGTCGAGACCCTGAGAGAAACGCCCGAAATCGCCGGGCTAGGGTAGTTCCCATGTCCTACACCGAGGCGACGGTTCAGCTGCTCTCGCCCCAGGGGGAACTCGTCGAGAACGACGCAACGGCACCGTACCTGCCGTGGATCGAGAAGCTCGACGATGCGCGACTGCGGGACTTCCACCGCCAGATGGTCATCATCCGCCGCTTCGACATCGAAGCCGGGAACCTGCAGCGGCAGGGGCAGCTGGCGCTCTGGATCCCGAGCATCGGCCAGGAGGGTGCCCAGGTCGGATCCGGTTACGCGGCGCTGCCCCAGGACCACATCTTCCCCGCCTACCGGGAGCACGCCGTCGGACGCATCCGCGGCCTCGACCCGATGCGCATCGTGGAGATGCTGCGCGGCCTCAGCCACGGCGGCTGGGTGCCCGCCGAGACCGGCAACTTCCACCTGTACACGCTCGTCATCGGCTCGCAGTCCCTGCACGCGACCGGTTACGCGATGGGGATGCAGCTCGACGGCGGCACCGCGACCGGCAACCCCGAGACCGACGCCGCCGTGCTCGTCTACTTCGGCGACGGCGCCAGCAGCCAGGGCGATGTCAGCGAGGCGTTCGTCTTCGCCGCCAGCTACCAGACACCGCAGGTGTTCTTCCTCCAGAACAACCACTGGGCGATCTCGGTACCCGTTGAACGCCAGTCCCGCACACCGCTCTACCTCCGCTCGACCGGGTTCGGCATCCCGAGCGTGCAGATCGACGGCAACGACGTGCTCGCCAGCTACGCGGTGACCGCACAGAGCCTCGACGACGCGCGCTCCGGACGCGGCCCGCGATTCATCGAGGCGCTCACCTACCGCATGGGCGCCCACACCTCGAGCGACAACCCGAGCAAGTACCGGGATGCCGAGGAGCTGACGTTCTGGAGCGAACGCGACCCGATCGACCGCTTCGAATCGTTCCTGCGCAGCCGCGGCGCCGGCGACGACTTCTTCCACGAGATCGCGACCGAGGCCGAGGATGTCGCCGCCGATGCGCGCGCCCGCACGGTCCTGCTCGAGAACCCGCCCGCATCCAAGGTCTTCGCCCACGTGTACAGCGACCCGCACCCGCTCGTCGACGCGCAGGCCGCCTGGCTGGCCGCGTACGAGGCATCGTTCGAGGGCGACGCATGACCGCCGCCGCCGACCCCTCGACGGCGGGCCCCTCGACGGCAGGCCCCGCGACGGCAGGCCCCGCGACGGCAGGCACCGAGACGCTGACGCTCGCCAAAGCCATCAACTCCGGCCTGCGGCAGGCGATGCTCGACGACCCGACGGTGCTCATGATGGGCGAGGACATCGGCACCCTGGGCGGGGTGTTCACCGTCACGGAGGGTCTTAAGGCGGAGTTCGGCGAAAACCGGGTGCTCGACACGCCCCTCGCCGAGTCGGCCATCGTCGGCACCGCGATCGGTCTCGCGATGCGCGGCTTCCGGCCCGTCTGCGAGATCCAGTTCGACGGGTTCATCTACCCCGGCTTCGACCAGATCACCTCGCAGCTGGCGAAGCTCACGTACCGCAACGAGGGGACTCAGATCTTCCCGGTCGTCATCCGCGTGCCGTACGGCGGGCACATCGGAGCCGTCGAGCACCACCAGGAGAGCCCCGAGGCGTATTTCGCCCACACGGCCGGCCTGCGCGTGATCAGCCCGGCGACCCCCCACGACGGCTACTGGATGATCCAGGAGGCGATCGCCAGCAACGACCCGGTCATGTTCTTCGAGCCCAAGAGCCGGTACTGGCAGAAGGGCGAGGTGGACCGTTCGGCGAGCGGGATCGCGCTGCACGCCAGCCGCGTGGTGCGCGCGGGCACGGAGGTCACCCTCGTCGGCCACGGCGCGATGGTGGCCGTGCTGCTGCAGGCTGCCGAGATCGCTTCGGCCGAGGGGACGAGCATCGAGGTCATCGATCTGCGCTCGCTCTCGCCGATCGACTACGACCCGATCCTCGCGTCGGTGCAGAAGACCGGGCGACTCGTCGTCGCGCAGGAGGCCCCCGGTCACGTCAGCGTCGGATCCGAGATCGCGGCGACCATCGCCGAGAGGGCGTTCTACTCCCTCGAGTCGCCCGTGCTGCGGGTCAGCGGATTCGACACCCCCTTTCCCCCCGCGAAGCTCGAGGGGATCTACCTGCCCGACGCGGACCGCGTGCTGGAAGCCGTCGACCGGGCGCTGGCATATTGAGAACCGGCGCCCGCACATGATCCAGGCCTACTAAGGAGCCCACCGTGGCACAATCCGAGTTCCCGCTTCCGGATGTCGGCGAGGGTCTGACCGAGGCCGAGATCGTCTCCTGGAAGGTGAAGGCCGGCGACACCGTCACCGTCAACCAGGTGCTGGTCGAGATCGAGACGGCCAAGTCCCTGGTCGAACTGCCGTCGCCGTTCTCCGGCACCGTCACGGCACTGCTGGCCGAGGAGGGTGACACCGTCGAGGTCGGCACCGCGATCATCCGGGTCGACTCCGCCGGGGGGACGATCGAGCTGCAGGCTCCGGGCGATGCCGACACCACGGGCGAGGTCGGGCGCATCACGGGCACCACGCTCGCCGCCGCTGCGCCCGCGGCACCCGCCGAGCGCGCCGAACTCGACGCCGACGTAGCGGCCCCGGCAGCGGCAGCCGACGACGGCGGATCCGGCGCAGTCCTGGTCGGCTACGGCTCGAAGGGCGGCCACGCGGCCACCCGGCGCCGGCGTCCCACTGTCGCGCCCGACGGTTCCGGGGATGCTCCGCAGGAGGCGGCGGCCAAGCAGGCGACGGCCCGACCCGCCCGTCCCGCGTCGGTGCCCGCGGCATCCGCGAGCCCGGTCATCGCGAAGCCGCCGATCCGCAAACTCGCCAAGGACCTCGATGTCGATCTGTCGCAGGTCGAGGGCACCGGTCTCGCGGGGGAGATCACGCGCGACGACGTGATCCGGCAGGCGTCGCAGGCCAGCGTGTTCCGCAACATCCAGACACCGGAGTGGGGCGACCAGCGCGAGGAGAAGATCCCCGTCAAGGGCGTCCGCAAGGCGATCGCCACCGCGATGGTGTCGAGCGCGTTCACCGCGCCGCATGTGAGCGTCTTCACCGACATCAACGCGACGCGCACGATGGAGTTCGTCAAGCGCCTCAAGGCGTCGCCCGATTTCGCCGGGGTGCGCGTCAGCCCGCTGCTTGTCATGGCCAAGGCCGTGATCTGGGCGGTGCGTCGCAATCCGACGGTGAACTCGAGCTGGACCGACAAAGAGATCATCGTCCACCACTACGTGAACCTGGGCATCGCGGCGGCGACCCCGCGCGGCTTGATCGTGCCGAACATCAAGGACGCCCAGGACATGAGCCTGCTCGAGCTGGCTCAGGCTCTCGAGCAGCTGACGCTCACCGCCCGCGACGGCAAGACGCAGCCGGCCGACATGTCGAAGGGCACCGTCACCATCACCAACATCGGGTCGTACGGCATGGACACCGGCACTCCCATCCTCAATCCGGGCGAGGTCGGCATCATCGCGCTCGGGGCGATCAAGCAGAAGCCATGGGTGGTGGATGGCGAGGTGCGCCCGGCGTTCGTCACGACGGTCGGGGCCAGCTTCGATCACCGGGTCGTCGACGGCGATGTCGCGAGCAGGTTCACGGCCGATGTCGCGAGCGTGCTCGAGGAGCCGGCGCTGCTGCTCGACTGATTTTGACAATCGTTATCAATAAGCGGTAGTTTCTCCGGGTGCGTGCACCTCTCGTTCTCGTCCCGGTCGTGGTCCTCGCGCTCGCCGGATGCTCGGTGCCGCAGACGGACAACGCCGGCGACGGCGTCCTGCGCATCGTCGCGTCGACGAACGTCTACGGCGCGATCGCCCAGGAGATCGCGGCAGACCACGCCGAGGTGACGAGCATCATCGACGATCCGCAGCAGGATCCGCACGAATTCGAGGCCAACGGCCGCGTGCAACTGGCGCTCTCCCGCGCCGACATCGTGATAGTGAACGGCGGCGGCTACGACGCTTTCGCGACGACACTGCTGACGGCGTCGGGCAACGACGCGGCGCGGGTGCTCGACGCGGTCGAGCTGTCCGGCTACGACGCTCAGGCGCAGGGTTTCAACGAGCACGTCTTCTACGACTACCCGACGATGCAGACGGTCGCGAAGGCGATCGGCGCGGCACTCGACATCGCCGACCCCGGCAACGCGACCACGTACGACGGACGCACCGACGCGGTGGTCGCCGAATTGCAGGCCCTCATCCAGCTCGAGGGCTCGATCGCCGCGACTTCTGCGGGAGCAGGCGTCGTGATCACCGAGCCCGTCCCGCTGTACGTGCTGCTGGCGTGCCGCCTCCACGACCTCACGCCGCCCGAGTTCAGCGCTGCCATCGAGGAGGGCACCGACGTCCCTCCGGCCCTGTTGCAGAGCGTGCTGAATCTGATCGGCGACGGCTCGGCCGATGTGGTCGTCTACAACGCGCAGACCGGCGGGCCGCAGACCGACGCGCTGCTCGACGTGGCGAGCGAGAACGGGGTGCCGGCGATCGGCGTCAGCGAGGTGCTTCCGCACGATGAGAGCTATCTCGAATGGCAGACCCGCCTGCTGACCGAGCTGCAGCAGGCGCTGGCACGATGACCGAGCCCGTGCTCTCACTGCGCGATGCCGCCCTCACGCTGGCCGGGCGCGTCCTGTGGACCGGACTCGATCTGGACGTCGCGCCCGGCGAGTTCATCGCCGTGCTCGGTGCGAACGGGTCGGGCAAGACCAGCCTGCTCAAGGCGATCCTCGGCCAGCACCCGCTGAGCGCGGGGCAGGCGCGGTTCCTGGGCGAGCCGGTTCGGCACGGCGACCGGCGCATCGGGTACATCCCCCAGCAACGGCGACCGGATGACGCGGTCGCGTTGCGCGGACGGGACCTGATCGCGCTCGGCATCGACGGGCATCGCCTGGGGCCGGGCCTTCCCACCCGCGTTCGACGTGCCCGCATCGACGCACTGCTCGACGAGGTCGGCGCGGCGCACTACGCGCGCGTGCCGGTCGCGGCGCTGTCCGGCGGCGAGCAGCAGCGGCTGCGCGTCGGTCAGTCCCTGGCAGGCGATCCGCGCCTGCTGCTCTGCGACGAGCCGCTGAGTTCCCTCGACCTGCGCGCGCAGCGCACGGTCAGCGCCCTGATCGACCGTCGGCGGCGCGCCCGCGGCTTCGGCGTGCTGTTCGTCACGCACGACGTGAATCCGGTGCTGGAGTATGTCGACCGGGTCCTCTACCTGGCCGGCGGACGGTTCCGCATCGGCACGCCCGACGATGTGCTGCGCTCGGAGGTGCTGACCGAGCTCTACTCCTCGCCGGTCGAGGTGATCCGCGCCAACGGCCGCATCATCATCGCGGGAGCCCCCGACGAGTCGCACGCACACGATCACGGCCACTCGCACGAGCACGGAGCGGCCTGATGGACGGGATCGCCTGATGGACTGGTCGCAGCTGTTCGACTTCTCGGACTACGGCGCGCTGATCGTGCTGCTGCAGAACTCGATCTGGGCGGGCGCCGTGCTCGGGATCGTGGGCGGGCTGATCGGCGTCTTCGTGATGTCGCGGGATCTCGCGTTCGCCGTGCACGGCATCAGCGAGCTCTCGTTCGCCGGAGCCGCGGCGGGCCTGCTGTTCGGCGTCGGCGTGGTCGAAGGCTCGATCTTGGGATCCCTGATCGCCGCCGCGCTCATCGGCCTGCTGGGCTCGCGTGCACGGGATCGCAACTCGATCACCGCGGTGCTGATGCCGTTCGGTCTGGGGCTGGGGATCCTCTGCCTGGCGCTGTACCCCGGCCGCGCATCCAATCGATTCGGTCTGCTGACCGGGCAGATCGTGGCCGTCGACGACCCCCGGCTGGGCACGCTTGCCGTCATCGGCGCGATCGTCGTCCTCGGCCTGCTGGTGGTGTGGCGCCCGCTGACCTTCGCGAGCGTGGATGCCGAGGTGGCGATCGCACGCGGGGTGCCGGTGCGTGCGCTCTCGCTGGCGTTCATGCTGCTGCTGGGCCTCGCTGTCGCCGTGGGCGTGCAGGTCGTCGGAGCGCTGCTGGTGCTGTCGGTGCTGGTGACCCCGGCCGCGGCCGCGTTGCGCATCTCGTCGTCGCCGCTCTGGGTGCCGGTGCTGAGCAGCCTGTTCGCGACGGTCTCGCTGGTGGGCGGCATTCTTCTCGCGCTCGGCGCGAGCGTGCCGATCAGCCCCTACGTGACGACGATCTCGTTCCTCATCTACGTGATCTGCCGCGTCGCCTCGGGCCGCCGGGCTCGTCGCGCACGGCGTCGCCGTACCCTGGTCACGCGGGAGGTGGCGACGCTGTGAAACGCAACACCTGGCAGCGAGAGGCAGTGCGCGAAGCGCTCGGCGAGACCGACGGCTTCGTGAGCGCCCAGGCGCTCCACGCCACGATGAAGGGCAGCGGGTCCGAGGTCGGGCTCGCCACCGTCTACCGCGCCCTCGCCGACCTCGCCACCGAGGGCGACGCCGACTCGCTGCAGCGGGAGGGCGAGAGCCTCTACCGCGCGTGCACGCCGGGCAGCCACCACCACCACCTGATCTGCCGGCGCTGCGGCACCACCGCCGAGATCGCCGCGGATGCCGTGGAGACCTGGGCGCGCGACGTCGCGGCCGAGCACGGATTCACCCAGCCGCAGCATGTCGTCGACGTCTTCGGCTACTGCGCCAACTGCACCCGGGCGCTCGCGGCCGAGAGGCTTGCGCCACCGCCGCCCGAGACACACTGATCCGGCAGGGTTCGTCCGGCAGGGTTCGTTCGGCGGGGCCGGATCAGCGTCGCCGGCACCCGGAGCGGGGATTAATCCTGTAGTCTCAACAGGTTGTCCGCTCGCGGACGGCATCTCGTGTACCACCGGCCCAGCCGGGATCGGTACGCCGACAAGTGATCTTGGGTGAGGCATCCGCCTCACGGTAAATCAGAAACAGGAGCCAGAACCATGGGCGCAGTGTGCCAGGTGACCGGAGCCGTTCCCGGCTTCGGACACAACATCTCGTTCTCGCACCGGCGCACGAAGCGCCGGTTCGACCCGAACATCCAGAAGAAGACCTATTACGTGCCGTCGCTCGGCCGCAAGGTGACCCTGAACCTCTCGGCCAAGGGCATCAAGACGATCGACGCACGCGGCATCGAGTCCGTCGTGAAGGACATCCTGGCGCGCGGGGAGAAGATCTGACATGGCCAAGGCACAAGACGTCCGCCCCATCATCAAGCTGCGTTCGACGGCAGGCACGGGTTACACCTACGTGACCAAGAAGAACCGTCGCAACGACCCCGACCGCATCGTTCTGAAGAAGTACGACCCCATCGTGCGCAAGCACGTCGAATTCCGCGAGGAGCGCTAACCATGGCGAAGAAGAGCAAGATCGCGCGGAACGACCAGCGCAAAGTGATCGTGGAGCGGTACGCCGCGAAGCGCCTGGAACTCAAGAAGGCACTGGTCGACCCGGCCGGCACCGACGAGAGCCGCGAGGCCGCGCGCCTCGGCCTGCAGAAGCTGCCGCGCAACGCGTCGCCGGTCCGTCTGCGCAACCGCGACTCGATCGACGGCCGTCCCCGTGGCGTGCTGAGCAAGTTCGGTGTCTCGCGTGTCCGCTTCCGTGACATGGCGCACCGCGGCGAGCTGCCCGGCATCACGAAGAGCAGCTGGTAACCACGCACTCCGGCCTAAACCGGCGGTTATCCACTGATCCGCCCCGCCGAGTCGTAATCACCGGAATTTCAGCAGAATGCTGATACTTTCAAGTCGGTTCCGGGGGTTACCAGCCTCGGAGTCACTCGCAGTACTTCGCCTCATCGGGCAACCACTGCGTTAATTGAATGCACTAGGTCCGAGGAGGACACCCATGGCTGACACACTCAACAAGACCGACCTGGTGGCAGCGATCGCCGCTGCCTCGGGCCAGAGCCAGGCCGTCGTGAGCGGCGTCATCGACGAATTCTTCAACGTCGTCTCGAAGTCGGTCGCCAACGGCACCAAGGTCGCGATTCCCGGCTGGATCTCGTTCGAGCAGACCCAGCGCGCTGCACGTGCGGGCCGCAACCCGGCGACGGGCGCGACCATCCAGATCGCCGCGAGCAAGGGCGTCAAGGTCGCTGCCGGCAGCAAGCTGAAGGCCGCCGCCAAGGGCTGAGTCCCGACGGCTGAACAGCCACCACGAAGGGCGCCGACTGCGTAGTCGGCGCCCTTCGTGCATGCCGGGCGGTCTCGTCGCCCACCGTTTGGCCATCCGGCCTCGAATAGGCTGACAACAGGCGTCTTCGAAGGCAACGGCGTCGTCGGAGGCGGCAGTGGGCAAGCTCGTACGGGTGCTCGGCCCCGCGACCCTGCTGCTGTTCGGGTTCACCGCCCTGCTCGCGGCGCTGGCGTTCGGCGGCGGAGCGAAGGCGCCGGCTCTTCTCGACCCGGGCGCGATCGTGCTCTACGGCCTCCCGATCGCCAAGTTCCTCATGAACCTCGGCGTCGCGGTGACGATCGGGTCCCTCGGGCTCGCGGTGCTGGCCCTGAGCAACACCGAGCGTGAGTTCGGACGCGCCCTCGACATCGCCGCGGCGGGCGCGGCCGTGTGGAGCGTCGCCGGCGCCTTCGCCGCGGTGTTCGCCTTTCAGAGTGTTGCCAACCTGCCGTTCACGCTCGACGACAGCTTCGGGCAGGTGCTGGGCCAGTACCTCACGTCGAACGAGATCGGCCGCGCGTGGCTGACCACCGTTCTGCTCGGGGCGGCGATCACCGTGCTGTGCTTCGCGGTGCGCAACCAGACCGTGCTGGCGGGGGTCGCCATCCTGTCGGTCCTCGCCGTCATCCCGCTCGCGCAGCAGGGCCACGCGGGTGAACGGGCCAGCCACGACATCGCGATCACCGCGATCTGGCTGCACATCTCCGCCGCTGCGGTCTGGCTGGGCGGCCTGGTGACGATCGTGCTCTTGCGAAAGCAACTCGATGCACCGCGGCTGGCCAGCGTGCTTCCGCGCTACTCGACCTTTGCGTTGATCGCATTCGTCGTCGTGGCCGCCTCCGGCTATGTGAGCGCCGCCGTCCGCATCGGAGAGCTGCCGTCCCTGCTCACGCCCTACGGCATCCTGGTGCTGGTCAAGGTCACGGCGCTCGCCGGCCTCGGCCTGTTCGGCGCGTACTACCGCCGGGTGCTCATCGCCCGGATCGCCGCAGGCACGGGCGCACGGCTGTTCTGGATCCTGGTCGTCGCCGAGCTCGCGTTCATGGGCGTCGCCTCGGGGGTGGCCGCGGCGCTGGCACGGACCGCCACGCCGGTCGATGCGGCCGCTACGCCGATCGCGGACCTCCCCGACCCGACGCCCGCGCTGCTGCTCACCGACCGGGAACTGCCTCCCGAACTGGATGCCACCACCTGGTTCACCCAGTGGAACCTCGATCTTCTGTGGATGCTGGTCGTCGGGTTCGGGATCCTGTTCTACCTGGCCGGGGTGCGGCGGCTGCGGCGGCGGGGCGATCGCTGGCCGTGGTATCGCACGGTGCTCTGGGTCAGCGGGATGCTGCTGCTGTTCTGGGTCACCAACGGACCGGTGAACGTCTACGAGCGGTACCTGTTCAGCGTGCACATGCTGGGGCACATGCTGCTGGGCATGGCGATCCCGGTGCTGCTGGTGCTGTCGGCGCCGATCACGCTGGCACTGCGAGCCGTGCACAAGCGCGACGACGGGTCACGGGGCGTGCGGGAGTGGATCCTGCTCGCCGTACATTCCAAGGTCGCGGCCGTGGTCACCCACCCGCTGGTGGTCGCCGTGCTGTTCGCGGCGTCGCTCTGGGTGTTCTACTACTCGCCGCTCTTCCGCTGGTCGACCGAGGACCACGTCGGGCACACCTGGATGATCATCCACTTCCTCATCACCGGGTACCTGTTCGCCCAGACCCTGGTCGGCATCGACCCGATCCCCAACCGGGCGCCGTATCCCCTGCGGCTGATCCTGCTTCTCGCCACGATGGCGCTGCACGCCTTCTTCGGGCTCTCGCTCGTGACCGGCACGGCGCTGCTGCTGCCCGACTGGTACGGCGCGATGGGGCGCACCTGGGGGCTTCCGCCGCTGGCCGATCAGCAGGCGGGGGGCGGGATCGCGTGGAGCGTCGGCGAGATCCCGACCGTGATCCTGGCGATCGTGGTCGCCGTGCTGTGGAGCAGAAGCGATGCGCGCGACGCGAAGCGCCACGACCGCACGGCGGATCGTGATGGCGAGGCAGAGCTCGCGGCGTACAACGCCATGCTGCAACGGCAGAATCCCGGGGCGCGCGGCTAGTCCTCCCCACCGTCGCGGCGGCCGGATCGCGCGACATCACCGCGGAGGCAGCCGCACACGCCCGACAGTAATTAGAGTGCTGGGGTGCCGTCCCTCCCCGAGCTCTCACCCGAGCAGGCGGCCGTGTTCTCGGCGATCGAGAACTCGCGCGACCACATCTTCGTCACCGGGCGGGCGGGAACGGGCAAGTCGACGCTGCTCGAGTACCTCTCCTGGCGCACCGCGAAGCAGCTGGTCGTGTGCGCCCCGACCGGGGTCGCCGCGCTCAACGTCGGCGGGCAGACCATCCATTCCCTGTTCCGGCTGCCCATCGGGGTGATCGCCGACCACGACATCGATCAGAGCCCCGACGTGCGCAAGCTGCTCAACACGATCGACACGGTCGTCGTCGACGAGGTGTCGATGGTCAACGCCGACCTGCTCGATGCGATGGACCGTTCGCTGCGGCAGGCACGCCAGCGGCCGCACGAGGCGTTCGGCGGCGTACAGCTGGTCATGTTCGGCGATCCGTATCAACTGGCGCCGGTGCCGGGCGATCCGGAGGAGCGCGCCTACTTCGCCGACCGTTACGCGTCGATGTGGTTCTTCGACGCGCGGGTGTGGGACGAGGCCGACCTCGTGATCTACGAGCTCGGCACGATCCACCGTCAGCACGAACTGGAGTTCCGCCAGCTGCTCACGGCGGTTCGCCACGGCGAGGTCACGCCCGAGATGGGCCAGCGCCTCAACCAGGTGGGGCAGCGCACCCCGCCGACCGAAGGGGCGATCACTCTCGCGACGACCAACAGCACGGTCACCCGGATCAACGGCAGTGCGCTGGCAAAGCTCCCCGGTCGCGCCCTCACGGCGGTGGCCGAGGTCAGCGGCGAGTTCGGCGGCCGGGCGTTTCCCGCCGACGAGCGGCTCGAGCTGAAGGTGGGCGCCCAGGTCATGTTCCTGCGCAACGACACCGGCGGCGACGGTCGCTGGGTGAACGGCACCATCGGCGAGGTGGTTCAGATCGCCGACACGGTCACGGTCGAGGTCGACGGCGACCGGCACGAGGTGCTTCCCTCGACGTGGGAGCGGTACCGCTACAGCTACTCCGCCGCGACGAAGACGCTGCGCAAGGATGTGGTCGCCGAGTTCACCCAGTTCCCGTTGCGTCTGGCGTGGGCTGTCACCATCCACAAGTCGCAGGGCAAGAGCTATGACGCCGCCATCGTCGACCTCGGGCCGCGATCGTTCGCCCCGGGCCAGACCTACGTCGCGCTCTCGCGCATCACCGCCCTGCAGGGGCTGTACCTGACCCGTCCACTGCGCCCGAGCGACGTGATCGTGGATGACGCGGTGCGCCGGTTCATGGATCGCGCGACCGCGATTCCCGGCATCGACGCGGCGGCCGTCTGATCCCGGCCCGGGGACGTGGTGGAACCCCTGTTCCACTTGCGGCGGATCTGCCGGCTCGGATAGGAATGAGTATCTGTCGTCACACCCTGATCTGATGACAGTGGGCCTCCGCCACGATCGGCGGGGGCCCTTCTTTGCGTCCGGGTCGCGGGTGCAGACGGCTTCGCCTCGGGAGATCCTGGGCCGCATGTCGAGAACGCCGGGTCCGCTCCGACCTCTCTCCGACGCTGGTCACCCGGCCGCGTGGAGGAGAGGATGGGGAACGTGAAGTACATGATCATGATGTTCGGCGATGCGTCGCAGATGGGCGAGGTCCAGAGCCCGGAGTGGATCCGCGAGATGATCGCGGAGATGATCGCGATCGATGACGATCTGGTCGAGGCGGGCGAGATGGTGTTCAACGCCGGTCTGGCCGACAGCTCGACAGCGCGCACGATGCGGTACGTGCCGGGCGGGCCCGTCGCCGTCACCGATGGGCCGTACGCGGAGTCGAAGGAGTCCCTCATCGGATTCTGGGTCGTCGATGTGGAGAGCGAGGAGCGCCTCCGCGAGATCGTGGCGCGCATCGTGAAGTTCTCCGGCGTCGTCGAGGTGCGGCCGCTGGGGGAGGCGCCCGAGGTATGACGGACGAGGCGTGAGCCCGGCATCACGCGTGCTGGATGCTCTGCTGCGCGAGAACGCGCCGCGCGTGCTCGGCACCCTGGTGCGCAGGCACGGCCAGTTCGAGCAGTGCGAGGACGCCGTGCAGGAGGCGCTGATCGCCGCGGCACAGCAGTGGCCGCGGGAGGGTGTTCCCGACGACCCGCGCGCGTGGCTGGTCGCGGTGGCGCAACGCCGGCTCGTGGATGCCTGGCGCAGTGAGAGCGCACGGCGCGATCGCGAGAGGGCGCTCGTCGACCTCGAACCGGCCGGCACGGCGACGAGCGATCTCGACGACACCCTCGCCCTGCTCGTGCTCTGCTGTCACCCCGCCCTGTCGGCGCCGTCGCAGCTCGCTCTGACGCTGCGGGCGGTCGGCGGGCTGACGACGGCCGAGATCGCTCGCGCGTTCCTGGTGCCGGAGGCGACTCTGGCTCAGCGCATCAGCCGGGCCAAGTCGGGGATCAAGGCAGCGGGCGCGCGTTTCGAGCCGCCGCAGGGCCCCGAGCTCGAGGAACGGCTCCACATCGTGCGGCATGTCCTGTACCTGATCTTCAACGAGGGATACGCCGCATCGGGCGGCGAGCGAGCGGTCCGTGCGGATCTGACCGGAGAAGCGATCCGCCTGACGCGGATGCTCGACGCGTCGCGGGGCGGCGACCCCGAGACGCGCGGTCTGCTCGCGCTTCTGCTGCTGACCGACGCGCGGCGCGACGCCCGTGAGCGGGCCGGCGAGCTCATCCCGCTCGCCGAGCAGGACCGCACGCTGTGGAACGGCGCGCAGATCGCCGAGGGCACCGCCCTTCTCGAAGCCACGCTGGGAACGGGCAAGCCCGGTCCGTATCAGGTGCAGGCCGCGATCGCGGCGCTTCACGACGAGGCGCCGACGGATGCGGCGACCGACTGGGCCCAGATCCTCGCCCTGTACGAGGTGCTGCAGGGCATCAGCCCGAGTCCTGTCGTCGCACTCAACCGGGCGGTCGCCCTCGCCAGGGTCGAGGGGGCGGACGCCGGTCTGGCCGCGCTTGCCGCCCTGGACGACGATCCTCAGCTCGCGCACTCGCACCGGCTCGCGGCGGTGCGGGCGCACCTTCTCGAGCGCGCGGGCGATCGGCCGGCGGCGCGGGCCGCGTACCTGCTCGCGGCCCGCGGCACGGCGAGCCTTCCCGAGCAGCGCTACCTCAACCTGCGGGCGGCGGAGCTGGCCCCGTAGGCGCTGTGCGCATGCGAACGCCGAACTGCGAGCGCCGATGCGACGGGCTCAGTGCCCGGCGTGCTCGCCCGGAAGGTCGAGGACGAACGGCGCTTCGTCGTGGGTGCCGTGCGGCTGGGCGAAGTCCCCGGCTTCGGTCGCCGCGAGGGCGGGTGTCGTGAGCGCGGCGACGACGAGCGCGCCGGCCCCGAGGCCGAGCAGATACCGGCCCGACCCGATGGGACGTCGCGCGGGATCGGCGGGCCGTCGCAGCACGACCGTGATCGCGATCGCGACGGCCAGATCGAGCAGGCTGGCGACGAGCATCGGCAGCACCCGGATGCCCGGAACGGGGTCCGCGCCGACGAACAGCAGCAGGGCCGCCCAGCTCAGGATGGGCACCACGGCTCCGACGCGTGCCGCACGGGCGAAGGGCACTGTCGCTGCCGTGAAGGCGAACACGCCCCAGGCGAACTCCGCGATGCCGATGACGAGCAGCGGCACCCCCACCGCCCACGGGGAGCCGATCACGAGCGCCAGGTGGATCAGACCTGCGCCGAGGGCGAAGAAGCCCAGCCAGGCTCGGACCACCGCGTTCATGATCGGCTCCTCTGGTGGTCAGCGGGTGTGCTCGGACAGGTGCGTCACGCGGTGGCCGCGCTGCGTGTTCCGCGCTCGGCGCCCAGGCCGACGGCGAGCAGCAGTACGGCGCTGCCGAAGTGCAGCACGTTGTCCGCGCCGTTGATCGCGAGGATGTTGAATGCGCTGCCGACGATGAACAGCCCCACGATACCCAGCAGCAGGTACGCCGCGCCGATGACCGAGTTGACGGTCTTGGCCGGGCGGACGCCGGACAGCCCCGCGATCAGCAGGGCGGCGCCGATCAGAAGGTGCGCGACGTTGTGGAAGATGTTCACCTCGAAGATGCCGAGCAGCAGGCCGCCCGAGGTGTCGAAGAAGCCCACCCCCGAGGTGACGAAGAACCCGGCGATGCCGACCAGGACGTAGACGATGCCGAAGATGGTGGCGAGAAGGCGATTCGGTGACGTGCTCATGATGGGACCTCCTATGGTCGGGAGGATATTCGGTTCCGCGCCCGCCGGGGTTTGCCCATCCTGCGAATCACCTCAATGCGGACGGGGCTCGACGCCGAGTTGCACGCAGGCCGCGTCGTACAGCACGACGATCTCGCGCCGGATCTCGGGACGCTCGGTGATCTCGCCCGAAGACCACGGGACATGCAGTTCGTGCTCCTCGCCCTCGAACGTGTACCGCCAGGTGCCGCCGCGTGGGCCGACATCGCTCAACCGGGCGGCGTCGGCATCTCGTCCGGCGAAGGCGCGCACGATGAGGACGTTGTCGTTGCGATGGTCGTCGTTCATGTTCGCGAGCACGGCATCGACGATGTCAGGGCTGAATGACATGGCGCCAGGGTAGCCCACGGCTCTGACCGCTATTCCGAGAGTTTGGACTCCAGGAACACGGTGGTCCGCGCGAACGCGAGGGCAGCCGCCCGGCCGTCCACCTTCTCGGTGAGTGTGGCGTTGGCGAACGAGTGCCCGGTTCCGACGTAGCTGTGCGAGGTCACCGGGGTGCCGTTGTCGCGCAGCCGGCGCACGAATTCATCCGGCTCGCCGCCCGTCGGGTAGTCGTCGTCCTCCGCCAGGTGAAGCAGGACCGGGCAGGGCAGGATGCCGGGGTCGGCCCCGGTGAGCGTCGCGTAATAGGCGACCACGGCATCCGCATCGCCGCGTTGCGCCGAGCGCAGTGCGGTCGTCCCGCCCATCGAGAAGCCGACGAGGCCCACCCGCTGGGAGCCTTCGTTCAACCCGGCGCGGATGGTGGCATCCAGGATGCTGCGGGCGCCATCCACCGTCAGTCGCCCCGTCAGCGTGGTGGCGTCGGTGTCGTCGATCGTCGCCACCCCGTCGTAGAAGTCGGGCACGAGCACGCGGAAACCGCCGCGGTCCGCCAGTGCGGCCGCGAACGGCTCGAGCCAGGGCAGCCGGCCGTACTCGTCGTGCATCACGACGACGAGCGGGTCGCCCGCGGTCCCGTACTCGAGCGCCACCCCGGGCGATGGGATCGGCACGAGGTCGGGCATGGCGTCCCTCTCGTCGACCTGCGAAAGCTGAAGAGCGGATGACGGGAATCGAACCCGCGCTATCAGCTTGGGAAGCTGAAGTTCTGCCATTGAACTACATCCGCGTGCCGACCAGCCTACCTACTCGGCGGGACCGCCGACGAGGGTCAGCGTGACGGTGGACGCCGCCCCGCCCGCGTCCGTGAAGGACAGCCGGATCGTGTCGCCGGCCTCATGAGCCGCGATGACGGCGGAGAGGTCGTCGTACGAGCCGATCGGGGTTCCGTCGATCGCGGTGATCGTGTCGCCGGCGCCGAGCCCCGCGCGATCGGCGGGCAGGCCGGGGACGACGCCCGAGATGACGGCGCCCGTGCCTGCCGCGCCCGAGCCCGCGGCGCCCGAGCCTGCCGCGCTCGAGCCGGCACCGATCGGGCTGTGCGCGAGGGTGACCCCGAGGAACGCGGGCACCCCTAGCGACACGTTGCCGCTCTCGTGCCCGGCGAGGATCTGCTGCGCCACGTCGAGCGCCGTCGCGATCGGGATGGCGTAGCCGGTCGGCGTCTGGGAATTCGAGGAGGCCGCCGTGACGATGCCGGTCACCTGGCCGCCGGCGTCGAGCAGCGGGCCGCCCGAGTCGCCGGACACCACGTCCGCGTCGACCTCGATCAACCCGGTCAGCCGCTTCGCCGCGCCGGTGAGCTCGTCGTGAACGGTGATCGACTGGCCGACGCCGGTGACGGGACCGGATGCGGCGACCAGGTCGCCGGTGCCCCCGGCGTTGCCGACCGAGGTCACCGTGTCGCCTGTCGCGGCGACGTCGTGGTCGAGCGTCGCGGCCGTCAGACCGGCGGCATCGGCGAGCCGGATCACCGCGATGTCGTCGACCGGGTCGGTGCCCACGACCTGTGCGGTGTACGTGACGCCGGTGCTCTCGACGGTGACCTGGATGCTCGTCGATCCCTCGACGACGTGGTTGTTGGTGAGGATCGTGCCATCGCTGCTGAGGATGATCCCGGTGCCGGCGGCGGCGCCCTCGCCGTAGTAGAGGTCTGTGGTGATCGTGACGACGCCCGCGGTCTGCGCGGCGGTCGCGGGTGTGACATCCGGGGCGGCCGGAGGCTGGTAGACCTGCGGCTCCATGAGCGTGGTGCCACCGGAGGCCGTGGAGGCCGGCTGGAGTGCCGTTGTCGTCGCGACGGCTGCTCCGCCCAGGAGGAGGAGCGCGAGAGCCCCGCCCGTGACGCCCAGCGCGAGCCGGTGTCGCCGGCGCGGGGAGGCATCCGGGCTCTGCGGTTCGATCGGCATGTCGGCGGGGGCGGCGGGAAGTGTCATGTGCCGATGACACGCCTGGACGCTATGGCGTTTCGATGACGGACCTTCGAGAACGCCGAGAGACCGGGCCCGGTATTCTCGCAGCATGCTGCTCAGCGACCGCGACATCCGGGCCGAGCTCGACGCCGGGCGCATCGGGCTCAGTCCTCTCGAGTACGACATGATCCAGCCGTCGAGCATCGACGTGCGGCTCGACAGGTTCTTCCGGCTGTTCGACAACCACAAGTACCCGTTCATCGACCCGGCCGAAGACCAGCCGGACCTCACGCATCTGATCGAGACCAAGCAGGACGAGCCGTTCATCCTGCACCCCGGTGAGTTCGTGCTCGGGTCGACGTTCGAGCTGGTGACGCTGCCGGATGACATCGCGGCGCGGCTCGAGGGCAAGAGCTCGCTCGGCCGGCTCGGGTTGCTGACGCACTCCACCGCGGGTTTCGTCGACCCCGGGTTCTCGGGACACGTGACGCTCGAGTTGTCGAACGTCGCGACGCTGCCGATCAAGCTGTGGCCGGGGATGAAGATCGGGCAGCTGTGTTTCATCCGCACCAGCTCGCCGGTCGACAACCCGTACGGCTCCGGCCCGTACGGCAACCGCTATCAGGGCCAGCGCGGCCCGACCGCGAGCCGCTCGTTCCAGAACTTCCACCGCACCGACGTGACCGTCTCGGACGCCGGCGCCCCCGGCGCCTAGCGCCCGGACCCCCGAGCGAGCACGTTCGCGCCCGAGCGAGCACGTTGGACCATGCACGCTCGGCGGAAACGTGCACGCTCGGGGGCCGGCGGCGGCGGCCGCGGCGCCGCCGTCAGGCCGGCTCGGCGCTGACGAGGATGGGAAGGGTGCCCTGCACGTAGTAGGCGCGGTAGCGCTTGCCGTTCGTGAACGCCTGCAGGGGCTCAGGCGTGGACAGCGCGAACGTCACCTTGCCGACGCTCAACCGGTACACCGGCAGCACGGCGCTGTCCGCGACGGGCGCCATGCCCATGCGTCCGCTCGCCTCGCCCTCGGTCATCAGGACGGCGCCGTCCATGCGGCCGAGCTTGCGCCGGCTGCGGAAGAACGTGAAGGCCATCAGCCCGATCACGACGATCACCACGACCACGATGATCGGCGCCGCGCTGGCCGCCGCACCGGTCAGGTAGTTCGGCAGGACGTAGGCCGCGATCGCGACGATGACCACGAGGAACACCGCCCCGAACGCCAGGTTCACCACCTGGCTGCGGCCCTTCATCGTGGTCATGCGGCCCTGCTGCGTCGGACCCAGTCTTCCGGCCCGGTTGGCGACGAGGTCCTCGTCGGTGAACTTCAATGCCGCTTCCAGCGCTGCGTCAGCCATGACGCACATCATGCGCCACCGGCTGGCCGCGCGCTAGCGCCCGAACTCGCTCCATTCGCGCAGCTGCAGCACCAGCCAGGGGCTGAACGCGTACGGCGCGGCCTCGACGGCCGTGCGCAGGCGTAGGGGACTGACCCATTCCCACTGGGCGACCTCGTCCGGGTCGGGCTGGGGGTCGGCGTCGACGACCGTCCGGAACACGGGGCAGATCTCGTTCTCGACGGTTCCGGATGCGTCGGTCGCCCGGTAGCGGAAGTCCGGCAGCACCGATTCGACGGCGGCGATCTCGAGACCGAGTTCTGTCGCACCGCGAC
>JAODAS010000172.1 GCA_025463555.1 Schumannella sp.
GCCGCCGCGACGTACACGTTGCCGGGTCCCGTGATCAGATCGACCGGATCCAGTCCGAGCGAGGGGACGCCGTACGCCAGCGCCCCGATGGCTCCGGCCCCGCCCATGGCGTAGACCTCCTCGACGCCGAGCATGCCGGCGGCCGCCAGGATGGTCGGGTGCACTCCCCCGTCGTGACCGGCTTGGGGCGGCGATGCGAGAACCACCGAGGCCACACCCGCGACCTGCGCGGGGACGACGTTCATGACGACGCTCGAGGGATAGACCGCCTTGCCGCCGGGCACATAGAACCCGACGCGCCGAACCGGCTGCCAGCGCTGGACGACTTCCGCCCCCGGCCCCAGTTCGGTGACCGACGGCGGCGGGACCTGGGCTTCGCTGACGCGTCGCACGCGCGAGATCGCCTCCTCGATCGCCGAACGGATCGCGGGATCGAGAGCCTCGACCGCGGCGGTGATGCGCGCCGGGTCGACCCTCACGGCATCCGGTCGGACTTGATCGAGCCGTTCGGCTTGATCAAGGAGAGCGGCTTCGCCCCGCGCTCGGACGTCGCGGATCAACTCGCCGGCGGTCTGCGTCGCCACCGCGACATCGACGTGCGCGCGGGGAACGAGCGCGACGAGCTCGGCACGGGTCGGGCGGCGTCCACGGAGGTCGAGGGTCTGGATCATCGCGCACCATGCTACGGGCGCGCGCCCTCCGGGTCGGCGCGGGCGCTCCGCCTGCGGTTGGATGGGGGCATGGATGATGTGGAGGCCTTCAAGTCCGCGTTCCGGCGGCTGGCGGCGGGCGTGTCCGTCGTCACGGCACTGCATCCGGACGGGCGCCCCGCGGGCTTCACGGCGACGTCAGTGGCCTCGCTGGCGGCCGTTCCTCCCATGGCCACCTTCAACATGGCCCGCAAGGCGAGCGCGTGGCCGGCGATCGAGCAGACCGAGCACGTGCTCATCCACTTTCTCGGCGTGCGCAATCGCGCGGCTGCGGAGACCCTGTCCCTGGATGCGGACGTCAGGTTCGCCGGCGACCACTGGGCGCCCGGGCCCTCGGGCCTGCCGCTGCTGAACGACGTGCCCGCCTGGATGCTGTGCCGGGTCATCGGCCGCTATCCGGTCGTCGAGAGCGCCGTGGTGGTCGTGCAGATCGAGGACGGCGCGCTGGGCGAACCCGACGTGCCGCTGCTGTACCACGAGCGCGAATACTGGAAGCCGGGCGACCGGGCCTGAGGCTGCCGCGGCAGGACTCACACCAGGCAGTTGGGGCCCAGAAGGCTCTTGAGTTCGCCGTACAGGTCGGCGGTGACGGCGACCGGGTACGGGATCTCGAACATGCGCGCGTTCTCGCCGCGCACGAGGCGCAGACGCACCTCGTTGTCCCCCGCGTGCCGGATGAGCACGTCGTTGAGGGCGGTGATCACCTCGGTGGTCGCTCGCGCCTCGGCCACCGAGATCACGAGCGGACCGGATCCGAGGCTCGAGCCCGTGTCGGGCTGGAACATCGACACCGCGTGCAGGTTCATACCGTCGTCGCGCAGGCTCACCCGCCCCTTGACCACCACGATCGAATCGCCCACGAGCGCTGGTGCGAACTCGTGGTAGGTCTTGCCCAGGAACATCACGGTGATCTCGCCGCCGAAGTCCTCGACCTGCACGACCCCGTACGGGTTGCCGGAGTTGCGGGCCGTGCGGTGCTGAACGCTCGTCACGAGGCCGGCCACCGTGACGATCTCCCCGTCGCTCGCGACGTCTCCCGCGAGCAGTTCGGCGATGCCGACGCTGGCGTGCCTGGCCAGCTGCGATTCCAGCCCGGCGAGCGGATGGTCGCTGACGTAGAGGCCGAGCATCTCGCGCTCGGCGGCCAGCTTCTCGCGCTTGGGCCATTCCGGGCGATCGGGGATCGCCTCGACGGCGTGCTCGGGCTCGTCCCAGAGGCTGTCGAAATCAAATCCGACCTGCCCGTTGGCCTCGGCACGTTTGTCGCTGACGGCGCGGTCGACGGCTCCCTCGTGGATCTCGATGAGCGCACGCCGGGTCGACCCGAGGCTGTCGAAGGCCCCCGCCTTGATCAGCGACTCGACGGTGCGCTTGTTGGCGGCCTGCAGCGGGACCTTCCGCAGGAAGTCGTGGAACGTGGTGAAGCGCCCCTTCTCCTCACGTGCGCGCTTGATCTGCTCGACGACGCCGAACCCGACGTTGCGGACCGCACCCATGCCGAACCTGATGTCCTCGCCGACCGCGGCGAAGTATCCGATCGATTCGTTCACGTCGGGAGCGAGCACCTTGATCCCCATGCGCCGGCACTCGTTGAGGTAGATCGCCAGCTTGTCGCGGGCATCGCCCACGCTGGTCAGCAGTGCGGCCATGTACTCGGCCGGGTAGTGCGCCTTCAGATACGCGGTCCAGTAGCTGAGCACGCCGTACGCGGCCGAATGCGCCTTGTTGAAGGCGTAGTCCGAGAAGGGCACCAGGATGTCCCACAGCGTCTTGATCGCGACGTCGGAGTAGTCGTTCTGCTTCATGCCGGCGACGAATCCCGCGTACTGCTTGTCGAGCTCGCTCTTCTTCTTCTTGCCCATCGCGCGACGCAGGATGTCGGCCTGGCCGAGCGTGAAGCCCGCGACCTTCTGCGCGATCGCCATCACCTGCTCCTGGTAGATGATCAGGCCGTAGGTGGTGTCCAGGATCTCGGCGAGCGACTCGCGGAACTCCGGATGGATGGGCGTGATCGCCTGCGTGCCGTTCTTGCGCAGCGCGTAGTTGGTGTGTGAGTTCGCGCCCATCGGGCCCGGCCGGTACAGCGCGATGAGGGCGCTGATGTCTTCGAAGTTGTCGGGCTTCATCAGGCGCATCAGGCTGCGCAGCGGGCCGCCGTCGAGCTGGAAGACGCCCAGCGAGTCGCCCCGCGCCAGCAGGTCATATGCAGCCCGGTCGTCGAAGTCGAGGTCTTCGAGCACCGGCCGGAACCCGCGATTGGTCTCGATGTTGTCGAGGGCGTCGTCGATGATCGTCAGGTTGCGCAGGCCGAGGAAGTCCATCTTGACCAGGCCGAGGGCTTCGGATGCCGGGAAGTCGAACTGCGTGACGATCTGGCCGTCCTGCTCGCGCTTCATGATCGGGATGACATCGGCGATCGGCTCACTCGACATGATCACGCCGGCCGCGTGCACGCCCCACTGCCGCTTCAGATTCTCGATGCCCAGAGCGGTCTCAAAGACCTTGGCCGCCTCGGGGTCGTTCTGCAGCAGCAGCCGCAGGTCGCCCGCCTCCTTGTAGCGCTCCGATTTCACGTCGGTGACGTCGCCGAGCGGCATGTCCTTGCCCATGACCGGCGGAGGGAACGCCTTCGTGAGCTTCTCGCCCACCGAGAACGGCATCCCGAGGACGCGCGTGCTGTCTTTCAGCGCCTGCTTGGCTTTGATGGTGCCGTAGGTGACGATCTGCGCGACGCGCTCCTCGCCGTACTTCTCGGTCACGTACTTGATGACCTCGCCGCGGCGGCGCTCGTCGAAGTCCACATCGAAGTCGGGCATCGAGACGCGGTCGGGATTGAGGAACCGCTCGAAGATCAGGCCGTGCTTGAGGGGGTCGAGGTCGGTGATGCGCATGGCGTAGGCGGCCATCGACCCGGCGCCGGATCCGCGGCCGGGTCCCACCCGGATGCCCTGCTGCCGCGACCAGCGGATGAAGTCGGCGACCACGAGGAAGTAGCCCGGGAACCCCATCTGCAGGATGACTTCGATCTCGTAGTCGGCCTGGGTGCGCACCTCGGCGGGAACGCCCGCCGGGTACCGGTCGATGAGGCCGCGCTCGACCTCTTTGACGAACCAGGTGCCCTCGGTCTCACCGTCGGGAACCGGGAACCGCGGCATGTAGTTCGCCGTGGTATCGAACTCGACCTCGCAGCGTTCGGCGATCAGCAGGGTGTTGTCGCATGCTTCGGGGTGATCGCGGAACAGCTGGCGCATCTGCGCGGGCGTCTTGAGATAGAACTCGTTCGAGTCGAACTTGAACCGGTTCGGGTCGGCGAGGGTCGAACCCGACTGGATGGCGAGCAGCATCTCCTGCGCCTGCGCGTCGTGCGCGTGCACGTAGTGCAGATCGTTCGTCGCGACCAGCGGGATCGCCAGCTCTTTCGCGAGCCGCAGCAGATCGGACATGGTGCGCTTCTCGATGCCGAGACCGTGATCCATGATCTCGGCGAAGTAGTTGTCTTTGCCGAAGATGTCGCGGAAGTCGCTCGCGGCCTTCCGCGCCTCGTCGTACTGCCCCAGGCGGAGGCGGGTCTGCACCTCGCCGCTGGCGCAGCCGGTGGTCGCGATGAGACCCGATCCGTAGGTCTGCAGCAGGTCGCGGTCCATTCGGGGCTTGAAGTAGTAGCCCTCGATGGAGGCGAGGGACGACAGCTTGAACAGGTTGTGCATGCCGGCGGTGCTCTCGGCGAGCAGCGTCATGTGCGTGTAGGCGCCCGAGCCGGAGACGTCGTCTTCGCCGCCGTTGCCCCACCGCACGCGGGTCTTGTCGCTGCGGTGGGTGCCGGGCGTGACGTAGGCCTCGGTGCCGATGATCGGCTTGATGCCGGCTTCGGTCGCCTGCTTCCAGAAGTCGTAGGCCCCGAAGTTGTTGCCGTGGTCGGTCACGGCGATGGCCGGCATGCCCTGCTCGGCGACCGCCTTCATCAGGTCGCCCACCCGGGCGGCGCCGTCGAGCATCGAGTATTCGCTGTGGACGTGCAGATGCACGAAGGAATCGCTCGAGGCCACGTGAAGATCTCCGGAGGGTTGGACCCCAAGGATAATCCGCTGTCAGTCGCCGCGCAGAACGTCGAGGGCGTGTTGGAGGTCTTGCGGGTAGGCGGTCTCGAATTCGACCGCCTCGCCGGTTCCGGGATGCCGGAAGCCGAGCCGTCTGGCGTGCAGCCATTGCCGGGTCAGGCCCACCCGCGCTGCCAGCGTGGGGTCGGCCCCGTACAGCAGGTCTCCGACGCAGGGGTGGCGCTGCGCCGCCATGTGTACGCGGATCTGGTGGGTGCGACCTGTCTCGAGATGGATCTCGAGCAGGGTCGCGCTGCGCATCGCCTCGAGGGTGTCGTAATGCGTGACGCTGGGCTTGCCGTCGGCGGTCACCGCGAATTTCCAGTCCGAGCTGGGGTGCCTGCCGATCGGCGCGTCGATGGTGCCCGAGAACGGGTCAGGGTGACCCTGCACCACGGCGTGGTAGATCTTGTCGACCTCGCGATCGTGGAACTGCCGCTTCAGCTCGGTGTAGGCGCGCTCGCTCTTGGCCACCACCATGAGACCGCTCGTGCCCACATCGAGCCGGTGCACGATGCCGGCGCGCTCTTCGGCGCCCGACGTGCTGACCCGGAAGCCTGCCCCCGCCAGAGCGCCCAGCACCGTGGGGCCGTCCCAGCCGCTCGCCGGATGCGCGGCGACGCCGACAGGCTTGTCGATGACCACGAAGTCGTCGTCGTCGTACACGACCTCGAAGCCGGGAACCAGCGCAGGCACGATCGTGGGCGCCGACTTCGGCGTCCACTGCACCTCGAGCCAGCCGCCCGCTGTCAGGCGGTCGGACTTGGACAGCACCACGGCATCCAGCGTCACGCCCCCCGCTTCCAGCACCTCGGCCGCGTAGGTACGCGAGAAGCCCAGCAGCTTCGCCAGGGCGGCGTCGGCGCGCTCCCCCGCGAGACCGTCCGGCACCGGGAGGCTTCGCCGCTCCACGGTCACTCCCTGGTCTTCGGTGCGGCGGTCTTCGGTGCGGCGGTCTTCGGTGCGGCTGTCTTCGGTGCGGCTGTCTTCGGTGCGGCCGGCTTCCGTGCGGCCGGCTTGGGTGTCGCCTTCACCATCGGCGTGCGCGTGCCGTCGAGACCGACCCCGCGCAACGACAGCAGGATGAACAGCACCATGCTCGTCACGATCGCGACATCGGCTGCGTTGAATATCGCGGGGAACCCGTAGATCTGAAGGAAGTCGACGACGTGTCCGGTGCCGAAACCCGGTTCACGGAACAGGCGGTCGGTCAGGTTGCCGAGGGCGCCGCCGAGGACCAGCCCGAACATGGTCGCCCAGCCCAGGGACCGGATGCGCGGCGCGAAGATGCCGATGAACACCACGACTCCCGCTGCCACCACGGACAGGATCCAGGTGAATCCGCTCGCCAGCGAGAATGCGGCGCCGGAATTGGTCACGAAATGCAGCTGGAGAACCTCGCCGAGCACCTGGACGGTGTGCCCCGGTACCAGATTCTGGGTCACCAGGTACTTGGCACCCTGGTCGATCCCATAGACGGCCACCGCGACGGCAGCGAGCAGCAGGAGAGCGCGGGCGCTGACGCGTCCGCGCTTGTGCGCCCGATCGGTCGCGGGTGCCTCAGCTGCCCTGGGCAAAGCCCGGGTACGTGGAAGGCACCGCGTCGGTGGGCTGCGGGAACGCCGTGTAGTCGTTGGACTGCGGGCCGTTGTAGGCCGGCGTCGCAGGCTGCGGCGCGGCGGCGAACTGCTGCTCGGCGGCGGGACCCGCGGTCACGGCCGCGGGCTGCTGCGGCTGGGGCGCGGGAGCGGCCGCGGCACCGCTGCCGGCCTCGAGAGCATTCGACGTCTCGAGCTCGCGGAGCTGCCCCTCGATGTAGCCCTTGAGCTTGCTGCGGTATTCACGCTCGAAGGTGCGCAGCTCGTCGACCTGGCGTTCGAGAGCGACACGCTCCTGCTCGAGTGCGGTCATCTGGGTGCGCTGGGCCTGCTCGGCCTCGGACACGACGCGAGCCGCGGCAGCGTGCCCCTCCGCGATGAGCGCATCGCGCTTCTCCATGCCCTCGCGGACGTGCTCCTCGTGGAGGCGCCGGGCGAGCTGGAGCAGGTTGTTCGTGTTCGCAGGGTCGCTGGGATCACCGGTGACGGCCTGCGGTGCGAAGACGGGTTCCGGTGCGGCGACGGGAGCGGGGCCGGCAGCGGCTGCCGGCGCGGCTGCGACTGCTCCGCCGGCCTGGAGCTCGTTGATGCGAGAGTCGGCGGCCATCAGGCGCTGCCGCAGCTCTTCGTTCTCCTGGTTGAGGCGACGCAACTCGACGACGACCTCGTCGAGGAAGTCGTCCACCTCGTCCTGGTCGTACCCCTCACGGAACTTGGTCGGGTTGAAACGCTTGTTGACCACGTCTTCCGGCGTCAGGGCCATGACTCACCTCGTATTGATCAGAAGCTGCGAATTCGGGGGTTGCGCCCCTGGACAACGCTAGCAAGTGCGGGTCTCACCCTGAAGGTGAGAGTCCAAGAGTACATCCGAACCGCCACGTTACCTGAGCGCTTGGCGGGAATGAACCCCTTGCGTCAGAAGGCGAGATACCGCAAGGGACCCAGGATGTAGAGCAGCACCAGGGTCGCCACGAACACGATGCTCCAGCCGAAATCGATGCTCGCCGAGCCGAATCGCACCGGCTTGACCACCTTGCGCACCAGGCCGATCGGCGGATCCGTCACCGCAAAGGCGGCCTCCGCGGCGACGAGCGCCACACCGGTGGGCCGCCATCAGGGGCGCAGTGCCCGAACCCAGTCCACGATCAGCCGGGTCCACATGAGCACGACGAAGATCACGAGCGCCACATAGGCGATCGTCGCGAGAAGCGGCACGATCCCCACCGGGATCAGGCGCTACTGGCCGAAGAAGCCGGCCTCGACCTCTGACTCGACCTCGCCCTGCTCGCCGCTGACCGCGACGTGCTCGGGCGACAGCAGGAACACCTGGTTCGTGACCCGCTCGATCTTGCCGTACAGGCCCTCGGTGAGGCCGCAGGCGAAGTCGATGAGCCGCTTGGCGTCGGGGGCGCTCATCTGCGACAGATTGACGATGACGGGAACGCCCTCGCGGAACGTCTGCGCGATCATCTGCGCGTCCTTGTACTGACGCGGGTGCACGGTGAGGATCTCGTTCATGCCCGCCGCGGCGTGCCGGTTCGGGGCGGCGGCGGGGCGCCGGAGCGGCGTCACCTCGGCGCGTCTCGTGGTCTCGTGCCGTTCGACGCGGTCGTGACGCGAGACCGGCGCCACAGGCGCCGCCGGCATGACGTCGTCGTCGTAGCCCTCATCGGCCAGGCCGAGGTAGACCATCGCCTTGTGCATGGGGTTCGCCATCATGTCCTCCGGAATCGAGCGTTGCGCCGCGACGCATCTGTTCAGAACTTAACCTGTGGTTGAACGTTTTCCGGTGATTGCCGTTCCGATGCGCAGGTGTGTCGCGCCTTCGGCGATCGCGTCGGGAAAGTCCCCCGACATCCCCGCCGAGATGGCGGTCGCGGTGGGGACGACCGACCGGATGCTGTCGGACACCGCGCGCACGCGGGCGAACGCCGGCCGCGGCTCGGCATCCAGCGGAGCGACCGCCATCACCCCGAGCAGCCGCAGCCCCGGCGCCGACGCGATCCGCTCCGCGAGGGCCGGGGCGCCGGCCGGGTCGGCACCCCCGCGGCCCGGGTCGTCGGTGAGGTTCAACTCGATGAAGCAGTCCAGTTCGCCCTCGCCCTCGCGCGCCGCCAGGGCGTCGACCAGCGACTCCCGGTCGACGGAGTGGACGGCGGTCGCATAACGGCGCACGGCGCGCGCCTTGTTGCTCTGCAACTGCCCCACGAAATGCCAGCGCAGGTCGAGGTCGGTGAGGTCCGCGGCTTTCGCCGCGGCCTCCTGATGGCGGTTCTCCCCCACGTCGCGTACGCCGAGCTCGTAGAGCTCGCGCACGAGCGATGCCGGATGGAACTTGGTGACGACGATGCGGGTCAGCTCGGCCGGGTCGCGACCCGCCTGCCGTGCCGCGTCCGCGATCCGGCCGTCGACGTCGGCAAGCCGCGCAGCCAGCTCTGCGTCCGGCACTCGCGGCGACGGAGGCCGGAACTCGGGCACTACTTCAAGAAGTCGGGGACGTCGAGGTCGTCGTCGTCATCGAATTCGCGGTCGAGAGGGGCGATCGGCTGGGTCATCGGCAGGTCGGGCTCGGCCGACCATCCCGATCCCTCCGCCTCTGCGCCGGCACCCGCGGCACCTGCGCCGACCGCGACGGGGATCTGCGCCTCGACGAAGTTGGTGCGACGCTCGCGCTGGGGGCGGGTCGTCGGCTCACCGCCGTCGAACCCGGCCGCGATGACGGTCACCCGCACCTCATCGCCGAGCGTGTCGTCGATGACGGCGCCGAAGATGATGTTCGCCTCGGGGTGCACAGCCTCTTGCACCAGCCGCGCGGCGTCGTTGATCTCGAAGATGCCGAGGTTCGAACCACCCTGGATCGAGAGCAGCACACCGTGCGCGCCGTCGATGCTCGCCTCGAGGAGAGGCGATGCCACGGCCAGCTCGGCGGCCTTGATGGCGCGGTCGGCGCCGCGGCTGGCCCCGATGCCCATCAGCGCGGAACCGGCGCCCTGCATGACCGACTTCACGTCGGCGAAGTCGAGGTTGATGAGGCCCGGAGTGGTGATCAGGTCGGTGATGCCCTGCACACCGGCCAGAAGCACCTGGTCGGCGGTCGCGAACGCCTCGAGCATGCTGATTCCGCGATCGCTGATCTCGAGCAGCCGGTCGTTGGGGACGACGATGAGCGTGTCGACCTCGCTCTTGAGAGCGGCGACCCCGATCTCGGCCTGGGCCGAGCGGCGCTTGCCCTCGAAACCGAAGGGCTTGGTGACCACACCGATCGTCAGCGCGCCGATGGACTTGGCGATACGCGCGACGACCGGAGCGCCACCGGTGCCGGTGCCGCCTCCTTCGCCTGCCGTCACGAAGACCATGTCCGCGCCGGCCAGTGCCTCTTCGATCTCTTCGGCGTGATCCTCCGCGGCACGGCGACCCACCTCGGGGTCGGCGCCCGCGCCGAGCCCTCGCGTCAGTTCGCGGCCGACGTCGAGCTTGACGTCGGCATCGCTCATCAGGAGCGCCTGCGCGTCGGTGTTGATCGCGATGAACTCGACTCCGCGCAGGCCCAGCTCGATCATGCGGTTGACGGCGTTGACGCCGCCGCCGCCGATGCCGACGACCTTGATCACCGCGAGGTAGTTCTGATTCGATGTCACGTCGGCCTCCGTGTGGCTGGTCTGGCAATAGGTCGTAGTCGTGCAAGTCGTGTGCCGGTCTGGAAAACTCTCAACCTCTACTTGAGGTTCAGAGTCTTTCTCAGTACCATGTTCTGTCCCTCACGGTACGGTCGTGCACCGCCACCATCCGGGAGGCCTGTGCGCGTGTCGCGCCATTCTCAGGTGCCATTGACCCGGGCGCCGTCGACGGAGCGGTCAGTCCTTGTGGAAGACGCCGATGCCGGGAGCCGACACGTCGTACTCCCCCGGCCCGTCTCCCTTGTGCAGAGCGATCAGGCTGGTGAGCACCGCAGCCTTCTCCACCGAGTCGTCGGCGCTTCCCCAGGCGACGCGCTGCGACGATCCGGTCAGGGTCAGGGTGACATCGTCCTTGGTCTGAGCCGTGATCGTCGCCACCTGCGCGAGCACAGCCGGCGGGAGGGCCAGCAGCACCTCCGCCATCGAGCGGAAGCCCGCACCGCTGACGTCGTCGCCCTCCGCCAGCTGCATCACCGGATACCCCTCCGGTGCGGTGACGGTGGTGTCGATCGTCACCCCCGCCGGGTCGACGAGTTCGAAGCCGCCGGCCGCCGAGACGACTCCGATGGGTGAGCGCTCCACGATGTGGATGACGAGGGTGTCGGGCGGCACGAGCTCGGTGACGTAGCTGCGGATGAGCGCGAACTCTCCCAGCTCGCTGCGGACCCGGTTCTCGTCCAGCAGCGCCAGCGGCGTGCCCAGCTGGCCATCCACGGCATCGACCAGCGCTGCCGCGTCGAGGCGTGACGTGCCGTCGACGGTGACATGCCGGAGGGCGAGAATCGGCGAGAACACCGCCGTCACGACGAGGGCGACGAGGCTCAGCAGCACGAGCGCCGCGGCGAGCCATCCGAGCCGGCGGCGGCGTGATGTGCGGGTGAACCGGCGGACCTCCGCGCGCTCCTCCCGCTTGCGGCGGCGGTCGGCCGCGGCGAATTCGGCCCGCGCGCTCCGGGGCCGCGCAGGTTGCGGGACCGCTGCGCGCTCCGTCCGTCCCGACCGCTCTGGCCGCTCAGCCGTCTGCGCCCTGCCGGGCCGGCCCCCCTCGGGCCGGCCGGCGGGCGACTCGGGCGCGCGTGCGGTTCGCGGCATCGGCGTGGGCTTTGGTGTCGGCTTTGGTGTCGGCGTCGGTGTCGGAGCCGGTGTCGGAGTCGGCTGCTCAGCGCGCCGCGCTCGCGGCGAACGCGCGGGAGCAGCCGGAGGCGGCGAGCCGCGGTCGAACCCCTCCGGACGCTTCACCCGCGCTCGCCCGCCGGTGCCGATTTCTCGAGGGCGCCCAGGATCTGAGGGATGATGCGGTACACGTCGCCGCAGCTGAGCGTCATCACGAGGTCGCCCTCGCGGGCGTAGGCAGCGACATGCTCGGCTGCCGCCTGCCAGTCGGGGAGGTACTCCACGTGCGTGGGATCCGCGAACCTCTCGGAGACCAGCGCCCCCGTCACTCCCGGGACCGGGTCTTCGCGGGCCCCGTAGACATCCAGAACCACCGTGTGGTCGGCGAGGCGTTCGTATGCCTCGGCGAAGTCGCCCGCCATCAGCTGGGTGCGGCTGTACAGGTGGGGCTGATGCACTGCGATGACCCGACCAGAGCCGACAACGGAACGCGCCGTCTGCAGCGCTGCCTCGACCTCGGTCGGATGGTGCGCGTAGTCGTCGTAGACGCTGACCCCGCGCACGGTCCCGTGGAGTTCGAAGCGCCGTGCCGTGCCGGTGAACGTCTCCAGCGCCGAGATCACCGCCTCTGCGTCGAATCCCAGACCCACGAGCACCGTGAATGCTCCGGCGGCGTTGAGCGCATTGTGGGCGCCGGGGACGGCGAGCCGGACGGCGTGGTCGACTCCCGCGTAGCTCAAGGTGAATGCGACGGGGCCCTCGGTCGCGACACCCGAGACACGGGTGCCTGCGTCGGCGGCGGCACCGAACGTGAGCACGCGCTGGTCGCGCAGCCGGGCGGTGACGGCGATCGCCCCCGGATCGTCGCTGGAGGCGACCACGAACTCCGACGCGCGCTGCGCGAAGGTCACGAAGGCGTCCTCGAACGCCTCCTGCGTGCCGTAGTGGTCGAGGTGGTCGGCGTCGACGTTCGTGATCAGCGCCACCGAGGTGTCGTACAGCAGGAACGACCCGTCGGACTCGTCCGCCTCCACCACGAACAGCTCCCCCGAACCGGTCGCGGAGCTGCGCCCGAGGCCGGCGATCACTCCCCCGTTCACGAAACTCGGGTCGGCGCCGAGTTCGCGGAGCGCGGTGACGATCATGCCCGTGGAGGTGGTCTTGCCGTGCGCTCCGGCCACCGCGACCAGTCGCTGCCGGTTGATCAGCCAGGCCAGCGCCTGAGACCGGTGCAGCACCGGGATCCCGTGCGCGAGCGCGTACTGGTACTCGGAGTTCTCCTGCCAGAGCGCGCCGGTCACGACGAGGGTGTCGGCGTCGCCGACGTTCGCCGCGTCATGGCCGATGGCGATGGTCGCGCCCGCCTCGCGCAGCTCGTGCACGGCGTCGGTGTCGCGCAGATCCGAACCGCTGACGCGGTAGCCCGCGTCGAGGAAGAGGCGCGCGATGCCGCTCATCCCGGACCCGCCGATGCCGGTGAAGTGCAGGGCACCCAGCTCCGCGGGGAGCTGCATGCCGAGGTCGGGTTTGATCATCCCGATTACGCTACCCGTCAGTCCGCGAGGGCGCCGACCCGGCCGCGTCCCGTGCCTCGAACACCAGGTCGACCATCCGGTCGGAGCCGTCGCGGTGCCCGACGCTCGCGATGCGCGCGGCGAGCCCGGCCACGCGCGCCGGGTCCCGCAACAGCGGCACGAGCTCGTCGGCCACCCACGTGGGCGTGAATGCCGCGTCGAGCACCAGCACGGCGCCTCCCGCGTCGAGCGCATCCTTGGCATTGAACACCTGCTCGCCGTTGCCGACCGGGTACGGGATGAACACCGCCGGCAGTCCGACGGCGGCCAGTTCGCTCACCGTTGCGGAGCCTGCGCGCGAGACCGCCAGATCCGAGGCCGCGAACGCGAGATCCATGCGGTCGGTGTAGTCGACGATGTGATACCCGGGGATCCCCGGGTCCTCGATCGCGTCCCGCAGTCCGCCGCTCAGGTGCAGGACCTGCCAGCCGACATCCACGATGGCTCGCGCCGATGAGCTCACCGTGTCGTTGATGCGCCGGGCTCCGGACGACCCCCCGGTGACGAGCAGCGTGGGCAGGGCGGGGTCGAGGCCGAACTGCTGTGCGCCAGCCGACCGCTGTGCCGCGCGATCCAGCGTCTCGATCTCCCGTCGCAGCGGGAAACCCACCACCCGGCCGTGCGGCAGCCGGGTCGACGCGAACGTCACCCCGACGAACCGCGTGAGCCGCGCTCCGAGCCGGTTCGCCAGACCCGGGCGGGCATTCGCCTCGTGGAGCGCGATCCCGACCCCTTCGCGACGGGCGGCCCGGTATGCCGGCGCCGACGCGTAGCCGCCGAAGCCGACCACGACATCCACCCCGCGGTCCCGGATGTGATGGCGGGCGGCCGCGATCGTCGCCCGCCAGCGCCCCGGGAATCGAACCAGGTCGGCGTTCGGCCGTCGCGGGAACGGTGTTCTCGGGATGGTCAGCAGCTCGTACCCGCGTTCCGGGACGAGTCGCGCCTCGAGCCCCTCCGCCGTGCCCAGGACGAGAACCGTGGCGCCGGGATCGCGGTCCCGCAGACGATCCGCGGTCGCGAGCAGCGGATTCACGTGGCCTGCGGTCCCCCCGCCGGCGAGCAGGTACACCGTCACCGGCGCGGCGCCCCGGCATGCACGGCGGCAGGGCGGTGCCGCGCGAACGACAGCACCACGCCGATCGCGGTGAGCGTCGTGATGAGCGCCGAGCCACCCGCCGACACCAGGGGCAGCGGCACCCCCAGCACCGGCAGCAGGCCGAGGACCACCGCGATGTTGACGAAGGCCTGCCCGATGATCCACACCATCGCGGCGCTGACGGCGAGCTTGGCGAACGGGTCCCGGTTCATCCGGATGATCCGGACGAAGCAGATGGTCAGCACGACGAACAGCCCGATGACGAGGATCGCCCCCAGCAGTCCCAGTTCTTCGCCGATGATCGCGAAGATGAAGTCGTTCGCCGCCTCGGGGATCCAGAACCACTTTCCCGTCGAGTTGCCCAGCCCGACGCCGAGCACGCCCCCGTGTGCCAGCGCCTCCCAGCCGTGGATCGACTGCCAGCAGTCGCGCGAGTAGAGCGTCGGATCGGAGCATTGCCCCAGCCACGCAGCGATCCGGTTGGAGCGCGAGTCGCTGAGCTGCACGGCCACGAGCGCGACGACGGAGACCGCGGCCAGCGCGGCGGCGAGGATCCGCAGCCGCACGCCGGCATAGAAGAGGGCGCCGAACACGATGGCGAGGATGATCGTCGCCGTTCCGAGGTCGTTGCCGGCCAGCACGAGCCCGGTGGTCACGACGGTGATCGGCAGCACCGGGATGGCGACCTCGCGCCACTCGTGCAGGGCGTCGCCCTTGCGCGACAGCACCCACGCGAGCCAGATGATCAGGGCCAGCTTGATCAGCTCGGAGGGCTGCGCGGTGAACGACCCCAGGTTGATCCAGTTGCGGTTCTGACCGCTGGCGTACCCGAGTCCCGGCAGGAACACCAGCAGCTGCAGTGCGACGGCGATGACGACCGCCGTGCCCGCCCACCGCCGCCAGAACGCGGCGGGCGCCCGGGCCGCCAGCAGCATCGCCGGGATGCCGACCAGCGCATACAGACCCTGCCGCGAGGCCTGCGCGAAGAAGTCGCCTCCCGCCGCGCGCGCCTCGATCGAGGAGGACGACAGCACCATGATCAAGCCGAAGACGACGAGGAACAGCGTCGTGCCGAGCAACAGGAAGTACTCGGGGGTCTCGGCGGAGAACAGCCGGCGTACGGCGACCACGACGGTGCGCGGACGCTGAGCTTCCGGTTCGGGAGCGGGCCGCCTAGCGCTGCGCTGGGGTGTCGTCCGCTGCGGGGTCGGTCGCGTCGTCGTCATCGGCGCTTCCTCCCAAATGTTGCCGTACCGCGTCGGCGAACCGCCGGCCACGATCCGCGTAGTCCGCGAACTGGTCGAACGATGCCGCGCTCGGCGCAAGCAGCACCACGTCTCCCGGCTGGGCGACGGATGCCGCGGCACGCACGGCGGCGGGCATCACCCCTCCAGTCTCGGCCTCGTCGACCTCGATCAGCAGGACGCCGGGCGCGTGTCGCGCGAACGCCTCCCGCAGTGCCAGACGGTCCCTCCCGACCAGGATCGCGGCCCGGAGCCGTGCGGCATGCGTTCGGACGAGCGGACCCGGGTCGACGCCTTTCAGCTGCCCGCCGGCGATCCACACGACCGACTCGAACGCGGCGAGGGAGGCATGTGCGGCGTGTGCGTTCGTGGCCTTGGAGTCGTCGACCCAGCTGATGCCCGCGACCGCGGCGACCAGCTCGGTGCGGTGCGCGTCCATGCGGAAGCTGCGGATCGCATCCCGGATCGCCGCCGGAGGGACGCCGACCGCACGCGCCAAGGCCGATGCGGCCAGCGCGTTCTGCACCGAATGCGGCGCCCCCAGCCCGGCATCGCGCAGGTCGTCGATGGTCGCCAGCTCGAGCGCGGCGTGGTGCCGGTCCTCGAGGAACGCCCGGTCGACCAATATCCCCTCGACGATCCCGATGTCGCTGGGCCCCGGGATGCCGATGCCGAAGCCGACGGCCCGCGCGCCCTCCTGCACCTCGGCGTCCTCGACCATCACGCGCGTCGCGTCATCCGCCCGGTTGTACACGCAGGCGACCCGGACGTTGTCATAGACCTTCGCCTTGGCGTTGCGGTAGGCCTGCGCGCTGCCGTGCCAGTCGTAGTGGTCGTCGGCGAGGTTGAGGCAGACGGCGGCGAGGGCGGCGACCCGTCCGCCGTCGTTGCGCTGCATCCAGTGCAGCTGATAGCTCGACAGCTCGACGACCAGCACGTCGAACCCGCCCGGATCGCGGATCGCATCCAGCACGGGAACGCCGATGTTGCCGCAGGGCGCCGCCTTCAGGCCTGCGGTCACGAGCATCGTCGCGGTGAGCTGCGTGGTCGTCGTCTTGCCGTTGGTCCCGGTGATCAGAACCCATTCGGCGGGTGTGCCGTCGCCGCGCGGCACCTTGTCGCGCAGGCGCCAGGCGAGCTCGATATCGCCCCACACCGGGATGCCACGGCCGGCCGCCCAGATCAGCAGGGGGTTGTCGGGGTGGTATCCGGGCGAGACGATGACGACCTCCGGCTCGAAAGCGGTCAGCTCATCGACCGGCTCTGTCGCCTGCAGGAATCGCGCCCCGATGACGGTCAACAGCTCGCGGCGCCGATCGTCGGCTCCCTCCGCGACGACCAGCACCTGTGCACCCAGCTCCGCGAGCGTGTCCGCAGCGGCGAACCCGGTCACCCCCAGCCCGAAGACAGCGACCCGGAGGCCGCGCCAGTCGGCGTTCCAGCTGGTGAGAGACGTGAGGTCGGTCACGTCTAACGGCTGATCCACTCGAGATAGAAGACGCCGACACCCGCCGCGACGAAGAGCGCCGCGATCAGCCAGAACCGCACGACGACCGTCACCTCGGCCCAGCCTTTGAGCTCGAAATGATGATGGAGAGGGCTCATCAGGAAGATGCGCTTGCCGTGCGTGAGCTTGAAGTAGACACGTTGCAGGATGACGGACCCCGTGACGATCAGGTAGAGGCCGCCGATCAGCACGAGCAGCAGCTCGGTGCGGCTGAGGATCGCGAGGGCGGCCAGGGCGCCGCCCAGGCCGAGCGAACCGGTGTCGCCCATGAAGATCTGGGCGGGCGAGGTGTTCCACCAGAGGAATCCGATGAGCGCCCCGCAGATCGCGGCCGCGATGACCGCGAGATCCAGCGGATCACGGACGTCGTAGCACTTGTACTTCACGGCCTCGTCGAGCGAGTCGCTGAAGCACGCCTGGTTGAACTGCCAGAAGCCGATGAAGATGTAGGCCGAGATCGCGAAGATCGCCGAACCGCTGGCCAGGCCATCGAGCCCGTCCGCCACGTTGACGCCGTTCGACGCGCTGACGGCGATGACGTTGACCCAGATGATGAAGAGCGCGAACCCGATCGGTGCCCCGAACGCGAACAGGTTGAGCCACGGCACATCCCGCACGACGGAGATGAGGTGCGAGCCCGGGGTGTTGCCGTTCTCGTCACGGAAGACCTCGTGCACGGCGAGCACCGCGAAGATCGAGCCGATGATCACCTGGCCGAGGACCTTCGACCAGCCGCCGAGCCCCAGGCTTCGCTGGTTGCGGGTCTTGAGGAAGTCGTCGAGGAACCCGATCAGCCCCATTCCGCCCATCATCCCGATGACCAGCACCGCGACCATGGTCCACGGGATCCCCGAAACCAGATGCCCGACCAGGTAGCCCAGGATCGAGCCGAGGATGAAGATGATGCCGCCCATGGTCGGCGTGCCGCGCTTCGTGTGATGGGTCTGCGGCCCGTCGTCGCGGATGAACTGGCCCCAGTCGAGGCGCTTGAACAGCCGGATGAACAGCGGCGTCGTGAACAGCGTGAACGACAGCGAGAAGCCGGCGGCCACCAGGAGTGCGATCACGGGGCGACCCCCGCGATGCGGTCACCGAGGAATCGCAGCTTTGCCGACTTCGACGACTTCACCAGGACGACGTCTCCGGGCCGAAGTTCTTCACGCAGAAGATCGTATGCCGCGTCCGGATCGCCCACGAGCACCGACTCCCCGTCCCAGGAACCTTCACGACCCGCCGAGGCGTGGATGCGGCGCGCACGTTCGCCCACGACCACGAGCTTGCCGATGTTCAGGCGGACCGCCAGCAGCCCGATGCGATCGTGCTCCTCGTCCGCGAACTCTCCCAGTTCGGCCATCTCGCCGAGGACCGCGACCGAGCGCTGCCCGGGGCGCACGATCTGCGCGAGCGTCTTCAGTGCCGCCGCCGTAGAGTCGGGGCTCGCGTTATACGCGTCGTTGATCACGAGAACGTCGCCTTCGGCCGGCAGCAGCTCCATGCGCCAGCGCTCGGCGCGCAGGACGGACTCGATCGCGGCGACCGCCCGTTCCAGCGGCACGCCGAACTCCCGTGCGACCGCCAGCGCCGCCAGCGCGTTGGAGACGTGGTGCTCGCCGAGGATGCGGAGCCGCACCGGCCATTCCCGCCCGTCCGCGTGCAGCGTGAACGCCGTGCCGTCGATGCTCGCCGTGATGTCGGCCGCCCGAACGTCCGATTCCGGATGCACTCCGAACCAGACCACGCGTGCGGCGGTCTGCCCGGCCATCGCGGTGACCAGCGAATCGTCGCGGTTGAGCACTGCCACTGCAGAGGCCGGCAGGTCGCGCACCATCTCCGCCTTCGCCCGCTGCACACCCTCTATGCCGCCGAACTCCCCCGCGTGCGCGAGGCCGACCTTCAGCACCACGCCGACATCGGGTGTCGCGATCGACACCAGCCGGGCGATCTCACCGATGTGGCTCGCGCCCATCTCGACGATCAGGAACCGGGTCGAATCGTCGACCGCGAGCATCGAGATCGGCGCTCCGACGTGATTGTTGAACGACTCCCGTGGCGCGACCGTCGGTCCCGCTGCGGACAGGATCGCCCCCAGCAGGTTCTTCGTCGTCGTCTTGCCGTTCGATCCGGTCACCGCCGCGATGCGGAGGGTTCCGTGGTCGCGGACCCGCCCCACCACCAGCCGGGCGAGCGCCGCCAGGGCGGCCACGCCATCCGGCACCACCAGAACGGGAACGCCGAGCTGAAGGTCCCGCTCGGCGATCACCAGGGCGGCGCCGGCCTGAACGGCGGCATCGGCGAACAGCGCGCCATCCGTCTCTTCGCCGGGGAGGGCGAAGAACACCGAGCCGGGCTCCACGAGGCGCGAATCCGTCTGGACGCTGCCGGACACCACCGTGCCGGCGGGTATGCCGCCGGGAAGGACGAGTGCGCCGCCGAGGGCGGCCGCGATCTCGTCGAGGCCGAGTGCGATCACGCCCAGCCCGCCTCGCGCAGTGCCGCCCGCGCCTCGTCCCGTGCGGAGTACGGCGTGCGCACCCCCCGGATGTCGCGATAGTCCTGGTGACCGGGCCCCGCCCACAGGATCGAGTCCCCTTCACGCGCCACCGACACCGCCTTGCGGATCGCGGCCTCGGGAGGACTGACCTCGTAGATCTCCTCCGGCGGATCGCTCGCCAGTGCAGCGCCCTCGAGCAGGGTCGCCCTGATCGACGTCGGATCCTCGAAGCGCGGATGGTGGTCGGTGATCACGAGGATGTCGCTGCCCTGCGCCGCCACGCGAGCCATCTCGTGGCGTTTCGTCGCATCGCGGTCGCCGTCGGCGCCGAACACCATGATCGTGCGCCCCTTGGTGAACTGCCGGACCGCGCCCAGCGTGTTCTCGAACGCGTCGGGGCTGTGCCCGAAATCGACATAGACGCTGGGGCCGCGCTCGCCCGACACCCGCTCGGTGCGGCCGGGCAGATACGCCTTGATGCCGGTGTCGCCGTTCTCGTCGGCCACGGAGAGCGCCGCCCCGATCGCCTCCAGTTCGAAGCCGGCCTCGACGAGCATCACGATCGCCAGTGCGGCGTTCGCGGCCATGTGCCAGCCGATCAGCGGCTCGCGGGTGACGAGCGAGCGCCCCTCCGGTCCGGTGAGGCGGAACTCGGTGTACGAGGGCGTCGACTCGAGCACCTCGACGACCCACGCGGCGGACGCCACGTCGGCGGGGCTGGCATGCCCGACCGTGGCGATGGTGGTCACGGGGATGCGCGACTCCTGGACCACGCGTGCACCGTATGCCGTGTCCAGGCACACCACGCCACGCCTGGCGTGGTCGGGCTGGAAGAGCGGGAGCTTCGCGTGGAAGTACTCCTCCATGTCGGCGTAGTCGTCGAGGTGGTCGTGGCTGAGGTTCGTGAACGCCGCGACGTCGAACACGAGGCCGTCGA
>JAODAS010000216.1 GCA_025463555.1 Schumannella sp.
GACGGAATGGATCCGCGGGGCCGCGAGCGACATCCGGATGGTTGCCGCCGTTCCCACCTGGCCGGAGCTGCTCACGCATCCGGAGTTCCCTGTCGACGTCGTTCTGCTCGACCTCGATCTCAAAGACAACATCCCGGTCTCGCTCAAGATCAACACGCTCAAGACCACGGGCGTGAAGGTCGTGCTCATGAGCACGTACTCCGAGCCCAACGTGGTGCGCGAGGCCCTCGCCTCCGGCGCCCTCGGCTACCTGGTCAAGAGCGAGGACGCGGGGATGATCGTCGAGGCGATCCGCGCGGCGTCCAAGGGCGAGTCGTTCATCTCCGCCGAGCTCGACCTCGCACTCAACGCGGGCGAGATCGGCGGATCCCCCAAGCTCAGCGCCCAGGAGCGCCGGGTCATGGCGCTCTACGGCGGCGGCGAGCCGGTCAAGGCTGTCGCGTTCCAGCTCTCGATCTCCGAGGAGACCGCGAAGAGCTACCTCAAGCGCATCCGCGAGAAGTACCGCGTCGCGGGTATCGACGTCGGCACCAAGGTGGCGCTGCGAAAGCGCGCGATCCAGGACGGCATCCTGATTCAGGATGCGCCCCAGGGCTCGTTCTGAGGCCGCTGGTCGAGTAGCGCCGCGCGAGCGACGCGTGTCGAGACCTAGCCCCCGATCGGCGTGACCCCGGTCTCCTCCGAGACGGGCCGCCGCAGAGATCCGGTGACGGTGAGCGCGTAGCGACTGACGAGCGCTCCGGCGATCGCGAACAGCACGCCCGGAACACACAGCAGCAGCCCGACCCAGGTCGGCGCGACGAACCCGAGCCCGCCGGCGATGACGACTCCACCGAGGTACGCGCCGAGACTGTTGCCGATGTTGAGCGACGAGTGGTTGATGGCCGCGGCGAGCGTCTGCGAGTCGCCCGCGACATCCATCAGCCGCGTCTGGATGACGGGGCTGAGCGCCGCCGCCGAGGCACCCACCAGCAGCAGGCCCGCGAACAGGCCGACGATCGTGAACGCGGTGAGCGCCAGCAGCGTGAGCGAGACCGCGAACGCGGCGAAGCAGACGAAGATGCCGCGGACCGCACCGCGGTCGGCGAGGCGACCTCCGAGGAAATTGCCTGCGGTCATTCCGATGCCCATCGCCGCGAGCGCGAACGGCACCGATCCGGCGGGGATCTTGGTGACCTCGGTGGCGAGCGGCGCGATGTAGCTGTACACGGCGAAGAAGCCGCCGAACCCGATCGCGCCGGTCAGCAGCGCGAACCACACGCCGATGCGCCGGAACACCTTCAGCTCTCGCCGGAACGTCGCCGCAGGGTCGCCGGGCGAGGCCGGCACGAACACCACGATCGCGACCAGGGTGGCCGCGAAGATCGCCGCCACCGCGAGGTACGCGACGCGCCATCCCGCCGTCTGCCCCAGCAGCGTGATCAGCGGCACGCCGATGACGTTGGCGATGGTCAAGCCAGAGAGCACGAACGCGACCCCGCGCCCGCGGTTGCCCGGACCCATCAGCTTCGCGGCGACCAGCGCCGCGACGCCGAAGTAGGCGCCGTGCGGGAGCCCTGCCACGAAGCGCGCCACGACGACGAGTTCGAAGGTGGGGGCGAGCGCCGAGGCGATCGTCCCGAGCGTGAATGCGAGTGCGAGGGCGACGAGCAACCCCCGGTGCGGGAAACGCGCGGCGAGTGCGGCGATGGTGGGGGCCCCGACCACGACGCCCGCTGCATAGGCCGACACCATGATCCCGGTCTGGGCAAGGGCATTCTCCGGCGACGCGGCGAACTGCGTGGGCAGCAGATCCCGGGCGATGTCGGGCAGCAGGCCCATCGCGACGAATTCGGTGGCGCCGATGCCGAACCCGCCGAGGGCGAGGGCGAGCAGCGCGAGGCGGGTCCGCGCCGGGCTGAGCGTTGTCATGACGCCACCTCCGGTTGGTATCTGAGGGCGTCGATCACGGCCGTGACGGCCCACACCAACAGGATGACGTACAGCAGGTTGCGAGCGGTGAGCACCAGCAGCAGCGTGAAGTCCAGCCCCAGCAACTGGCTGTACAGATACGGGTAGATCGCCTGAGTGAGACCCGCGATCACCAGCGACAGCACGACGGGCACGCGGAACGATGGTCCCGTGCCGGTGATCGAGGCCGTCAGGCCGAACACCAGGGGCACCGCGAGCCAGGTCACGAACTGCGGCGAGCCGACCTTGTTGAACAGGATGAGCGCGGTGGTAATCGCGAGCGTCAGGGGCGGCAGCAGCTCGAGGGCGGGCACACCCCGACGGCGCGCGACGAATCCGAGCAGCAGGAGGACAGCGGTCACGATCGCCAGCAGCGGTGTCATCACGGCGGCCGCCGGAGCCGCGCCCGGACCGACCACCTGATACGTGAGGATCGCCTGGTCGTAGTAGACGAACGTGCGCGTCGAGTGGGTCGCGAACGCGTCCCACATCCAGAAGGTGCCGATGGGCGACTCCACCTGCAGCCCGCGCCCCGCCTGCTGGGTGACGAAACTGAGCAGGTTGCCCCCGGCGCCCAGGAACAGCCCCACGGCGGCGATGGCGATGGATGCGATGAGCGCCGTGAGCGCGATCGTCCAGCGCGTGCGCAGGGCGACGATCGCGGCCGCGATCAGAGCCGCCGGCCACACCTTGATCCAGGTCGCGACGGTGAGCAGCACGGCCGCGAGTCGTGGCGCCGTCGCCAGCACGAGCATGCCGACGATGGCGACGGGCACCGTGATCGAGTCGATGCGTCCGAGGGCGACCGGCCCGAGCAGCAGCAGGAACGCCAGCCACCACCAGCCGGCCAGGGCGAGCCGGCGATCGCGGCCGAAGCCGATGAGCACCGCGAACGCGGCCGCATCCACCACCATGACGAAGCTCAGCCACGTGCTGGCGTACAGGTCGGGGCCGAAGACGTAGGCGACCAGCATCGGCACCCATGCCACCAGCGGGTAGACCCAGACCGAGTCGATCCCGACCCAGATGTCGGCGTTCAGGCCGCTCTCGACCCAGAACCTGTAGACGAGGGTCACATCGCCCAGGGGCAGTCCCGGCCCGTACAGGCCGAGCATGCCGAGCACGAAATGCACCACCACGAAGCCGGCCCAGAGCAGGACCGGATGCCGCGTCAGGTCTCGCAGGATGGTCGCGACGCCACCGGAACGCAGCGTGGCATCCGTCATGGTGAAAGCGTAACGGCGTCACGAATCGCAATCGGACGCGCCCTCGCCGGTGGAGCGCGCCACAATGGGAGCACCCCACAGCAGAGGAGTCCCCCATGACACGATTCTCGACGCGCCTGACCGCGGTCGTCTCCCTCGCGGCCGTCGCTGCGCTCACTGTCGCCCTGACCGGATGCCAGACGGCCACCCCCGGCGACGGGGGCGATGCGGGCAGCGGCTACGTCACCGACGGCAAGCTGACGATCGGCACGGGCGAACCGGCGTACTACCCGTGGGTCATCGACGACAAGCCCGAGTCGGGTCAGGGCTTCGAGGCCGCGATCGCGTACGCCGTGGCCGAGCAGCTCGGGTTCGACAAGTCGGACGTCGTGTGGGTGCG
>JAODAS010000227.1 GCA_025463555.1 Schumannella sp.
CACTGCTTCTGGAGGACGGCAAGGACGGGATTCGCACGACCGACCTGATTGCGCGCATCCACCACGCCGGGCTGACGGCGTTCACCTGGACGTTGCGCCCCGAGAACCGGTTCCTCGCGCCGGCTCACCGCCACGGAACCGAGCCCAGCGAATGGGGCGACTGGCGGCGCGAGTTCGAGCTGATCCTCGGCACCGGCGTGGACGGGGTGTTCGTGGATCATCCCGACCTCGGGATCGCCGCGCGCGACGGCCTCTAGCCCCGGTGGTTGAGTAGCCGCGGCGCGGCGTATCGAAACCACCCGTCCGGCATGGTGGTTTCGATACGCGCCTGCGGCGCTACTCAACCACCGGTGGCGTCATGGGTCGCGCCTACAATCGAGACCGATATGACCTACGTTCTCGACGGCTTCGACGCGGATCCGGGGCTGCCGGATGCGGTCAGCCCCGACCTGAACGAAGAGCTGCTGCGCGGCCTCAACCCGCAGCAGCGTGAGGCCGTGCTCTACCGCGGACCGGCGCTCCTCATCGTCGCCGGCGCCGGCTCCGGAAAGACCAGCGTGCTGACGCGCCGCATCGCCGGGCTGATCCAGGCGAAGGAGGCGTGGCCGAGCCAGATCCTGGCGATCACGTTCACCAACAAGGCCGCCGCCGAGATGCGCGAGCGCGTCGCCGGCCTGATCGGCACCGCCGAGGGCATTTGGGTCAGCACCTTCCACTCGGCGTGCGTGCGCATCCTGCGGCGTCAGGCCGAGGTGATGGGCATGACCGCCGGTTTCACCATCTACGACACCGCGGATTCGCGCGCGCTGATCAAACGCATCCTGCGCGAGATGGACGCCGACACCTGGGGCTTCACCGTCGCGGGTGTCGCGAACCGCATGTCGAACCTCAAGAACGAGCTGAGCGACGTCGACACGTTCGCCCGGATGGCGAACACCGACGATCCGAAAGAGGCGGCGTTCCTCGAGATCTTCCGCCGGTACACGGCCGGCCTCCGGCGCGCCAACGCCCTCGATTTCGACGACCTCATCGGCGAGACCGTGCACCTGTTCCGCGCGTTCCCGGATGTCGCGGCCCTGTACCAGCGCCGCTTCCGTCACGTGCTGGTCGACGAGTATCAGGACACCAATCACGCCCAGTACGCGCTGATCCGCGAGCTGGTGAAGCCCGTGCAGGCGCCGCACGTTCCCGATGACACGCGCATGCGGGTGGATGCCGATGGCGGCATCTCCGGCGCGTCGCTCACCGTGGTGGGCGACTCGGATCAGTCGATCTACGCGTTCCGTGGGGCAGACATGCGCAACATCACCGAGTTCGAGCGCGACTTCCCGAACGCGAAGACGATCCTGCTCGAGCAGAACTACCGGTCGACGCAGAACATCCTCGACGCCGCGAACGCGGTCATCTCCAACAACTTCGACCGGGTGGCCAAGAACCTGTTCACGATCGTGGGTGCGGGCGACAAGATCGTCGGCTACACCGGGTATTCGGGACACGATGAGGCGCAGTTCGTCGCCGACGAGATCGAGACCCTGAAGCGCAACGGCGAGACCTACGACGATGTCGCCGTCTTCGTGCGAACCAACGCGCAGACCCGTCCGCTGGAAGAGATCTTCATCCGCTCCGGCATCCCGTACCGCATCCCCGGCGGCACCAAGTTCTACGAGCGGGCCGAGATCAAGGATGCGATGGCCTACCTCATCCAGGTCGCGAACCCTCTCGACGACCTGGCGCTGCGCCGTGTCATGAACGTCCCGCGGCGTGGCATCGGGCCGGCGACGGAGGCGGCGCTGCAGTCGCACGCCGACCGGCTGGAGGTGTCGCTGCGCGAGGCGCTGCGCGACGCCGCAGAACTCGGCTTCGGGCCGAAGCTCACCTCGTCCATCCTCGAACTCAGCGCCCTGCTCGACGAGGCGACCGCGACATCCGAGACCGCGGCGCCCGCCGACATCCTGCTGAACCTGCTCGACAAGACGGGTTACCTCAAGGGCCTGCGCTCGAGCGGCGACGCGCAGGACGAGGCGCGGGCCGAGAACCTCGAAGAGCTCGTCGCGCAGGCGAAGGAGTTCCGCCGCAACACACCGGACGGCACCCTCATCGACTTCCTGACCGGAGTGGCGCTGTTCGCCGCGGCCGACGAGATCGAAGACGACGACGGATCGGTGTCGATCATGACCCTCCACACGGCGAAGGGTCTCGAGTACGACGCCGTGTTCCTCACCGGCGTCGAAGAGGACATCCTGCCGCACCGCATGTCGTCGGGTGAGCCGGGCGGCCTGGCCGAAGAGCGGCGGCTGTTCTATGTCGGCATCACCCGCGCCAAGAAGCGCTTGTTCCTCTCGCTGGCGATGACGCGGTCCGTGTTCGGCGACACCAGCGTGGCCATGCCCAGCCGGTACCTGAACGAGATCCCGGCCGAGCTGATCGACTGGAGGCAGTCGCCCGGCGATGCGACCTCACGCGGGGGGCTGCGGCCGCGCTCGCTCAACTCGCCGCGAGGCGCGATCGAGGGCGGCAGCCGCACGCAGAAGTTCTCGTACTCGAACTCTCTCCCTCAGACCCCGCGCGTCAAGACCGAGTGGACCTCGCCGGTCACCAACAAGGTGCGCGACAACGGCGACCTCACCCTCGCGGCCGGCGATCGCATCCGGCACGCCGATTTCGGCGACGGCCGCGTGACCGAGGTGACCGGCGCCGGATCGAAGAGCATCGCCGAGGTGCAGTTCGACGGCGCCGGGCGCAAGCGGCTGCTGATCAAGATCGCTCCGATCGAGAAGCTGTAGGTCGCTGCTGCGGGGTCGGGTAGATTGAGCCGAACTTGACTCGCGGACGGAGGATCGATGAAGCTCGTCGGCCGGCTCCTCCTCACCGCCTCCATCGTCGCCGCGATGGTTGCGGCTCCGACGATGGCATGGGCGGACCCGCTGAATCCCCTCACCGGGGTGACACTCGCGGCTCCCTCGATACCGGCCGTCTATCCGGTCGTCGACGGGCAGATGGACACCGTGACCATCAGCGGATCAGTGGATGCCGCAGCTCCACGCCGCGTCCGCGCCACCGTGACCGTCAGCATCGGCTCGCGCTTCCTGAAGACCTGGCCGCTGAGCGCCACGGGACCGTTCTCGTTCGTCTGGGACGGCAAGAGCGCGGGCACTGTGGTTCCCGGCGCGGCGGTCGTCCGGGTCCGCGCGGTCGACGACGACGGCACGGTGATCACCGCCAGCACGCCGTTGACCATTTCGCCCAAGAAGGTCACCGCGGTGGTGTACACGAAGGTCGTCTATCCCAACATGGGATTCGATTGCTTCGACGATCTCGACCTGACATGGTCGGACCCCGGGTACGGCGCCCACCTCCTGGCCATCTGCCCGTTCACCTTCCCCGCCACAGGCGACGGCACTCGAGGCACCTTGACCATGCGAGGGACGAAGTCGGTGGGCCCCCTCTACGGGGTCGGGTACTTCGACCTGCCGTCGACGGTTCAGGCCAGCCTGCTCGACCCGGTCGTCAGCGTCACCTCCGACTTCATTCAAAAGGGGGCGGGCAACAATTCACTCTGGGTGTGCGGCGACTCCAGTTGCTCGAAGACCGGCGTGAAGAACTTCACCTCGTCCGGTGCATTCAGCGCGTCGAGGCGACTGGACGGCTTCGTCGCGTCGCCGGTCACGGGCATCAGCTGGATGACCCGGGTCGGCCATGGCCATGACCTCGTCATCCGGACGTGGAAGATCCGGATCACGTATTACGCCCTGCGCTAAGCCGAGCTCAGCAGCCTGCGGGAGGGCAGTTCGCGCAGCCTGCGCGGCGTGAGCCGGGCCGCGAGCCGGGCGACCCGGGTGGCGCGGGCGAACGCGCGCGGGTGCCACGGCAACCCGTACGCGTCACGGACGGATGGCGGCAGCAGACCCGCGGTCAACGTGCGGCCGAGCGGCATCCCGGCACGCA
>JAODAS010000249.1 GCA_025463555.1 Schumannella sp.
GGTCGGAGCGGTGATGGCCTACTACGGCGGGGACGTGCCGTGGTGGCGCGTGGTGCGTGCGTCCGGGCATCCGGTTCGAGATCACGAGCGACGTGCCCTCGAGCACTACCGTGCGGAGGGCACGCCGCTGGTGTGGTCAGCGGATCGGTCGAGCTTCAGGGTCGACCTGCGGGTCGCCAGGTATCAGCCCTGAGTCAGCTCGCTGATGACGATCTTCTTCTGTTTGAGCATGGCTTGCACCGCGTAGCCGGCCTTCTCGGGGTCGGGGTTCGACATCGCGGCACCCAGCTCTTCCGGGATCACCTGCCAGGCGAGCCCGAACCGGTCCACGAGCCAGCCGCACGAGGTCTCGTAGCCGCCGCCCGCGAGAAGCGCCTCCCAGTAGTGGTCGACCTCGTCCTGCCCCTTGACGCTGAGGAACAGCGAGAACGCGTCCGTGTGCGGGTGGCCGGCGCCGCCGTTCAGTCCCTGGATGGTCTGCCCGGCGAGCACGAAAGTGGCGCCGAGCAGCGAGCCGTCGGGCATGCGCTGCTCGCCGGTGACCTCGGCGTCGTCGAAGATCGTGCTGTAGAAATCGATCGCCGGCTCGAGGTCGCTGTCGAACCAGATGTAGGGGGTGAGGGTGGGCATGTCTGTCTCCTTTGTCATGGCACCCGGTGGCGCCGTTCTGCAATGAGGTCGGAGCGGCCCGCCCGTTCTCGACATGCCCTTCTCTGGATCGCCTGCCGGCTCAGACCAGCGAGTCCCTCCAGGCGGCGTGCAGTTTCGCGAAGCGGCCCGTTCCGGCGATGAGCTCGGCGGGGGTGCCGTCCTCCACGATGCGTCCCTCTTCCATGACGAGGACCCGATCCGCGATGGAGACGGTCGAGAGCCGGTGCGCGATGATCACGGCGGTGCGGTCCGCCAGCAGGGTCGTCAGACCCTCCTGAACGAGCCGCTCGCTCGGGATGTCGAGCGACGCGGTCGCCTCATCCAGGATCAGCACGGCCGGGTCGGCGAGGAACGCGCGCGCGAACGAGAGCAGCTGCCGCTGCCCCGCCGACACCCGTCCACCGCGCTTGTTCACATCGGTGTCGTAGCCGTCGGGCAGCGCCATGATGAAATCGTGTGCGCCCACCGATCGGGCCGCCGTGGTGATCTCCTCGAAGGTCGCGTCCGGCTTGCCGAGCGAGATGTTCTCGGCCACCGATCCGCTGAAGAGGTACGCCTCCTGCGTGACCATGACGATCGCGCGCCGCAGGTCTTTGGGGTGCAGCTTGCGCAGGTCGACGCCGTCGAGCGTGATCGCGCCCGCACTCGGGTCGTAGAAGCGGGCCAGCAGCTTGGCCAGCGTCGACTTGCCTGCACCGGTGGAGCCGACGAGCGCGACGGTCTGCCCGGCGGGAATGTGCAGATCGAACTCGGGCAGCACGACGCGCTCCGCCTTGTAGGCGAACCGCACGTCGTCGAAGTCGACGGCCCCGCGTGCATGCCACAGGTCGATCGGCTGCGTCGGGTCGGCGACCCCCGGCTGCTCTTCGAGCACGCCCGAGATCTTCTCCAGTGCCGCTGCGGCCGACTGGTAGGAGTTGTAGAACTGCGCCATCTCCTCCATGGGATCGAAGAAGCGCTTCGTGTACAGCACGACCGCCAGCAGCGCGCCGACCTCGAGCGCCCCGTCGACGACGCGGAACCCGCCGACCACGAGGACGATCCCGACCGCGACATTGCCGATCAGGATCAAACCGGGGTCGAAGATCCCGAACAGCCGGATCACCCGGGCGTTGGCGTCGCGGTAGTTCTCGACGTGCTCGGCATACTCGGTCTCATTGCGTACCTCTTTGCGGAACGCCTTCACCGCGCGGATGCCGGTCATGGTCTCGACGAAATGCACGATCAACCGGGCCGACAGGGTGCGTGTCGCACGGAACAGCTGCTGCGAGCGCAGCTGGAACCAGCGCGTCAGCACGAACAGCGGAACCAGCGAGCCGGCGAGCACCAGACCGCTCCACGGATCGAGCGCGATGAGTGCCGCGGCGATGAACACCATGTACAGCACGCCGCGGACGAGGCCGTTGACGCCCTCGTCGAGGAGTTCGCGGATCGCGTCCAGGTCGCTGGTCTGGCGCGCGATGATGCGGCCGGATGTATAGCTCTCGTGGAACTCGAGACTCAGCCGCTGCGCGTGCAGGAACACGCGCTTGCGCAGTTCGAGCAGCACCGCCTGGCTGATGCGGGCCGACAGGATCGTGTACTGCGAGATCAGGACGGCGCCGGCGATCCCGGCCAGCAGGTACGACGCGACGATGAGGATCAGCGGCTGAGCATCACCCTTCGTCATGGCGGGCAGGCCGTTGTCGATCCCGAACGCGATCAGCGCCGGACCGGCCACCTGCAGGGCGGTGCTGAGCACGACGACGACGACTGCGGCGACGAGCTGCGGGTGCAGCGGCTGCAGCAGTGAGCGCAGCAGGCGCAGCGACCGCTGGCGGATGGTCTTGCTCTCACCCGTGGTGTAGTCGTCCCGCTCTTCGCCCTCGACTCCCTGGACGTTGCTCATGCGTTCACCTCCTCGGCCTCGGTCTGACGATCGTCGTCGAGGGACGAGATGACGAACCGGTAGTGATCGTTGGTGGCCAGCAGTTCGGAATGCGTCCCGACGGCCGTGATGCGGCCGTTCTCGAGCAGCGCGACGCGGTCGGCGAGCTGCACCGTCGAAGGGCGGTGCGCGACGACGAGAGCTGTGGTCGTCGCGAGCACGCGGCGCAGGGCGGCCTCGACCCGCGCCTCGGTGTCGACGTCGAGGGCGGAGAGCGGGTCGTCGAGCACGAGCACGGCGGGCTTGGCCGCGACGGCGCGCGCGAGCGCGAGCCGCTGGCGCTGGCCACCGGAGAGCGAGAGCCCCTCCTCTCCGACCTTGGTCTCTGCACCCTCGGGGAGTTCGAAGACGAAGTCGGCTTGCGCGATGTCGAGGGCCTCTGCCAGGACCGCGTCGGCATCCGGACCGCCGCCTGCGAGTTCGGGGCGTCCGAGCAGCACGTTGTCGCGGACGGACGCCGAGAACAGGGTCGCGTCCTCGAACGCCATGGCGATGTGGCGGCGCAGTTCTTCCCGGGTCAGGTCGCGGATGTCGACGCCGTCGAGCCGGATCGCTCCGCCGGTGACGTCGTACAGCCGCGTCGCGAGCGCGGTCATGGTGGTCTTGCCGGACCCGGTGAGGCCGACGAGAGCCATGGTCTCGCCGGGCTCGAGTTCGAGGCGGATGCCGTCGAGGATGTCGGGGAACTGGACCGAGGAGTCCTGGTACCGGAAGTGGGCGTCGTCGAAGGTCAGACGCCCCACCGGGTGGTCGATGTGCTTCGGGTGCTCGGGGTCGATGATCGGGTTGTCCTCGTCGAGCACCTCGAAGAGCCGGTCGATCGCGGTGCGGGTGTCGAACGTCATCGAGAGCAGGAAGCCGATCGACTCGATCGGCCAGCGGAGGATGGTCGCGGTGGCGAAGAAGGCGAACAGCTGGCCCACGGTCATCTGGTCGGTCGATGCCAGCCACACGCCGCCGAGCAGGCACAGCGCGAACGCGACATCGGGGACGAGCAGCAGCCAGAGCCAGATGCCGGCGATGGCCCGGGCCTTCTCGATCTCGGTGCCGCGCAGCTCTTCTGCCTGGCGCGCGAACTTCTCGAGCGAGTGCCGCCCGCGGCCGAACGCCTTCAGCACGCGGATGCCGTGCACGGACTCCTCGACCGCGGTCGCCAGGTCCCCCTGCTGGTCTTGGGAGCGGCGCGCGACGACGGAGTACTTGTTCTCGAACACGAACCCGTAGATCCACAGCGGGACGGAGCACGCCACGAACACCAGCGCGAGCATCCAGCTCCAGAAGAACAGCACCACGAATCCGACGAGGACGGTGGCGATGTTGACGACGAGCAGCACGATGCCGAATGCGAGCCAGCGGCGGATCAGGCCCACATCGCTCATGGAACGCGACAGCAGCTGCCCGCTCTGCCAGCGGTCGTGGAAGGCGACGGGCAGATCCTGCAGCTTCTTGTACAGCGTGTTGCGCAGGGCGGCTTCGACGTGGGTGCCGGGTGTCAGCACGAACTGCCGGCGCGCGTAGATCAGCGCCGCCTCGAACACGCCGAGAACGAGGACGGCGAGCGCGGCCGGCCAGATCTGGGTGCCGTCGCGCTGTGACAGGGGGCCGTCGACGAGGCTCTGCAGCACGATCGGGATCACCAGGGATACGAGCGCGGCGAGCATGGCGGCGACCATGCCGAGCACGATGCGGGGCAGGGCGGGCCGGACGAAGGGCAGGATCCGCATGATGGTGCGGATGGTCCCGCGCACGGGTGGCGCGATGGACTCAGGTGTTTCAGACATGGATGTTTTCCGGTCGGAACGGATGAGAGTGGATGGTGTGCGGCCTGTGCGCCGCGAGGAGGGACGGTTGGGCGTGGGCTCTTAGCGCCGCGGGGCCGCGGGGACGAGCGACACGACCTTGGTAGTCGGTGCGTTCATCTTCAGTGCGGCCTCCCCGTTCTCGATGCCCGGTCCATTCCCAGGCAGCCTTCCAACCTAGCCCCGTCGCGGTCCGTCAGGCAAGCATTGATCTGATGAGACGGCTACGACGCAGTCAGCACCAGCGGCGAGACCGTCAGGAGACCGATGTCGTCGTTGTAGCAGATCGGGGTCTCGGGAATCGGGACGTCGCGTCCGTCGGCCACCCAGTCGAAGGTGTGATCGAGCGGCGGCGACGCGATCATGTGCGTCGTCGACGCGATGTCGCAGCCGTCGATGTTGCCCGCCTGGGTGATCGTGACGTTCGACGTGGCGACGTTGCCGGGTTCGAGCGGAAACCCCTCGTCGGTCGGGGTGTCGTCGAACGTCGCCTGCAGACCGACCGGCTCCTCGACCTCACCGCTGCCGAGGAACAGGATCGGGTAGCCGCTCAGGGTGCACGCCGACGGCGCCGTGTTGGTCATCGACAGGACGCCATGCATCTGGCCCGCGGTGTTGTCCGTCGCCTCATACGTGATGTCGAGGTCATCGCGGGTGCACGGACCGCCGTCCCCCGTATCGTCCGGGTTCGATCCCGTCTCGGACGGTGACGGCGACCCGGTATCGCTGGGCGTGTCACCAGCTGTGGGCGTCCCGCCACCGCCGCAGCCGGCGAGCGCGAACAACAGGACCAGCGCGACAGGTGCGAGCTTCATGACCCGGATTCTGTCACTCCCGGACACGCACGGATAGGCATGTCACGCAACCTTCGAGTTTCTCGAACTCGCTGATGTCGACCGTGATGACCCTGTAGCCGAGGGACTCGATCAGTGCCGTCGACTTCGGCACCGACCCGGCCATCAGCACCGTGTCGTCCGAGAGGACCACGACAGCCGCGCCACGCTCCGGCACAGGCAGAAAGCGCGGGAACAACTCCGGGTGGTCGATCTCGTCCGGGAACCCGATCACCGTCCCATCGGGCAGCGCCGTGACCGCCGACTTGAGGTGCAGCACCTTCGTCACGGGCACCCCGACGACGACCCAGCCACGCGGGGTCAGCAGCGCACGGAGCTGGCGGATGCCGTCGCCATTCGTGCGACCACCCTGCCCCACGTAGACGGTGCGGTCGATCTTCAGAACGTCTCCCCCGTCGAGCGTCCCGGGGAGCTCGAGGGCCGCGGTCTCGATGCCGAGCGCATGCAGGGTCTCGCCCACGGCATCCGTCTCGGCCCGTCGCGTCTCGGCACCCGGGCTGGTCAGTACCGCCAGGTCGTCGAACATGACGACCGCATCCTCGATGAAGACCGAGTCGGGCAGCTCGTCGTCTCCGGCGACTCGCACCGTCTCGAAACCCCAGGTGTCGAGGGTGTCGCAATACTCCGCCCACTGCCGCTCAGCGAGGTCGACGTCGACCGGCACCCGCTGGAGGTGGGTGAGCTGCCCCTCGGCGAGCTTCCGAGAAGTGGGACGGACGAGTGCGCGCATCCTGCGATGCTACTTGCCACCTTTTGACGTCTCGACCGGGAGCGAGGCGTCAAAAGATGGCAATTTCGGCGCTCGGTGCGGGATCAGTGGAAGAAGTGCCGCTCGCCGGTCACGTACATCGACACACCGGCAGCCTTTGCGGCGGCGAAGACCTCGTCGTCGCGGATCGAGCCTCCCGGCTGCACGATCGCGCGCACGCCGGCGTCGATCAGGATCTGCGCACCGTCGGCGAACGGGAAGAAGGCGTCGGATGCCGCGACGCTTCCGGCAGCCCGCTCGCCCGCGCGCGACACGGCCAGCTTGCACGAATCGACCCGGTTCACCTGCCCCATGCCCACCCCGACCGACGCGCCGCCGGATGCGAGCAGGATCCCGTTCGACTTCACCGACC
>JAODAS010000250.1 GCA_025463555.1 Schumannella sp.
TCCTCGACCGTCGTGACCTTGTGCCACAGCTCGATCGTGTCGGGGCGGGCGGCGCGCTCGGGGGCGTACGACGTGTTGTGATCCCACGCGCCGTCCTGCAGGGCGACCGCGAAGATGTACGGGATCGAATGATCGAGGGTCTCCCGGCTCGCGGTGGGGTCGTACTTCTGCGGGTCGTTCGCGCCCGAGCCGATCACGTAGTGGGTGTGGTGGCTCGTCGCGAGCACGATCCGGTCGATGTTCGCGGGGTCGCGCAGTTCGGGGTGGGCCTGGCCGAGCGCTCGCGCCAGGTCGATCCAGGCTTGCGCCTGATACTCGGCCGAGTGCTCCTTGGTATAGGTGTCGAGAATGCCGCGCTTCGCCTCGCCCGCCTCGGGCAGCGGCACCTCGTAGCGGCCCTCGGGTCCGTCGAGCAGCCAGGCGATGACGCCGTCCTCGCCCTCCCAGATCGGGCTCGGGCTGGTCTGGCCGCGCATCGCACGGTCGATCGCCTCGACCGCCATCTTGCCGGCGAACGCGGGGGCGGATGCCTTCCAGGTCGAGATCTCGCCCTTGCGCGACTGCCGGGTCGCCGTCGTCGTGTGCAGGGCCTGGCCGATCGCCTGGTAGATCGTCTCGACCGGAAGCCCGAGCAGCGTGCCGATGCCGGCCGCCGCCGACGGGCCGAGGTGCGCGACATGGTCGATCTTGTGCGCGTGCAGCGGGATCGCCTTCACCAGGTCGACCTGGATCTCGTACCCGGTCGCGATGCCGCGCACGAGGGCCGCGCCGTCCTTGCCCGCGTGCTGTGCCACGGCGAGGATCGGCGGGATGTTGTCGCCAGGATGCGAGTACTCGGCGGCGAGGAAGGTGTCGTGGTAGTCCAGTTCTCGCACCGCGACGCCGTTGGCGTATGCGGCCCACTCGGGGCTGTAGAAGCCCTTAATGCCGTACACCGTCGCGCCGCGACCGTTCATGGAGGCAGAGGCCGGGTGCGCTTCGGCCTGGCCGCGGGCCGCCACGATGGGTGCGCGGTGAAGGGATGCGACCGCGACGGCGGCGTTATCGACAACGCGGTTGATGATCATCTCGACCACCTCGGGCTCCACCGCCACCGGATCGGCGGCGACCTGCGCGATCTTCCACGCGAGTTGCTGCTCGCGCGGCAGAGCCTCCGAGCTCCTGTACATGCGGACCGGGTGCAGCTTCATCGGATCGTCATCACATTCTTCATCTGGCCGCCTTCATCTGGCCGCCTTCATCTGGCCGCCTCGCGGGCGGTGCGGGTCTCGAGAGCCTCTAGTACGGCGGTGAGGGAGGCGCGCAGGTGCACAGCGGTGGCGGAGGCGGCGAGCGCCTCGTCGCCATCGCGGATCGCCTCGCAGATCAGACGGTGCTCTGCGGCGGCACGGGCCAGCCGGACGGGGTTGTCGGCGGCCATGCGGCGCGCACGCGCGAGGTGCAGCCGCACGCCGTCGAGGGCAGAGCGCAGAGCCGGGTTGCCGACAGCCTGGTCGACCGCCGCGTCGAACGCGGCGATTCCCGCGTAGTAGGCGTCGACGCCCTCGTCGGCGAGAGTCCGGTCGGCGTGGGCGAACCCGTCGGCGAGCGCCGCGAACACCGCCGGGTCGCGGCGGCGGGCGGCCAGCCGGGACGCCTGGGCCTCGAGCGCCTCGCGGAGTTCGAACAGCTCGGCGATGCTCTCGGCCGAGACGTCGGACACGATGCCGGTGCGCCCGCGGCTGGTGTCGACGAGGCCCTCCAGCGCGAGACGGGCGAGCGCAGCGCGCAGCGGGGTGCGCGACACCCCGAGCCGCGCGGCGAGTTCGATCTCGCTGAGCGCCGTGCCCGGCGCCAGTCGCCACGAGACGATGTCGTCCCGCAGCTGCTGATACGCCTGATCGCTGGCTCGCACAGGGCGATGCTACGCCGGATCTCGCCGTTTTGTATACAAAACCGGCTAGTCCCCGGCAAAACTATGGCGAAATGCCCTGTTGTGTATTCAGCAGTCGCAGTCGGCCTCGTCGAGGGGCGAGGTGAGCCGGTCCCGGGCGATCTCCACCGGACCGAGGTCGTCCACGACGCCGAGTCCCTCGCGGGCCCAATACTCGAAGCCGCCGATCATCTCCCGCACCGAGTACCCGAGCTTCAGGAACTCGATCGCGGAACGCGTCGCCCCGTTGCATGCCGGCCCCCAGCAGTAGACGACCACGGGGGTGTCCAGCGGGATCTCGGCGGCAGCACGGCCGGCGATCTCCGCGCGCGGGATGTGCACGGCCCCCGCGGCCCTGCCCTGATGCCACGAGGAGTGCCCGCGGGTGTCGACCAGCACGAAGCGTTCCCCGCCTGCGAATGCCGCCGCGACATCCGACGGATCGGTCTCGTACCGCAGCTTGCGGGCGAAGTACTCGATGGCGGCAGCGGTGTCGATCTCGGTCGCAGTGGTCATGGCTCGAAGCTAGCGACCCGGCTCGGGAGCAGGCCATCCGAGTCCGGTCAGCGAGCAACGACTTGGCGCCAACCCGTACGCTCGATCGCAGTGACGACCCCGGAACCTCTCCCCGATCCCGCCCCGGTGCGGCGGCGCCGCTTCGTCGACCTCTCCCCGCTGCGCGCATCCCCGGCGTTCGCGCGGCTGTACTTCGGTTCGGCGATCTCGGGGGTCGGCGCGCAACTGACGATCGTGGCCGTCGGGCTGCAGATCTACGACATCACGCGTTCGACGTTCGCGGTCTCGCTGGTGGGTGGCATCGCCCTGCTACCCATGATCGTCGCGGGGCTCTGGGGCGGGATGCTGGCGGACTCGTTCGATCGGCGCACGGTCGCGATTCTCAGCGCCCTCGTCGGATGGGGAGCGACTCTCGGGCTGATCGCTCTGGCGGTGGTCGACGCGACCATGGGCTCGCGGGTCCCCGTGTGGCCGCTCTATCTGCTCACCACGGTGAATGCCGTCGCCGCGACGATCAGCCAGACGACGCGGTCCTCGATCGCGCCGCGCCTGCTCCCTCCGCACCTGATCGCCCCGGCGAGCGCGATGAACGGCATCGCGTTCGGCCTGCAGCTCACGCTCGGCCCGGCCCTGGCGGGGGTGCTCGTCGCCTCGGTCGGATTCTCGTGGACCTACGGCGTCGACGCGCTCCTCTTCGCTGCCGCCTTCGTCGGCCTGTTCACCCTGCCGCGGCTGCCCGCGGCGCACGACGCCGTCCGGCCGGGCTGGCGATCGCTGCGAGAGGGCCTGGCCTATCTGCGACGCGCGCCGAACATCCGGGCGGGCTTCCTCGTCGATCTGCTCGCCATGGGCCTCGGGCGACCGCAGGTGCTGTTCCCCGCGGTCGGCGCACTCGTCATCGGCGGTGGCCCGATCACGGTCGGGATCCTGACCGCTTCCGCCGCGATCGGCACCTTCCTGACCGGGCTGCTGAGCGGGCCGGTGGGTCACGTCCGCTGGCAGGGTCGCGCCATCGCGAGAAGCGTGATGTTCTACGGCGGGTTCGTCGCGCTGTTCGGAACCGTCGTGCTCGTCATGCAGACCGGAGGTTTCGCCGCCGTCGGCGAGGACTTCGCGACGGCGAACCCGGTGGCGCTGGTGCTGGCGTGCATCGCGCTGGCCGGCACCGGAGCGTCCGACGAGGTGAGCGCCATCTTCCGCTCGACCATGATGCTCGTCGCCGCGCCCGATCAGATGCGCGGGCGCTTGCAGGGCATCTTCACCGTCGTCGTCGCCGGCGGGCCGCGCATCGGCGACCTGTACATGGGGATCCTGGCGACCGCGGTCGCACTGTGGTTCCCCCCGCTGCTCGGGGGGCTCGTGATCCTGGCCGCGGTCGGCGTGATCGGGCGGCTGCGCGGAGGGCTGCGCACGTACGACGCGCTGGCACCCACCCCGTAGCCCGCGCACTCCGAAGCACTCTCATGGCATCCGGTCGTAGGCTGCGCGCATGACCGCACCCCGATGGATGCTGCCGGCAGCCGCCGGGGTCGCCTCGGTCGCTCTCGGGCTCGGCGTCGCCGAACTGGCGGCGGCCCTGGTCGCTCCCTCTGCCAGTCCGCTGTTCGTCGTCGGATCCCTCGTGATCGACCTCGCCCCGCCGTGGGCGAAGCAGACGATGATCGCGCTGTTCGGCACGGGTGACAAGGCCGCGTTGCTGACGCTGATGGGAGTCGGCCTGGTGGTTCTCGCGGCGGCCGTCGGCGTGCTTCAGGCGCGGCGGCCTCCTCTGGGTCGCATCGCGATCGGCGTCGGGGCGATCGTCGGCGTGGGCGCCGCCCTCACCCGGTCGGGGGCGGCCGCACTGGATGCCGTGCCGGCCGTCGTCGCGGCGGTCGTCGCGGCGATCGCGCTGGGGTTGCTGTTGGGTAAGGCGCCGGAGGCGGGCGCGCCGGCCCGCGGAACCGAGGCGCCCACGCGTCGCGCGTTCCTCGGCTGGGCAGGCGGCGCCACCGCACTGGGCCTGCTCGCGACCGGAGCAGGGGTGCTGCTCGAGGCCGGCACCCGCGCCGCGACCGCCGTCCGGGAGGCGTTCACCCTGCCGAGGGCCGCCGTGCGCGCGGCTCCCGTTCCCGCGGGCGCCGAGCTCGCCATCCCGGACCTCTCACCCGTGGTCACCCCGAACGCGCAGTTCTACCGCATCGACACCGCCCTGCAGATTCCCCGGATCAACCCCTCCGAGTGGAGCCTGAAGGTCACCGGAATGGTCGAGCAGGAGGTCGAGATCAGCTGGGCGGAGCTGATCGCTCTGCCGATGGAGGAGAGCTACACGACCCTGATGTGCGTGTCCAACGAGGTGGGCGGCAGCCTGATCGGCAACGCACTCTGGCTGGGCTACCCGATCCGGCACATCCTGGAACGCGCTCGCCCGGCATCGGGCGCCGACATGGTGCTGTCCAGGAGCATCGACGGGTTCACGGCGGGCACTCCGCTGAGCGTGTTGCAGGAGGAGGACCGCAACGCGATCCTCGCGATCGGCATGAACGGTGAGCCGCTGCCCGAAGAGCACGGCTTTCCGGTCCGGATGGTGGTGCCCGGCCTGTACGGATACGTGTCGGCCACCAAATGGCTGATCGAACTGGAGGTCACGCGCTTCGATCAGGCGAGTGCCTACTGGACCGATCGCGGGTGGGGCGCCAAGGGCCCTGTCAAGATCGAGTCCCGCATCGACGTCGCCCGCGGTGGGGCCGGCGAGATGACGGTCGCCGGTGTGGCATGGCATCAGCACACCGGCATCTCGGGTGTCGAGGTGCAGGTCGACGGC
>JAODAS010000131.1 GCA_025463555.1 Schumannella sp.
ACGCTGCGTCCCGTGAGGATCACGCCATCGGCACCCGCGGCATCCGCTGCCCGGATGATGGTGCCCGCGTTGCCCGGATCGCGCACCTCCTCGAGGATCGCGATCAGCTTCGGGGCGCCCTCGAGCAACTCTTCGATCGAGACCGGGAATTGCCGGCACACCGCGATGACCCCCTGCGGCGTGACCGTGTCGGACATCACGGCGAGCACATGGTCGCTGACGCTGTCGACGACGACTCCGGCGTCGACAGCAGCCTGCGCCAGCGAGCCGTAGCGGTCGAGAGCGGCACCCGTCGCGTAGAACTCGACCACCGTCTCGGGATGGAACGCAAACGCCTCGGCGACCGCCTGCGGGCCCTCCGCCAGGAAGAGCCCGGTGTCGGCGCGGGCGCTGCGCTTGGCGAGCTTGGCGACGGCGCGCACCCGCGGGGAGCGCGGGTTGTCGATCACCCGTCGATCGTACGGTCGGCAGGTGAACAAACGGCGACGGCGCGCTTCCCGTGCGGGGAAACGCGCCGTCGTGATCTCGATACACCCGCTGCGCGGGCACTCGATCACCGATGGGCACCCGCTGCGCGGGCACTCGATCAGCGTTGGTTACGCGGCGTCCGCCTTCGCGTTCACGTCGGCAGGCAGAGCGGCCTTCGCCGTCGCGACGAGGCCGGCGAACGTGGCCGGCTCGTTGACCGCGAGATCGGCGAGGATGCGGCGGTCGACCTCGACACCGGCCAGACCCAGTCCCTGGATCAGGCGGTTGTAGGTGAGGCCGTTCGCGCGGGCCGCAGCGTTGATGCGCTGGATCCAGAGGCGACGGAACTCGCCCTTCTTGGCGCGACGGTCACGGTACGCGTAGACGAGGGAGTGGGTGACCTGCTCCTTGGCCTTGCGGTACAGACGTGAGCGCTGACCGCGGTAGCCCTCAGCGCGCTCCAGGATCACCCGGCGCTTCTTGGCGGCGTTGACCGCCCTCTTGACACGTGCCATTTCAGTTCGTCCTTGTTCTCAGTGTTCTAAAGCGTGCGGGTTACTTGCCGAGCAGGCGCTTGATGACCTTGGCGTCCTGCGGAGCGAGGACGACCTCGCCGTTCAGGCGGCGCGTGAGCCGGGAAGACTTCTTCTCGAGGTGGTGGCGCATGCCGGCCCCCTGCTTCATGACCTTGCCGGAACCGGTGATCTTGAAACGCTTCTTCGCACCGGAGTGCGTCTTCTGCTTCGGCATTACTTTTCCTCTTCTGTCGGTGCCGCTTCGGTCTGAGCCGCGGCGGGGGTACTAACCTTGGCGGGGGTGCCCGCCTCGGTGGCCTTGGGTGCCTCGCCGGAAGCCGCCTCACGCGCGGAACGCTTCTGCGCGTCCTTCTTGGCGTTGGCTTCGGCCTTGGCGTCGGCCTTGTTCTTGAGCGGGCCGATCACCATGACCATGTTGCGACCGTCGATGGTCGGGGTCGACTCGACCGTGCCGAATTCCCCCACGTCCTCGGCGAATTTCTGGAGCAGACGCACACCCTGCTCGGGACGCGACTGCTCGCGGCCGCGGAACAGGATCATGGCCTTCACCTTGTCGCCGGCCTGCAGGAAGCTGACCGCGCGCTTGGTCTTGGTCTCGTAGTCGTGCTTGTCGATCTTGAGGCGGAACCGCACCTCTTTGAGGATGGTGTTCGCCTGGTTGCGGCGCGCCTCTTTGAGCTTCTGGGCCTGCTCGTACTTGAACTTGCCGTAGTCCATGATCTTGACGACCGGCGGCTTGGAGTCGGGAGCTACCTCGACCAGGTCCAGGTCAGCCTCCTGCGCCAGGCGCAGTGCGTCTTCGATGCGGACAACGCCGACCTGCTCGCCCGCGGGGCCGACGAGGCGCACCTCCGGGACACGGATGCGGTCGTTTGTTCTGGGATCGCTGATGCGACATCTCCTTCGTCGTGGTTATCCGAAAGAGCAGAGATTCCACGGCGCGAACCGTCACCTCACCCTGGCTACCGACGTCCTGTTGCGAGAACAGAGCGGTCGGCGGAGTGAAACTGACCCGGCTAGCCTTGACATGCGGCCGACGGGTGGGATTTCTCCACTTTCGTTTGGCAGAGAACTGCCGTTCCGAGGATCTGGCCTCGGAGCCCGCATGAGTTTAGCAGAGGAACCACGCGTGAGCGATGAGCAGCCATTCGTCGACGTCGACGGCGCCGTCCGCGACATCGGCGAGGTGCCCGCCGTCGAGCTGATCAACACCGTCGCGGTGCACCTGATGAGCGCGGCCGCGGTGAAGCTGGGGCTGGGCGACGGCCCGGATGCTGCGGCCGAGATCGATCTGGATGAATCGCGCAAGCTGATCACCTCGCTCGCGGGGCTCATCGTCGCCGCCGCGCCCGAGATCTCCGATTCCCACGCCCGGCCGTTGCGCGACGGTCTGCGGTCGCTTCAGCTCGCGTTCCGCGAGGCGTCACCCATTCCGGATCCGGTCGGCAAGGGCCCCGGAGAGAAGTGGACCGGACCGGTCACCTAGGCAGTGGCGGCCAGGGCTCGCGAGAAGGCCTCGATGGTCTCGGCGACCTCGGCCTCGTGCGTCTGCCAGTTGCTGACCGAGATCCGGATGATGGCGCGATCGCGCCAGCGGCTCTGGCTCGGGCGGACCACTCCCTCGGCGAGCAGGGCGTCGAGCACGGCGGTGGTGCGGGCATCGTCCTCGAACGCGACGCACACCTGGGTGTAGACGACGTCGTTGACGATCGTGGCGCCCGGAAGAGTCGCGAGTCCCTCCGCGATCGACTGCGCGGACCTCACCAGCCCCTCGACCAGGTCGCGAACGCCGTCCCGTCCGAGGGATGCCAGCGCCGCCCAGACGGGTACGCCACGCGATCGACGTGACAACTCCGGCACATGCTCGTGCGGGTCGGGGATCGCCGCGTCGATCAGGTACTCCGCGTGATGCCCGAAAGCCCGGGTCATCGCCGTGGGATCGGCGACGATCGCGACCCCGCAGTCGTACGGCACGTTGAGGGTCTTGTGGGCATCCGTCGTCCAGGAGTCGGCGCCCGCCATGCCCTCGGTCAGGTGTGCCAGCGTCGGGGTGGCCGCCGCCCACAGGCCGAACGCGCCGTCCACATGCACCCACGCACCGACCTCGTGTGCCGCGGCGATCGGGTCCGCGAACGGATCGAAGGAACCCGAGTGGACGTTGCCTGCCTGCAGGCAGACGATCGTGGGGCCGGTGCTGCCCGCCAGGGCTGCGCGCAGCGCCACGGGTTCGATGCGGCCCTCCGCGTCGCTCGGCACGAGCTCGGCCTCACCGAGACCGAGATAGCGCAGGGCCATGTCGACGGAGCTGTGCCGTTCCGCGCCGGCGAGCACCCGCACGTGCGGTGCTCCGCTGAGCCCGTTCTGCCCCACATCCCATCCGCGATCGTTCAGCACGGCATCACGGCCGGCGGCGAGTCCGGTGAAGTTCGCCATCGTCGCGCCGGTCGTGAAACCGACCGCAGATCCGCCGGGCAGACCGAGCACATCGAGGAGCCAGCGAGCAGCGGCATCCTCGATCGTCACGACGCCGGGGGTCGCGTCCCGCATCCCGCCGTTCTGATCCCATGCGCTCACCAGCCAGTCCGCTGCCAGTGACGCCGGGAGGGTGCCTCCCATCACCCAGCCGTAGAAGCGCGACGACTGGCTCGCCATCAGCCCCGGCTCGACGATCCGCACGAGTTCGTCGACCACATCGAGCGGCGCCAGGCCCGCGTCGGGCAGACGGGGCGGGATGCCGGCGAGCAGCGTCGCGGCATCCACCGACGCCGGGATGGGACGGCCGGGTACCGAGTCGAGCCAACGACGGGCATGTGCGGCAGCGGCGGTGAGTTCCGGCCGGGAATCGGGCGAGGTCATGTCGTCAGCGTGCCACACCGGATCCCGGCGCGACATCGGTCACTTGCCGTATCCCGCAGGGGGCCGGGTCAGACCCGCTCGACGACGACGCCGATGGAATCCACCCGTTCGGTCACCACGGCATCCGCCGCCCACCGCTGCCCGAGCCGGGCGATCATGAGCTCGAGCTCCGACTCGGGCAGACCGTCGCGCACCGACAACTGCACGAGCAGTTCGGCCCCGGCCAGCCGCGCGGTGGGGTCACCGGGCGCGAGCTGCACGGCGACCAGTGACGGCTCGCCGGCCGACGTGTCGAGGAATGCCTGCAGCACGGCAGGGTCCTCGAAGGACGGCAGCCACGGCTCCCCCGTCGCCAGGGCGCGGAACGCAGGGCGCCGGACCACGAACATGGTCGGCATGCCGGGGTCGATCACGATGAGCGGCGTGCCCTCCGCGGCGACGGCCAACGCGATGCGGGGCACCGCGATCGGAATCGGCCGGGCCGTGGCGTTCCACTCGCGCATCGAGTCCACCGAGGTGAATGCGGGCAGCACGGGGCGGCCGTCAGGTCCGGCGGCAGTGACGAGCGACAGTTCCTGGGTCTTATCGACGACCTGGCCATGAGGGCCGACCCCTTCGTCTCCCCGTGCCGCCAGCAGCGGCAGCAGCAGGCGCGCATCGTGCAGAGCCTCGACCACGTCGCGCGCGCCGAGTTCGCCGGCGCCGAACCTGCGGATCGCCTCGATCACGCGAGGCGGAGCCGTGCCGTCGTCCGCGGCATCCGGGTTGGCGTGGAACGAGCGACCCTCCCACGGCACCCCCGCGCTGTCACCGTCCGCGGTCATCGCCCCGCGACGTCCAGTGCCTCCGGCAGGGTGAACGCCCCCGCGTAGAGCGCCTTGCCGACGATCGCGCCCTCGAGGCCGAGGGGCACGAGCTCGCGCAGCGCGAGGATGTCGTCGAGGTTCGCGATGCCGCCGGATGCGATCACCGGTTTCGGTGTGCGGTCCATCACCTGACGCAGCAGGTCGAGATTCGGACCCTGGAGGGTCCCGTCCTTCGTCACGTCCGTGACCAC
>JAODAS010000050.1 GCA_025463555.1 Schumannella sp.
CTTGGCGACATCGCGCAGAACCAGCGCCGCCGTAGCGGCGGGGGCGGCGGGGGACGTGGCCACGGGCCTCTCCATCGAGGGATTGAAACGATTCAACAAGTGTGTGTTTTCGACTCTAGGCGCGCGGCACGCAGCGCGTCAACTCCAAATTGAAACGTTTCGGTTACGCTCCACCCCGCGAGCGTGCACGTTTCCGCCGAGCGAGGGCCGTGCGCCGTGCTCGCTCGGCGCGAACGTGCACGGTCGGGGGTCGAGCCCGCGCGGGGTGCGTCAGCCGCGCAGGCCGAGGCGCTCGAGGTGCGCGTTCGCGAAGACCCCGTCGGGGTCGAGCCGGGCGAACAGCTCCCGCGAGTCGGACAGGCGCGGGTGCACGGCTGCAAGGCGCTCCGCGGTGAAACGATGCCACTTGCCCCAGTGCGGCCGGGCATCGAACGGGGCCAGCGCCCGCTCGATGTCGGGCAGCAGGCCGGCCACGGCATCCGGATGCGGCAGCCAGGTGAAATGGATCGCGAGAGTGTCCCGCCCGTAGGCGCCACTGAGCCACAGGTCGTCGGCTGCCGCGGTCCGGAGTTCCGTGACCACCAGGTGCGGGTCGATGCGGGAGCCGAGTTCGCGCACGGCACGCAGCGCGTCGGGGCCATCCGCGCGCGGCACGAAGTACTCCGTCTGGATCTCGTCGCCGACCGAGGGCGTGGACTCGAGCTTGAAGTGCGGCATCCGGTGCAGCCACGGCCCGGGAACCCCGCCCTGCTCTGTCCACGCGTCCGAGTCGATGATCGGGGCCAGCAGTCGTCCCGCGCCCAGCCAGGTCTCGGGCAGGTCGCCCGACCCCTCGGACACCCGGTTCTTGCGGATCACCGCGACCGTCTCGTGCGTCCAGCGCGCGAAGACACTGACGCTGTATCCGGAACCCGTGACCGCCTCGGGGTCGCCGAGCAGCGTGTCCCAGCTGATGCCCGCGTACGCATCCTGACGCACCAGGTAGCTCGGCTCGACTGCGAGGGTCACCCGCGTCACGATGCCGATCGCGCCGAGGTGCACCACGTAACCGGCGAAGTCGGTGTCGTTCGCGCCCAGGGTTCGCAGCGAACCGGTCGCATCGACGAACTCGAGCCCCCGCACCGCGGTCGAGAGCGTGCCCAGCGTGTTGCCGGACCCGTGGGTGCTGGTGGCCGTCGCGCCGGCCACCGAGATGTGCGGCAGCGACCCCATGTTGTGCAGCGCCCACCCGCGCTCCTCGAGCCACAGGGCGAGGTCGCCGTACCGGATGCCGCCACCCACCGTCACCGTACCCGCGACCTCGTCGAGCACCGGCGCCGGGTCGACGCCGGTGACGGTGATCAGGGTTCCGTCGGTGTCGGCGAGATCGTGGAACGAGTGCCGCGTACCCAGAGCACGCACCCTGCCCTCGCGGCTGCGCACGGCATCCTGAACCTGCTCGACCGAGGTCGCGTGCGCGATGCGCGGCGCGGCGAACGTGTGGGTGCCCGCCCACGTGGTCAGCGGTGCGGGGGATGCGGCCATGTGCCCCAGGTTATTGCGCCTCGACGTCCCGCTTGGGCAGCTCCTGGACGGCCCAGCTGTTGCCGTCGGGATCGGAGAAGTAGATGAACCGCCCCCACGGCTGGTCGTCGATGGCGCTGCATTCGACGCCGCGCCCGGTGAGATCGGCGTGTGCCTCGTCCGCGGATGTCACGACGACCTGCAGGCCTCTGAGCGTGCCGGGCGTCATTTCGCTGATGCCCCGGCCGAACGCGATCGAGCACGCCGATCCCGGAGGAGTCACCTGGATGAAGTGGATCTTCTCGTCGACCTCTCGGTCGAAGTCGACGGGCCAGCCGAGGGTCTCGCCGTAGAACGTGCGCGACACGTTCAGGTCGGCGACCGGGAGGCCGATGAGTTCCAGTTTGTAGTCCACCATGTGCCCGAGAATACGGGCGGCCACCGACGCCAGGAGGCTCAGGCCGCGGGCGAGGCCGGAGGCGTTCCGAGTGCGCGGAACCCCTCCCAGAAGCCGTCGGGGATCTCGGCCGACACGAGTCCGGGCAGCGACTCCAGCCGCGCGATCGACGACATCCCCACGACCGTCGAGTGGATGCGCGGATCGGCGAGCGAGAACTGCACTGCCGCGGCCGCGAGCTCGATCCCCCATTCGCCGGCGAGTGCTTCGAGGCGGTCGATGAACTGAAGCAGGTCGCGCGACGCCTCCGAATAGGCGTACTTCGGCCCGCGCGTCGTCGAACCGGCCAGGATGCCTCCGCCGAAGGGCGCCGCGTTGAACACCGTCATCCGGCGCTCGGTCGCCAGGTTCCACAGCGTGTCGGCGCTGCGATCGACGAGGGTCCAGCGGTTGTGGTTGAGCACCGCGTCGAACGCGTCGGTGCGGACGTACTCCTCCATGAGGGAGCGCTTCCCGGCGGCGATGCCGATCGCCCCGACGGCACCCTCGTCGCGCAGCGCGATCAGTGCCGACACGGGTCCGCCCGGCGCCATCGCATCCGTCACCTCGAGCATGTACGGATCGTGGAAGTGCAGCAGCGGCAGTGTGTCGAGCCCGAGGCGCTCGCGCGTCTCGTCGAACGAACGCCGCACGCGGTCGGCGTCGAGCACCCCGGTCACCGGGTCGGCGTCGACCTTGGAGAAGATCACCTTGTCGGCGGGCAGCCCGCCGCGCCGCCGGATCGCTGCACCGAGCAGTCGCTCGCTCTCGCCCTCCGCGTAGTTGTTCGAGGTGTCGAGCTGGCGGTACGGGGACGCGAGCATCGCGTCCGCGAGCAGGTCGCCGCGTTCGGCGCGCTTGCCCAGAGGGGAGGTTCCGACCGTGATCGGCTCGAGTGTGGCGGCAAGGGTCTCACCGCGGGTGGAAGGCACGACGCTGCTCATACCTCGACAGTAAGGTGCAGTCATGCCCGCCGTCAGCATCCGAGATGTCGCCGAGCGCGCGCGGGTGTCGGTGGGCACGGTGTCGAATGTGCTGAATCGCGCCGACAAGGTGTCGGCCGCGGTCGTCGAGCGCGTGCACGAGGCGATCACCGAACTGGGCTACGTGCGCAATGAAGCGGCACGCCAATTGCGGGCGGGCCGTAGCACCACGATCGGCCTGGTCGTATTGGATGTGCGCAACCCCTTCTTCACCGATGTCGCCCGCGGCGCTGAAGATGCCGCCGCCGCCAACGGCCTCAGCATCCTGCTCGGCAACAGCGACGAGGACAGCACGCGAGAGGCGACCTACCTCGACCTGTTCGAGGAGCAGCGGGTGCACGGGGTGCTCATCTCTCCGTTCGGTGACGTCGGCGCGAGGCTCGCCCGGCTGAGGTCGCGTGGAACACCTGCCGTGCTCGTGGACCGTCTCAGCGGCGACGGGGCGCTCAGTTCGGTCTCGGTCGATGACGTCGCCGGCGGCCGGCTCGCGGCCGAGCACCTCCTCGCCTCCGGGCGGCGCCGGGTCGCGTTCGTCGGCGGTCCGTTCGAGATCCGGCAGGTCAGCGACCGGCACGTGGGCGCGAAGCAGGCGGTGGATGCCGTGGCCGGGGCCTCGCTGGAGGTCCTGGAGACCGGCGCGCTGACGGTGCTCGAGGGCCGTCGCATCGGAGAGGCGCTCGCCGCACGCCCGCCCGGCCAGCGGCCGGAGGCCGTGTTCGCCGCGAACGACCTCGTCGCGATGGGGCTGCTGCAGGCCCTCGTGATGAACGGCTCCCTGCTGGTGCCGGGCGACATCCTGCTCATCGGATTCGACGACATCGACTTCGCGGCCGCCGCCGTGGTGCCGCTGTCGTCCATCCGGCAGCCGAGCCAGTTGATCGGCGAGACCGCGGTCGGCATCCTGCTGGAGGAGGCGGCCGACCCGGAGCTCGCCCCGCGCCAGGTCGTGTTCCAGCCCGAGCTGGTGGTGCGCGAGTCCACCAGGTAGCCGCCGGTAACAACACCGCAACACAGCAGAACTAGGCTCTGCACATGGCGGACCTGTTCGAGGGCTACGGCGCCGCTGCCGTCACCCGGCGCGGGAAGCCTCCGTTCGACGAGATGTTCGCCGACCCGTCGCACGCCGACGACGCGCACGCCCGCGAGGCGTACCGGGACATCCACGCGGCGCTCGCCAAGATGAGCAAAGAAGAGCTGCGGGGCCGCACCGACGCCCTCGCATCCAGCTACCTGGCGCAGGGCGTCACGTTCGACTTCGCCGGTGAAGAGCGGCCGTTCCCTCTGGATGCGGTGCCGCGCGTCATCGAACAGGCCGAGTGGGTCACGGTCGAATCGGGCGTGAAGCAGCGCGTCCGTGCGCTGGAGAAGTTCCTCGCCGATGTGTACGGCGAGCAGCGCGCCGTCATCGACGGCGTCATCCCGGCACGGCTCATCAGCTCGTCGAGCCATTTCCATCGGCAGGCCGCCGGCATCGTGACCGCGAACGGGGTGCGGATCCACGTCTCCGGCATCGACCTGATCCGGGACGAGCAGGGCTCGTGGCGGGTGCTCGAAGACAACGTGCGCGTGCCGTCCGGTGTCAGCTATGTCATCTCGAACCGCAGGGTCATGGCGCAGACCCTGCCCGAGCTGTTCGTGTCGATGCGCGTCCGCCCGGTAGGGGATTACCCGCAACGTCTGCTGCAGTCGCTGCGCGCATCCGCCCCCGATGGCGTCGAAGACCCGACCGTCGTCGTGCTGACACCCGGCGTCTACAACTCGGCGTACTACGAGCACACGCTGCTCGCGCGCCTGATGGGAGTCGAGCTCGTCGAGGGGCGCGACCTCTTCTGCTCGGGCGGCCGCGTCTTCATGCGCACCACGGCAGGGCCGACCCGGGTCGACGTGATCTACCGGCGGGTCGACGACGAGTTCCTCGATCCGCTGCAGTTCCGCGCCGACTCGATGCTGGGTTCGCCGGGGCTGATGCTCGCGGCCCGGCTGGGCAATGTCACGATCGCGAACGCAGTCGGCAACGGTGTCGCCGACGACAAGCTCGTCTACACCTACATGCCCGACCTGATCCGGTACTACCTCTCTGAAGAGCCGATCATCGCCAACGTCGACACCTGGCGTCTGGAAGAGCCGGGTGCTCTCGAGGAGGTGCTCGACCGGCTGGACGAGCTGGTGGTCAAGCCGGTCGACGGCTCGGGCGGAAAGGGTCTGGTCGTCGGCCCCGACGCTTCGAAGGCGCAGCTCGATGAGCTGGCGGCGCGGCTGCGGGCGGACCCGCGCGGGTGGATCGCCCAGCCCGTGGTGCAGTTGTCGACGATCCCGACCCTGGTGGAGGACGGGATGCGTCCCCGTCACGCCGACCTGCGGCCGTTCGCCGTCAACGACGGCACGGATGTCTGGGTGCTGCCGGGCGGTCTGACGCGCGTCGCGCTCCCGGCCGGCCAGCTCGTCGTCAACAGCTCGCAGGGTGGGGGCTCGAAAGACACCTGGGTCGTCGGGCACGAGCCGATCCGCACCGCGAACCACGACATGCAGGGGCTGGTCGCCGATCAGGCCGCGGTGACCTCGTCGATCCCCATCATCAGCGCCGAGTCCCACCTGCAGGACCACAACCCGCAGGATGCGCCGCGCCGCGATCAGCAGGAGCAGCAGCAGCAGGAGCAGCAACGGTGGTTGAGTAGCCGCGCAGCGGCGTATCGAAACCACCCCGGCGAGGACGTGGTTTCGATACGCGCCTCCGGCGCTACTCAACCACCGGAGTCGACATGCTGAGCCGCATCGCCGAGAGCCTGTTCTGGATCGGGCGGTACATCGAGCGCAGCGACGGCACCGCGCGCATCCTCGATGTGCACCTGCAGCTGCTGCTCGAGGACCCGTGGATCGAAGAGAACCTGGCTTGCCGCGCGCTGCTGAGCGTGATGGGCACCGAGGTCGCCGATGACGCCGAGGTGGCGCGCAGCGACGTGCTCGCGATCCTGGCGGTGGACCGCAACCAGCCGGCATCCATCGCCTACTCGCTGAACGCGGCGCGTGAGAACGCCCGCCGCGCGCGAGAGGTCGTCAGCACCGAGCTGTGGGAGGTGCTCAACACGACCCGCGCCCGGATGCCGCGCAAGGTCGCCAGCGACAAGGTGCACGAGTTCTTCGCCTGGGTGCGGGAGCGGTCGGCGCTCGCGGTCGGGATCCTCGAATCGGCGTCGAGCCGCGACGAGGCGTGGAGCTTCTTCACCCTGGGGCGCAGCATCGAACGCGCCGACATGACCGCGCGACTGCTGGCGACGCGCTCGCTGACGGAGGCCAGCGGCCCCAGCTGGACCACCATCCTGCGCTCGGTGGGCGCATACGAGGCGTACCTGCGCACCTATCGCGGCGTGCCGAGCGCCCGCAATGCGGCCGAGTTCCTTCTTCTCGACCGGCTGTTCCCGCGCAGCATCATCTTCTCGGTCACCCGCGCCGAGCAGATGATGCGCGACATCGCGCCGCCCAGCGACCGGGTCGGCGTGGGCGACAACGCGCTGCGGCTGCTCGGGCAGATCCGCAGCGAGCTGGAATACCGGCCCATCGCCGACATCATCGACGACCTGCCTGCCCACATGGACAACGTGCAGGCGGCGACAAGCGCCGCGAGCGAGGCGATCCGTCAGCGCTACTTCCCCACGAACGACGTGGCGAGCTGGGTCGGTGACAGCACATGAACCGCCTGCGCATCAAGCACATCACCGGTTTTCACTACAACGGTGAGGTCACCGCGTCGTACAACGAGGCGCGCATGCTCCCGGTCAGCTCCGAAGGTCAGCTGGTGCTGTACTCGAACATCGAGATCCTCCCGATCTCGTCGAGCCACAGCTACGTCGACTACTGGGGCACGCGGGTGTCGTCGTTCGAGATCATCACCCCGCACAGCGAGCTGTCACTGACGGCGACCAGCCTCGTCGAGGTGCGTCAGCGTGAGCATCCGGAGCATCGCCTCACCTGGGACACTCTCGCCGACGAGATCGAGAGCAAGACGGAGTACGTCGAGCAGCTCGAGCAGACCCCGCGCACCGCCCCGCCCGCCGAGGTGACCCAGATCGCGCGCGACATCGTGGCGACGGCGGCCACCCCGTGCGACGCGGCCCTGCAGATCAGCCAGGCGATCGGCGACCGCATCGAGTACATGTCGGGCGTCACCGGCGTGCACACCACCGCCGCCGAAGCGTGGGAGCAGAAACGCGGGGTCTGCCAGGACATCACCCATCTCGCCCTCGGCGCGCTGCGGTCGGTCGGCATCCCGGCGCGTTACGTCAGCGGCTACCTGCATCCCCGGCCGGATGCGGCGATCGGCGAGACCATCGCCGGCGAATCGCACGCCTGGGTGGAGTGGTTCTGCGGCGACTGGCGCGGATTCGACCCCACCAACCTGATCGACATCGGAGACCGGCACGTGACCGTCGGCCGCGGCCGCGACTACAACGACGTGTCCCCGTTGCGCGGCGTGTACGCAGGCCCCTTCGGCTCGAAACTGTTCGTGACGGTCGAGATCACGCGCGAGGCGTGACCCCGGTGGTTGAGTAGCGCCGAAGGCGCGTATCGAAACCACGGCGTCGCGCGGTGCGTGATCCCCGGTGGTTGAGTAGCGCCGAAGGCGCGTATCGAAACCACGGCGTCGCGGTGCGTGATCTCGATACACCGGCTCCGCCGGCACTCGATCACCGCTGGGTCTGCGTCTCGACCACGGCGATCTCGGTGGTCGCGAGTTCGCGGTCGGCCTCGGAACCCTCGCCGTAGCGCAGCGCGATCGGCCAGCGGCGCTCGCCGTCCCAGGCGAGGCGCACCTGCCGGGTGCGGACCCAGTACACGGCGGCGATACCGGCGGCCACGAATCCGGATGCCGCCCCGACACCCAGCGACCAGCGCGGCCCGGCGGTGTCGGCCACCCATCCCAGCAGCGGAGCCCCGAACGTCGTCCCGCCCATGAAGATCGCGATGTAGAGCGCCATCACGCGGCCGCGCATCCCCGGCGCCGTGGTGGTCTGCACGTAGCCGTTGGCGGTCGTCATCATCGTGAGGCCGGCGAACCCGACGAGCACAAGGGCGATTCCGAACGTGAAGGTGTTCGGCATGAGGGCGGCGGCGGCGAGGCTCGCGCCGAAGCCGGCGGCGGAGAGCGTGATCGTGCGCAGCCGCGGGCGCTCGCGCCGGGCGGTCATGAGCGCACCGGTCACCGATCCGATGGCGATGACCGACGAGAGCACGCCGAACTCGCCCGCCTCCTCGTGGAACTGGATGCGGGCCATCGCCGAGATGAAGATCGGGAAGTTGAAGCCGATGGTGCCGAGGATCGCGATCATCGTCAGCACCAGCACGATGTCGGGCCGGGCACGCACGTAACGCAGGCCGTCGAGGAACTGCCCACGCTCCCGTGGAGGCCGCTTGAACGTCGTGAACTCGTCGGAGCGCAGCAGTGCGAGCGAGGCGAGCACCGCTCCGAAGCTGACGGCGTTGATCATGAACACCCAGCCGACTCCCACCGCGGCGACGAGCAGGCCGGCCACGGCCGGGCCGACGAGACGCGCGGCGTTGAACGACGCGGAGTTCAGGGCGACAGCGTTGCTGAGGTACTTCGTCGGTACGAGCTCGCTGACGAACGCCTGCCGCACCGGCGCGTCGAACGCGGCCGCGATCCCGAGGGCGAGGGCGAAGGCGTAGACCATCCAGAGCGTCGCGACTCCGGTCAGGGCGATCGCGGCGAGCCCGAACCCGAGCGCCGCCATCGAGGCCTGCGTGATCATCAGCAGCTTGCGCCTGTCGATGCGATCGGCCGCCAGTCCCGTGAGGGGGAGCAGGGCGAGCTGCGGCCCGAACTGCAGAGCCATGGTGATGCCGACGGCCGTCGCGTCGTCATCCGTGAGCTGGGTCAGCACCATCCAGTCCTGGGCGATGCGCTGCATCCAGGTGCCCACGTTCGAGACGATCGCGCCGCCGAACCACAGCCGGTAGTTCGCGACGGCGAACGAGCGGAACATCGCGCTCATGAGTCCGCCAG
>JAODAS010000088.1 GCA_025463555.1 Schumannella sp.
AGGGGACGGCGGATCACGCCTCAGTCAGGCGAGGAGTCGGTCGCGTAGATCGGCGAGCCGGGCATCGCCCGGGCCGCCAGAGTCCGGCGGCTGACCGCCAGCGACACGAAGAATCCGGCGCCGGCGATGGCGCCGAGCAGGCCGCTGCCCAATGGGCTTGCCCCGGTCGAACCGCTCGTTCCGGGACCGCCGAGGCGGTCTCGCAGCGCGAGTGCGCCGTCGGCCGCACCCGATACGAGGGCGGATGTCACGGCTGGCACCGCCTGCACAGCAGCTCTCTCTGCGGCGACGGCGGGCTGGACGACGATAGGAACCACGGCTCCAGCCGTGTCGCCAGCGATGGCGATCGTGCCGTCGATCAGCGCGACGACCGGGTCGAGCAGGGAGCGGACCGGAGCAGTTCCGAGCGGCGTGCCGAGGGGCGTACCGCCGAAGATCTTCGTGATCGTGACATCGGTCGCATCGGCGAGAGCGGCGACCGGGCTCGCGATCGACGCGGCCGAGGCGACCGGGGTGACGGTGTGGACGAGGGGTGCTGTTGCCGGTGTCGTGGCCGCGGTGTGGCTCACCGCGGTGACGGTGGCTTCGACGGGCTCGGTGACCTGGGAGACCAGGCCGCCGACCGCGGTACCGAGCGGATCGGGGGAGTCGCCCCCGTCATCCGCGCGTGCCGACGACGAACCGAACATCATGCTCAGGACCAGGAGCCCCAGCACCGCAGCGAGGACCACGAGCGCGAGACGCAACAGACGCGCGGTCTGCGGCCCCGCGGCATTCACGTCGGTCGAGATGGTCTCTTCCACGGCTGTTCACCCCCCGGTTGCAGCTCGTCTGCTCTCGAAGCTACGCCCGATTCGCACGACCGGTCTACCCCTGCCAGGGGACGCACAGGCTCACCTGGCGCGCCCATCCTGCCTGCAAACGCGGTAAACCCACACGCTTTCGATGACGGTCACCCGCCCGGTCTGCGCGGTAGCCTCACCTCATGCCCGCAGCGCACATCGAGACCCTCGTGGTTCTCGGCGCGGGCGGCGACCTGACCTCGCGGCTGCTGCTTCCGGGTCTCGCGTCACTGCTCGCGTCGTCCCGCGGCCGCCGGATCCAGTTGATCGGAGTGGACCGCGGTCCGATGACGGATGCCGCCTGGCGTAAGCGGGTGACGACCGCATTCAGCGACTCCCCTTCGGACCTCGGCGATCGTGTCGCTCGGGAGTCGTTCTACCTGCAGGCGGACGCGACCAGCGCCGACGACCTGGAACGGGTGCTCGCGACGGCCAGAGGCCGCACAGCCCTGTACTTCGCCCTCCCACCCGCGATCGCGCTTCAGGCGTGCACGGCGCTGTCCAGCCTCAAGCTGCCGCCGGGCGTCGTGCTCGCACTCGAGAAGCCGTTCGGCTCCGACGCGAAGTCGGCCAAGTCGCTGAACCGCACGCTGGAGATGATGGTCCCGGAGGAGCAGATCTTCCGTGTCGACCATTTCCTGGGCAAGTCGACGGTGCTGAACCTCATCGGGCTGCGGTTCGCGAATCGGCTGTTCGAACCGCTGCTCTCGGCCGAGAACGTCGAGAGCGTCGAGATCGTCATCGAAGAGGATCTCGCCCTCGAGGGCCGCGCCGGGTACTACGACCATGCGGGTGCGCTCGTCGACATGATCCAGAGTCACCTGCTGCTGGTGCTCGCCCTGTCGGCGATGGAGCCGCCATCGAGCGTCGGCTCGGAGGACCTGCGCGGCGCGATGGCCCAGGTGCTGCGCGCCACCCGCCCGTGGAAGAAGGACGGCACCGCCAGTCGCCGCGCGCGCTACACGGCCGGCACGATCGGCCGACGCAAGCTCGCCGCCTACACCGCCGAGCCGGGCGTGGTCCCGTCCCGGCGCACCGAGACGCTCGCCGAACTCACGGTCGCGATCGACACCTGGCGCTGGGCGGGTGTCCCGTTCGTGCTGCGCTCCGGCAAGGCCATCGCCGAACCACGGCAGGATGTGCTGTTCAACCTGCGCGAGGTGCCGCATCTGCCGACCGGGTTCACCGGTCCGACCGAGCAGGGGCAGGTGCGCATCGGAATCCGCCCTGCGACGCTGGACGTCGACCTGGTGACCAACGGGCGCGACGACCCCTTCGACCTCGAGCACGACGTCCTGCACGCCGAGTTCGGGCCCAGTGAGCTCAGCGCGTACGGCGAGGTGCTCGCCGAGCTCTGCGAAGGCGACCCCACCCTCTCGGTGCGGGGCGACATCGCAGAGGAGTGCTGGCGCATCGTGACACCGGTGCTCTCCGCGTGGCGTCGCGACGCGGTACGACTCGACACCTATCCCGCGGGAACGCGCGGGCCGAAATCCTGGAAAGGACTCCCGTGACGGATGCGACCGGAGCAGTGGCACGCCCGATCCCCGCCGTGGAGGTGATCCCCGCATCCGCCGACGACCTGACGGTGCTGGCGACGGACCGCCCCGGGTTCGCGCGACGCATGGGTTCGCCGGCGCCGAGCGGCTGGCCGGAATTCCCTGAAGCCCTCGGCTTCACCATCGATCGCCTCACGACCCACCCCCAGGAGTCGGAGTGGTGGATGCACTTCTTCCTCGTCAACGGTCTGCTGGTCGGCTCCGGCGGCTTCGTCGGCCGTCCCCGGCACGGCGCGGTCGAGATCGGCTACGAGATCGCTCCCGGATTCCGGCGCAAGCACTACGGCACGGGGGCTGCCGCCGCTCTGGTGGCGAAGGCATTCGGCACGGGAGAAGTCAACGCCGTCATCGCGCACACCCTCCCGAACGAGAACCCCTCCACCAAGGTGCTCGACCGCCTCGGATTCATCAATGAGGGCGAAGTGAAGGACAGCGGTCAGGGCATCGTCTGGCGCTGGCGGCTGACCAAGGGCTAGAAGCCGGGTCCGAGAGGACTCTCAGAGGACACCCGCGCAAGCCCCCTGTTTTCCCAGGCTTGCCTGCTTAGCGTCGAAGGGTGAGACAGCTTCCCCCTGGGCGCCACTTCGCGGTGACCTGGAGCATCCCCGATCAGTACGGCGGGATGACGACGGCGCTGCTGCAGCGCTCGCGCGCCTTCGTGCGCCTCGGCGGCGTCCCCGTCGACATCCTGACCTTCGACACACGTGCCGACTATCCGGAGAAGGAGGCGGCGCTACGCGAGCGCGGAGAACTGATCGACGGGATGCGCCTGCTCAACCTGTACCAGTGGCTGCGCGAGAACCCGCTGCCCGGTGGCACCCTGCGGCTGGACCGCGACACCTTCACCCCGCTCGAGAGCGACCTCGCGGCGGACGGCGACCTCGTGCGCATCCGCCAGGCGGACGACGGCACCGTGCTGCAGGTCGACCACCTGCGGGCCGACGGCACGCTCGTCCTCACCGATCGCCGCGACACGCGCGTGCGCGGCACCCTCGGCGGCCGGTCCGTCGTGCTGTGCGATGAGCGCGGTCGCCCCGTCCGGTCCTGGGGGCGGATCCATCATCTGTATGCGGCGTGGCTCGACCGGCTCACCGACAAGCAGCCGTCGTTCATGATCGTCGACAGCAAGACGATCGCCAGTTTCATGCTCACCTACCGTCGCGCTCATGTGACGCGTGCGCACGTGGTGCACAACTCCCACCTCGGCAGGGGTGGGCTGCGCGAGTCCCGCCGCGAGGTGTTCGAGCAGCTCGACGGCTTCGAGATCATCGTGCTGCTGACGCAGCGCCAGCGCAGCGACGTGCGGGAGATGGCCGGTCCGGTCGGGCACCTCACGGTCATCCCCAACGCTGCCCGGTTCGACCTGCCGGTGGCGGGAGAACGTGATCCTCGGCGCGGCGTGGTGCTGGCGTCCCTGACGGCTCGCAAGCGCGTCGATCATGCGATGCAGGCGGCATACGACGCCGCCGCGATCCTCGACGTCTACGGCGACGGGGAGTTGCGGGAGCGGCTCGAGACGCTCGCCGAGGGGCTGCACGGCGTGCAGTTGCACGGTCACCTCCCCGACGCACGCGCTCAGCTGGGGAGCGCCTCCTTCGTGCTGTCCACGGGCAGCTCCGAAGGATTCCCGCTCGTTCTCGTCGAGGCCCTGGCCGCCGGGTGCATCCCGATCGCCTACGACGTCCCCTACGGTCCGAGCGATCTGCTGGACGGCGTCAACGGCATCCTGGTCCCGTCGGGGAATCGTGAGGCGCTCGCGGAGGCGATCCGCACCCTCATGACCGAACCGGAGGAGCAACTCGACGAACGCCGGCGCGCGGCTCGACGCACCGCCGAGCGCTACTCCGACGAGGCGGTCACTGAAGCGTGGGCTCGCGAACTGCATACCGCTGCGCGGCGCCGGCAGAGAGTCTCTGTCGTACAGCGTGTGCGAGCCGGTGCGAGGGCCGTTCTACGAGCCTCGTGAACAGCTCAGCGGTGACGAGGCTCAGGGGGATCCCGGCCAGCAGCACCCAGGGCCACGCGCTCTCACCCCACGCGAACGCGAGCGTCGCCAGCACGGGGACGTGCACCAGGTAGAGGCTGAACGACACCCGGCCGAGCCACCTCGGCACACGCCTCGAGAGCATGCGCGCGGCTCCGGCGGATCCGACCGCCGTCGCGACGAGCCCGACCGCACCGGCTGCCGCGAGGCCCCACAGCGTCAGTCCCGCCTCGGTGCCCGCCGGGGCGAGCGGCCGCGCCAGCCAGCCGCAGATCAGCAGGGTCGCCGAGGCACCGGCCGCCGCGATCCAGAACCAGCGGGAGCGCCGCGCCCCCCAGGCCTGCAGGTCGCCGATGCGCGTCGCCAGCACGGTGCCGGCCAGGAACACGGGCAGGTACACCAGGGCTTCGACCCCGAGCAGGCGCCCCGCCAGGCTGAGTCCGACGCAGAGCGGCACGACGAGCATGCCGGCCCGCCGCAACGCCCCGGCGACGAGAACGAACAGCGGAAGGCACACCGAGAAGATGACCTCCCAGCGCAGCGACCACAGCACGTTGTCGATGTCGTAGCTGCGCTGCATCAGGCTCGCCTCGCCCGCCAGCGTCCCCGGTGTGACGGTGGCCGCATTGGCGGTCTGCAGCCAGCTGCCCGCGGTCACACCGTCCGCGCCGCGCGGGACGAGCAGGATGAGGACCGTCGCGAACAGCAGCGCCGCCCACACGGGCAGGTACAGCCGCAGCAGGCGCGAGCCGAAGTAGGCGGGCCACGAGAACCCCGGTCGCAGCGCGGGAAGCGCGACCACCAGCCCGCTGAGCGCGAAGAAGACCAGCACCGCCTCCGTCCCGGCGAATGCCAGCTTGACGGGGGATTCGCTCAGCGCCCGGAACACTCCCGATCCGGTGCCGTCGAGCGCCGGGAACGCGATCTTGCTGCCGTGATACAGCACCACCGCGAACGCCGCGAGGCCGCGGAGTCCGTCGAGTCCCGTGAGACGGGAAGGCTGGGCAGAGGTCACCGCCTCGACGTTACGAGTGTCACCCTGAGAAGACGCCTCCCGCCAGGGTGCTCTTCGGCAACTGGCAGGCGGCTTTCAGAGGGGCCGGCGAGCCGGTCAGGCTTCTCCGCGCAGCAGAGCCAGCGCCTTGGCCACGCGGCGGTCGCGCGTGTCGTCGCCCTTCGCCTCGGAGATCGCGCGGGCGTGCGCTTTGCGGTGGCTGTAGGCGAGCTTCTGCCACGCGGCCGCGGCGACCGGGTCGGCGTCGAGCGCAGCGGCGAGGGCGGAAGGCACCTCGACCTCGCGTGGCCCGTCGTCGCGCACCATGGTGATCTCGACGACCTGGCCTCCCGCCACGCCCGACGCGGCCCGATGCTCCGCGCTGACCCCGACGAGGCTCTTGCCGTTCATCACCGCCGTGGTGTTGCGATACGTGTACCCGCCATCGATCGTGACGAGCACCGGCACCCGTTTGCCGCCCAGTTCGGCGACCACCTCATCCGGGATCTCGATGCCGACGTTGTTGCCCGACTGCATCAAGGTGGTGGTGAAGGTGCTCATGCAAAGAATTCTCTCAGCACGGGTGCAAGGGCGGCCGGGCTCACGTTGTGGGTCTGGCCCTCGAGCACGCGGGTCTGAGATCCGGGGATGGATGCGGCCACCTTCTCGTTGCCCGCCACCATCTCCTTCGCCGCCTTGCTGCCCCACGCCACGAGCGTCGGCACCTTCACCGCGGCCAGCTCGGCGACCGGCACCTGGAAATCGCCACCCATCACGCGGGCGTCGTACCGGATGGTGCTGCCGACGGCTTTCAGCTTCGTCCAGGTCGACCTCATCAACCGGAACATCACCGGCATGAAGAACGGCGCCCCGATCATCTTGACCATGAAGTAGTCGATCATCTTGTCGCCGCGTCCGGCGGCGTTCAGCGCGTCGAGGTCCTTCACGTAGTCGCGTCCGCCGCGAGGACCGACCCACGGCGATTCGTAGCCGACGAGCTTCTTCATCGCCACGCCCGCGGCAGCCGCGCGATAGGCCAGGCCGGCGCCCGACGAGAACCCCAGCACATAGGGGGAGCCGCCCACGGCATCCAGCACCGCCTTCAGGTCGTCGATCTCGAGCGTCGCGTCATAGACCGACGAGTCGCCGCTCTCTCCACGCCCGCGACGGTCGTAGCTGACCACGGTGAAGTCGCCCTTCAGCTCGTCGGTGAACGGCTTCGACGGGCCGAAGGCGCGGTAGCACATGGCACCGTCGACCAGCACAAGCACCGGACCGCTGCCCTCGCGTGAGAAGGCGATGCGGGTGCCGTCGGATGAGGTCACGAACTCGGTCGCGAGAGTGCCGGTCGCCATCAGACGCCGTCCGCGAGGATCGTGTCGATCTTGGTGAACGATTCGTTCCAGCCGTCCGCGGTCATGTCGCGGAACTCCGGAGTGAACGGGCCCTGGTGCAGCGTCATGCGGGTCTTGTCACCGTGGTCGTGCAGCCAGATGCGCAGCGTGATCGATGTGCCGTCGGGCGTCATCGTGTCGGCGCCCGTGCTCTCGACGCCCTCGAGGTACTCGGGCGGGATCACCACGGTGAGCTTGGCGCGGATCGGGTAGTGCTCATCGGTCGCGTTGTCGACCATGTCCATGTCCCATGATCCGCCGGGGTGCAACTGCACCTTCACCGAGTCGACAGGAACGTGCACGGTCGAGGGCCCGAACCAGCGGGCCATGTACTCGGGCTCGGTGAAGAACTTCCAGACCACACTCCGCGGCGCGTTGAACGCGCGGGTGATGAAGACGTCGGTATCGAGCGCCTGCGGGATCTCAGGGATGGTGGTGTCGGTCATTTCTCTTCCTCATTCTCGTTGTCGTCGTTCTGTTGTGCCATGTACTCCGCGAGCGCCTCATCCAGGCGGTCGAAGCTCTCGTTCCAGAAGTCCTTGTACTTCTGCATCCACTCGTTCGCCTCCTTCAGGGGCTTGGCCTCGAGGTGGCTGTACCGGGAGGTGCTGACGCTGCGGCGTGAGATGAGACCGGCGCCCTCGAGCACCTTGAGGTGCTTGCTGACGGCGGGCTGACTCATCGCGAACGGCTCCGCCAGTTCGGCGACGCTGGCGTCCCCCTGCATCAGCCGCATCAGGATGCTGCGCCGGGTCGGGTCTGCCAGCGCCGAGAAGACGGTGGTCAGCTCGTCCGTCGCCGTCATTTCATAACCTCCTGGTTTGATAACCATCAAGTTACACAGGCCGTCGCGCGGTGTCAAGCCGCCCTCTCATGCGCGACCCCGAGCCGCCGCTAGGCTGGCGGCATGAAGGTCTTCGCGTTCCTCGTCGCCCTGGCATTCTTCGTCGGGTCCTTCCTGATGTTCGGCTACGCATTCGCGGCCGACCCCGGCTTCTGGCAGTACTTCCTGTTCGGCGGCGGGCTGATCGCGGTCGCCGTCTCGCTGGCCATCCCGTTCCACCTGCTCGAGAAGTTCGACTAGCAGCCCGCCGCGCGGACCGCTCCGAACCCTCCTCATGGCCTCTTCAGCGAAAGTCGAGGGGTTCGCCCCCGCGAAACCCGATCGCACCTTCGCGATTCTCACGCCCAGCGACCCGACGCGGTTCTATCCCCGGTTCGGTCCGATTCCCGCGATCGTCCGGGTCGACGATCAGACCGGCGGCTGGGACGCGGTCGGTCAGACCCGCAAGCTCACGCTCTCGGACGGCAGCACCGTGATCGAGCGGGTGAAGGTGGTGGATGCTCCGCGCAGCTTCGCCTATCAGCTCACCGATTTCACCGGGTTCTTCGGCAGCCTCGTCGCGTTCGCCGACGCGGAGTGGGACTTCGACGCGGCGGTCGAGGGCACCCGGATCCGCTGGAGGTACACCTATCACGCGCAGCCGAAGCGCGGATGGATCGTCCGCGCCCTCGTCAGGGTGTTCTTCGCCCGCTACATGAAGAAGGTGCTGCCCGGCCTCATCGACGAGGTGCGTAGGGTCAGCTCGGCAGCCTGAGCATTTGCTGGCGCGGTGGACTCCCCCGATCGGGGGGTTTAGCCTCGGTCCATGGCAACGACGGCAGCGGGGGTCGTGCGCAAGGTCGGAATCGCGACCTGGACGGTCCTCGATGATCACACCGACCGGGTGCGCGCGATCGTGAGCGCAGAGGCGCGCGGATTCGCGGTACGCAACGGCGAGGGTCGTGTGCTCGGCCGGTTCGCGACGGTGCGCGAGGCGCTCGAGGCGCTGCCCGCCATCTGCGACTAGGCCGCCTGCAGCACCCGCTCGGTGAACGCCTGCAGCCGCGCCTCGAGGCGGGCGGCGCGCGACGCCACCACCTCATCGGGCGAGGGCTGCATCTCGAATTGCGGGGGAGCGATCCGGATGAGCAGCGAGCAGGCCAGGTCCGCGCAGATGTAGGTCCCCACCGAATCGCCGCGCTTGCCCGCCTCGCCGGCGCGGACCGCCGAGAACATCGTCACCTGGTTCGCCGGCTGCGGTGTGTTGCACAGGGAGCAGATCGCCGACCCGGCCTGCAGCCGCGTGCCGGAGGCCCGCAGCACGATGCACACCGGGTTGCCCTCGCGCCACGCGACCAGGTATCCGCGCTGCGGAGAACCCGGGTCTCGCCATCCGAGGTACTCCCGGTCGGCCCACACCACTTCGTGCAGGCCCGGCATCGGCATCCGGTCGGCCTCATGCGGCGGGGCGTTCACCAGGGCACCCCGGATGTCTGCTTCGGTCAGCGGTTTCATGCTGGGACCCAGTTTATTCTTCGCGAGCGTGCACGTTTGGTGCCCAAAGAGCACGCTAGAACATGCACGCTCGACCGCAACGTGCACGGTCGGCGGCCGGATGCGGCGCTCTAGAGTCCCCGGTCGACCATGTCGATGAGCGCCGAACCGGCGTGCTGCAGAGTCTGCTCGTCGAGGTCGCGGAGCGGACCCTCGAGCACCAGCATGGCGAGCCCGTGCACGGACGACCACGCGATCAGTTCGGCGCCGGGACGCCGTTCCGCGGGCATGAGGCCGGCGGCGACGAGTTCATCCAGGGCGACGCCGAGCAATTGGAACGGGGTGCGTCCGCCGGGTCCGGCCTTGTCGGGGCTGAAGGCCTGCTCCAGGTTCGACGGAACGGTGTACGCGGCTCGGAACAATCCGGGTTCGTCGCGGGCGAACCGCAGGTAGCCCCGGCCGACGGCCCGCAGGTGCGCGTGAGCGGTCTGTGCGGCATCACCGGGCGGCACCGCATCCCACTCGGCCTCGATGACGGCAGCCGATGCGCTCGAGGCGGCGTCGCTGACGGCCGCGACCAGCGCTTCACGATCGGAGAAGTGGCGGTAGGCGGCGTTCGGTGACACGCCCGCTCGCCGCGTCGCTTCGCGGAGCACCACTGCGTCCGGGCCGCCTTCGCGGGCCATGGCCACACCCGCCTCGAGGAGCGCCTGTCGGAGGTCCCCGTGACGATAGGTGGTGCGCTGCTGGACGGCGCTGGACGCGTGTGGCATTGTGGACAGTGTACACATGAACGAGGAGAAAACATGCTTACAACCACCGGCGCTTTCAGCGGATTCTCGGTCGACGACCAAGCCGCCGCGCTCGCGTTCTATCGCGACAAACTCGGCCTTCCCGTGGTCGACACAGGCATGGGTCTGGAGCTGCAGCTCGGCGGAACCACTCGCGTGTTCGTGTACCCGAAAGACGACCACAAGCCCGCGACGTTCACGATTCTCAACTTCGAGGTCGCCGACATCGATGCGGCCGTCGATGAGCTCGTCGCCGCCGGAGTGGTTCTCGAGCGCTACGAGGGCGCCCATCAGGACGATAAGGGCATCGCGCGCGGCAAGGCTGCGGGCTTCGGGCCCGACATCGCGTGGTTCACGGACCCGGCCGGCAACATCCTCTCCGTGTTGAACGGCTGAGCGTTGAACGGCTGAGTGTTGAACGGCTGAATGTTGAACGAATGACCGAAGCTCCACCCCGTCGCCGGCTGCCGCGCGCAGCCAGGCCGTTCGCGCACGCCCAGTACCGCATTCTGGCGTTCGCGCTGGTCATGTCACTGTTCGGCGCCGGCGTCTGGCTGGTGTCGCTGGTGTTCGAGGTCAAGGCGCTCGGCGGCGGCCCCATCCAGTTGTCGTTCGTCGCCACCGCGAATGCGATCGGGCTGATCGTGGCGACGCTGATCGGCGGGGCGATCGCCGACCGCGTGCCGCAGAAGTTCATCCTCATCACGATCGAGAGCACCAAGGCGGTGGCGATCGGCGCGGCCGCCGTGCTGTCGCTCACGGGGAGCATCGAGCTGTGGCACCTCGTCGTGGTGGCCGTGGTGCTCGGCCTGGCCGACGGATTCTTCTATCCCGCGTACTCGGCACTGCTGCCATCGATCCTGCCCGCCGACGACCTGCTCGCCGCGAACGGTGTCGAGGGGATGCTGCGGCCGACGATCATGCAGGCGGCGGGTCCCGCGATCGCCGGCCTGATCATCGCCGTCGCCGCTCCGGCATGGGGGTTCGCCCTCGTCGGGGTCACGCAGCTCTTCGCGATCGCCGGGCTGGTGTGGCTGGCGACGACCCCGGTGCGCCGGCAACTGGACGAGGGCGAGCAGGGGCGCCATCCGGTCGCCACGTTGTTCGTCGACATCGCCGACGGATTCCGGTACATGGTGAGGACGCCGTGGCTGCTCGGCACGCTGCTCATGGCGAGCGTGCTCGTGTTCCTGGTGATGGGTCCCATCGAGGTGCTGCTGCCGTTCGTCGTCACCGACGGGCTGGGCGGCTCCGCGGGCGACTACGCGCTGGTGCTGGCGGCGTTCGGAGTGGGCGGCGCGCTGTCGTCCCTCGTGGTGGCCTCGCTTCGGCTGCCGCGGCGCTACCTCACGATCATGGTCCTCGGCTGGAGCCTGGGATCTCTGCCCCTCGCGATCATCGGGTTCACCACCTCCTACTGGGTGGTCGTCCTCGCCGTGTTCGTGGTGGGGGTCTCGTACTCCGTCGGCCAGGTGATCTGGGGAACGCTGCTGCAGCGCCGGGTTCCTCCGGCGATGCTCGGGCGGGTGTCGAGCCTCGACTTCTTCGTGTCGCTCGTGTTCATGCCGATCTCGATGGCCGTGGCCGGCCCGGTCGGCGGCGCCATCGGATACGGCTGGACGTTCCTCATCGCGGGCGCGCTGCCGGTGGTGCTCGGGGTCGTCGCGATTCTCGCGGCCCGCATGCCGCGCGACGAGATCGAGAACCCCCTGGACGGTGACCGGGTCCTCGCCTCGTCCGCTTGAATGGCGGGGTGGATGCCGCCGCCGTTCGTGCCCTTCGCGCCGACCTCGAGGCGGCCAGGTTCACCGTCGACCGCCTGACGGCTTTCTGGGGTACGGCGGCGGATGCGGCTCTCGAGCGAGGCAATCGGGTGCCCGCCGTCCGCGCCGTCGCGGGAAGCACCGATCCGGCGGCGGTGCTCGCACGCGTGTTCGTGCTGGGACTCGACGACGATCCCGCGGCGGTCGCCGGGGCGCTGCCGGCTCTCGGTCTCGCAGGTGCCGCGGAACTCGGGCTGGTCGATACCGCCGGATCGCGCATCCGGCCGCTGGTCGACCTGCGGCCGTACGCATTCCTCGATGCCCGGGGCGCGGGGGAGTGGTGGATCGCCAGCGACCTCGGTGAACTCGCCACGGGCGCTGCGCTGCGGACCGATCACGTGCTCGGGGTCGGTGGGGCGTCGGTGACCCTGAGCGGGCTGTTGCTGCCCGGCCCGGTCGATACCGCGCTGGATCTGGGAACCGGGTGCGGCATCCAGGCTCTGCATCTGGCGCGGGAGGCGCGACGCGTCGTCGCGACGGACATCTCGTCGCGCGCGCTCGACCTGGCCCGGCTGAATGCCGCACTGAACGCCGTGACGTCCATCGAGTTCCGGCTGGGCAGCCTGTTCGACCCAGTCTCGGGCGAGCGGTTCGATCGCATCGCGTCGAATCCGCCCTTCGTGATCACGCCGCGCGGGGTCGGTGTACCCGAGTACGAGTACCGCGACGGCGGCGCCGTCGGCGACGACCTGGTGGCCGGCATCGTCCGCGCCACAGCGCAGCACCTCGTGCCCGGCGGGATCGCGCAGCTGCTGGGCAACTGGGAGTACCGGGCGACCGAGGACGGGCTGCAGCGCGCGCTCGGCTGGGCCGACGAGGGCGGACTCGAGGCGTGGATCATCGAACGCGAGACGCTCGATCCCGCCCGCTACGCCGAGACCTGGATCCGCGACGGCGGCACCCGCCCGGCGAGCCCGGAGTACGAGCCCCTCGTCGGCGCATGGCTCGACGACTTCGCGGCGCGTGCCGTCACCGCGGTCGGCTTCGGCTATCTGCTGCTGCGTCGGCCGGCCGGCGACCGGATGCTGCGCCGCGTCGAGCGCATCGACGCGCCCCTGGACACGGGAGCCTCGGGTCTCGGCGTGCATCTGTCCGCCGCTCTGGCCGCGCACGACCTCATCGCCCCCGTCGACGACGCCGCGCTGCTCGCGTTGCACCCCTCCGTGGCCGGAGACGTCACCGAGGAGCGCAGCCACTGGCCGGGCGCCGAGCATCCCACGGTGATCACCCTGCGGCAGGGCGGCGGCTTCCGGCGCGAGGTGCGGGTCGGGACGGCGCTCGCGGCCGTGGTCGGCGCATGCGACGGCGAGCTCAGCCTGGGCGCGATCCTCGGAGCCGTGGCCAGCATCCTCGACGTCGATGCTGCCGCGTTGACGGCGGAGATCCTGCCCGAGGTGCGCGAGCTGGTGCTCGGGGGCATGCTGATTCTCACATCCGGGGGTTGACCCCCCTTGGCCTGCGGCGGCGGTGGGCGCACCATGGAGTCATGACCCAACTTCGTCGCCCCCGCAATGGACGGCTGATCGGCGGCGTGTGCGCCGCCATCGCCGAGCGATTCGGATGGAACGTGTCGCTCGTGCGACTCGTCACCGTCCTGTCGATACTGATCCCAGGACCCCAGGTCATCTTCTATGTGATCGCCTGGGTCCTGATTCCCGGCGAGCAGACCTCGAGCCCCGGAGCCTCGGCACAGCCGACTGTCTGACGCTTCCGGCGCCGCGCCCAGCCATCCCCCAGCGCTCGTACAGTTGCCGCGCTTAGCGTGAGCGGCGGAGGCAACCGATGGGATTCCTGGAACGCCTTTTCGGAACGGATGAAGCCGCCGCACCCGCGGCTCCGGGACGACAGGCTCCGACCGATGATCAGCGCGCGATCGAGCGTTATCGCTACCTGCTGCGCACCGCGCCGCCCGAGACGATCGAGCAGGTGCACGCCGAGGCGTTCGCCAAACTGACGGACGAGCAGCGCGCCGTGATCTACGAAGAGCTCAGCAAGGGCGCCGGTACCGGTGAGCGGCCGCTCTCCAGCGAGCCGGCGACGTTGGCCCGGGCGGCGACCCGCGCCGAGATGCGCCAGCCCGGCACCCTCGAGCGGTCCTTCTCGGGCCCGTCCTATCAGGGACCGGGGTTCGGCGGCATGATCGCGAGCTCGCTGATCGGCACGGTGGCGGGATACGTGATCGGGTCGGCACTGGTCAGCGCGTTCCTGCCGTGGGACGGCGGGGCGACGGATGCGGCGGCCGGGACCGGTGCGGACGGCACGGGTGCAGACGGCAGCGGCACCGACAGCGCGCCGGATGCCGGAAGCGATGTCGCCGCAAGCGATGTCGCCGGCGGCGACGTCTCCGGCAACGACTTCGGCGGCGACTTCAGCGGCGGCGGCGACTTCGGCGGTGGTGGCGACTTCGGCGGGTTCTGACCGCTACGGCCGCAACAGCACCTTGATGGCGCGCCGCTCATCCATGGCGCGGTAGGCCTCGGCCACCTCGGCCAGCGGCAGCTCCAGGTCGAACACCTTGCCCGGCTGCATGGTTCCGTCGAGCACGGCAGGCAGCAGCTCGGGGATGTAAGTGCGTGCAGGCGCCATGCCGCCGCCGATGGTGATGTTGCCGGCGAAGAGCTGGTTCACATCCAGTTCGACCCGGTCGCCGGGCACGCCCACGAAGCCGACCCGTCCGCCTCCGCGCACCGAGCCGAGGGCCTGCTTCATCGCCTCGGCGGTGCCCACGCACTCCAGCGCGGCGTCCGCCAGGTCGCCGTCGAGCAGGGTCCGCAGGGCAGCGATCGCGTTCTCGCCACGTTCCTCGATGATGTCGGTCGCCCCGAATTCGCGGGCGAGCGCCTGCCGATCGGCGTGGCGGCTCATCGCGATGATGCGTGAGGCTCCGAGGCGGGAGGCCGCGAGGACGGCGGAGAGTCCGACTGCTCCGTCGCCGACAACCACCACCACATCGCCCGGCCCGACCGACGCCGAGACGGCGGCGTGGTGACCTGTCGATGCCACGTCGGAGAGTGCCAGCAGGTGCGGGATGAGCGCGTCGTCGACGGGTCCGGGCACGACGACCAGCGAGCTCTCGCCGAACGGCATGCGGATCAGCTCGCCCTGCGCGCCGTCGATCCAGTGATGATCCGGGTCGCGCGAGCCGAAGAAGCTGACATGGTCGCAGACCGACGTCGAACCGGCCCGACAGGACTGGCACGCGCCGTCGCTGAGGGAGAACGGCGAGATCACGAAGTCGCCGACCTTCAGCGCCTCGACGTCGTCGCCCACCTGGGCGATGATCCCGACCATCTCGTGACCCATCGAACGCTCGCGTCCGTTGCCGAAGTCGCGGTAGCCCCACAGATCCGAGCCGCACACGCACGCCGCGACGACTCTGACGATCACGTCGCGCGGGGTCAGAAGGACGGGATCCGGTCGCTCCTGGATCTCGACGGCACGGGTTCCGGTCATGATCGTCGCTTTCACGACGTCCAGCCTACGAGCGACGCGGGCGAAGCGCTGACGACATCGGCACCGTCGTCATCGGCACCGTCGGCGCCGGAACCGTCGGCGCGGGTTCGGTCGCTCCGACGTCGTCCCGGCGCAGCGAGCGACCCATCCGGACGCCCCACCGCCCGAGGATGAGTATGGCGACGCCGAAAGTGACGGCCCCGGCGATCGCCAGCACGAAGTCCAGCCCGAGCGGGATGAGCAGCACCGGGACGAGGATCGTCAGCACGGCGGCAAGCGCCACGATCACCGGCGAAGGAGTCGGTCCCACCTCGCGCGGCTGCTCCCACCGGCCCACGAGCAGAGACAACGCGAAGAGCACGCCGAGCACCAGCACGTACTCGATGGGCCGGGTCAGCCACCATGCGGGGCTGGCGGGTTCGGGACTCGCGCCCGGAATCAGGATCGCGATGCCCGACAGGGCGACGATGACCGGCAGATGCCACAGGTAGATCGTCATCAGTCGCGTGCCGACCAGGAAGACGACGCCCCGCGCCCCGCGCGTGCGCATGAGGGCCGACAGGGGCCGCTTGAGCAGCCGCAGGAACGCCGCCTGCGACAGGCCGAGGAACACCAGGGGAAGAGTCGGCGGGTTCAGGTCGACCAGCATGTTGACGTCGTAGGGGCCGAACGCCGTCAGCGGCCACAGCATCCCGACCCCGAACAGCGCGATGAGCACCAGTTGCCACCATGGCCGGTCGAAGAAGCCGTCGGCGTACCAGAACCCGATCTGCTGAACCAGGGGCCAGACGAACAGCAGGTTCAGCAGTCCGAGCCAGAGCCCCGCCGCGCCGAGCGAGTAGTGCACCGCGTCGACGGCGACCACTCCGATGAACAGCACGAGCACGGTGCGCCGCGGAGCGACCTCGTGCATGCGCGCGAGGAACGGGACCAGCGCCTGACACAGCGCATACGCGGCGATGAACCACAGCGGTGAGCCCGCCCCGACGAATACGCCGTCGAGCACGTCGAAGCTGAGTACGCCCGTCGCGTCGATCACGATCAGGCCGGCGCCGATCGCGACGACATAGAAGCAGAACAGCGGGAACGTCGGCTGCGCCAGCCGCAGGACGCGGCTCTTCACATAGCCGGCACCGTCGCCGCCACGCCGGCGCAGGCTGCGCCACGCGGTCATCGACGCGAAACCTCCCACCACGAAGAAGAGCGGCATGATCTGCCCGAACCAGGTGGCGATCGGGAACCACTGCTGCGCCTCCAGTGGCCGCTCGAGCGCGATGCCCGAAGGGCCGTGGGTGTTCACGCCGACGAACAGCAGGTGGATGACCACCACCAGCAGCACGCAGAACACCCGCGCCAGGTCGAGGGTCAGGTCGCGTCTCGAGAGGTCGATGGCAGCGGCGTTGCTGCGCTCGGTGGCGGAAGGCATGCGGTCACTCTATTGACCGCCGGGTGCCCTACCCGGTGAGGACGCGGTGCACGGCGGTGTCGAAGTCGAGCGATTGGGCCACTTCGCACGAGGTGTTGTAGACGCTGCCGGACAGGGAGACGAACACGATGCCGGCCTCCAGAACGTAGCCGGCAGTCTCGCCGTCGACCTCGACGCGATGGATGCCGGGCACGGCTTCCGTGACGACCGGCTTGTGCGCGATCACAGTGGTCATCGGACACCTCCTGGGGTCTCGGATGGAATGACGAGTGCGGTGATCCGATCAGACATCACTCCGGCGGCGAAGAGAAGATGTACAGCTAAACCTTCAGCCGATGTTGAGACTTTCGACATCCGGCGTGCGGAGGACGGCCGCCGTGTCGGGTGGGAGGACCACCCCCGCCGCGCTGACTCGCACCCTGGGCGACGTCGCGAGCAGCATCCGGCCCGCCCCCGCGTGCCAGTCGCCGGTGCCCAGATTGACCACGACCTGCATCGCACCCAGCCGCAGCCGGAAGGTCTTGGCGTCGTCGTCGGAGTCGGCCGACCGCTCGGAGAACC
>JAODAS010000142.1 GCA_025463555.1 Schumannella sp.
CGCTGCTCGAGGACGGCCGCGAGCACATCGCGGCGTCGTTGGGGGCGGATGCCGTGGAGGTCGTGCTGACCGGCGGCGGTACCGAGGCGGTGAACCTGGGCATCAAGGGCCTGTTCTGGGCCCGCAATGGCGGCAAGCCCGCCGGTCGAGTAGGCGGCGCAGCCGCCGTGTCGAGACCCCGCATCATCGTCCCGATGGCCGAGCACCACGCCACGATCGACAGCGTCGAGTGGCTGGCCGCGCACGAGGGCGCGATCCTCGACTGGATCGAGGTCGACGCCGTCGGCCGCATCCGCGTCGATGCGCTCGAGGCGGCGCTCGCAACCGGCGGCGACGAGGTCGCCTTGGTCACGGCACTCTGGGCCAACAACGAGGTGGGCACCCTGCAGCCGGTCGGCGAGATCGTGGCGGCGGCCTCCCGGTTCGGAGTCCCGGTGCATCTGGATGCCATCGCCGCCTACGGCTCGGTGCCGATCGATTTTTTCGCGTCGGGCGCGGCAGCGCTCAGCGTCTCGGCGCACAAGATCGGGGGACCGGTCGGCGTCGGCGCTCTGCTGGTGCGGCGGGGCATCCAGGTCGAGCCCCTGTTTCACGGCGGCAACCAGCAGCAGCAGCGGTCGGGCACGCAGGATGCGGCGGGAGCTTCCGCGTTCGGCGTCGCCGCGGCGCTGCCCCACCCTGATCTCTCGGCGCTTCGTGAGCGGCTGATCCACGGCATCCGGGATTCGGTGCCGGGCGCGACCCTGCGCGGCGATCCGCAGAACCGTCTGCCGGGCAACGCGCATTTCACGTTCGACGGCTGCGAAGGCGACTCGTTGCTGTACCTGCTCGATGTCGCGGGGTTCGCGGTCTCGACCGGGTCGGCGTGCCAGGCCGGCGTTCCCGAGGCCTCGCACGTGCTTCTCGCGATGGGACTCTCTGAGCCCCGCGCGCGCGGCGCCCTGCGCTTCACCCTCGGCCCGGATACGACGTCCGGCCAGATCGACGCCCTGCTCACGGCTCTTCCTCCCCTTGTGGAGCAGGCCCGCTCGGCGGGGCTCGCGGCGCGCGAGCCGACCCTCGGACGCTGAAGTCCGTCGACACTCTGTGAGCACTGGTCGAGTAGTCGCCGAAGGCGGCGTATCGAGACCACGGTTACCCTAGATACATGCGTGTTCTGGCAGCGATGAGCGGTGGCGTCGACAGCGCCGTCGCCGCCGCGCGCGCCGTCGATGCCGGGCACGACGTGGTGGGGGTGCACCTGGCGCTCAGCCGCAATCCGGGCACGCTGCGCACGGGCGCTCGCGGGTGCTGCACGATCGAGGATTCGATGGACGCACGCCGCGCAGCGAATCTGCTGGGCATCCCGTTCTATGTCTGGGATTTCAGCGAGCGGTTCAAGGCCGACGTGGTCGACGATTTCGTGGCGGAGTACGCCGCCGGCCGCACCCCGAACCCGTGCATGCGGTGCAACGAGCGCATCAAGTTCGCCGCCCTCCTGGAGAAGGCGCTGGCGCTCGGCTTCGATGCCGTCGCGACCGGGCACTACGCGACGATCCTGACGGACGCGCAGGGCAACCGCGAGTTGCACCGCAGCGCGGCCTGGGCGAAGGACCAGTCGTACGTGCTGGGCGTGCTCACCGCCGAGCAACTCGCCCACGCGATGTTCCCGCTGGGAGCGACACCCTCGAAGGCCGAGGTGCGCGCCGAGGCGGCCGCCCGCGGGCTGACGGTCGCGCAGAAGCCGGACAGCCACGACATCTGCTTCATCCCCGACGGCGACACACGCGGCTGGCTCGCCGAGCGGGTCGGCGCAGAGCAGGGCGCGATCCTCGACCGCACGGGGGAGCGCATCGGCACGCACGAGGGTGCGGCCGCTTTCACCGTCGGCCAGCGCAAGGGGCTCAACATCGGCTTTCCCAGCGACGACGGCAAGCCGCGTTTCGTGCTCGAGGTGCGGCCGAAGACCAACGAGGTCGTGGTCGGCCCGCGCGAGGCGCTCGCGATCGCCGAGCTCGCGGGTTCCCGCTTCAGCTGGGCCGGGATGCCGCCCGCCGACCCGCAGACCCCGTTCGACTGCGACGTGCAGGTGCGCGCCCACGGAGATCCGGTCCCGGCGATCGCCGCCGTTCGGGCGGGGGAGTTGCAGATCACTCTGCGCGAGCCCCTCGACGGCGTCGCCCCCGGCCAGACGGCGGTTCTCTATGTCGGAACCCGGGTCCTCGGCCAGTGCACCATCGACCGCACCGTGAGCGCGGTGCTGGCGTGAGGCGAGGGAACCCCTCCCTGAAGCTCGCCGCGCTCGCCCTCCCCCTCGTACTGCTCGCGGCCGCGCTCGGCGGCTGCGTGCAGAATCTGCCCACCCCCGCCCGCGATTGGCTCGCGCAGCAGGACGGGATCGCGTCGGCGACCGTGCTGGCGGACAACACCGGCGCGTGGTCGAGCAGCGGCCTGGTGCGCGGTGAGCTGCAGCCCGGCATCGACGACGCGTCGATCCTGAAGCTGGTCGGCAAGATCCAGGACTTCTCGAGCCAGTCGGGTGGCGTGGCCTTCTGGCTCGGGCTCGGCGGACTCGATTTCGGCGTCAGCGCGGGCGACAACAGCGGCACGGTCTCGCTCTGGCGGAAGGTTCTCGACGTTCCCGGCGTGGCGAACGGCATCGTCTTCGACGACGACCTGCGTGTCAGGGCATTGCGGCCGGATGCCGTGGCCACCCTGGGCGATCTGCTCGCCCTGGACTCCGGCGTGCGTCTCGAGGCCTTCGCCGACAAAGCCGCGCTCGACGCCGATCGCGACGCCGACATCCAGTACGACCAGATCAACCCGGCGGCGCTGGAGTACAAGCGTCCCCCCGGCTGCGTGCCCGATGCGGCGGTACTGGATTTCGCGCAGACCCTGGTCGACCGCGAC
>JAODAS010000113.1 GCA_025463555.1 Schumannella sp.
ATGACGGACGCTCAGGTGACGGAGGGCAACTTCCTAGAGTTGCTCTTGGCGGCGGTGCCCGAGGTCGGCCCCGTCGTCGATGAGCATCTCGCGGATCAGGACGGCGAGCTCCTGATGCATCTGCTCATGCCGGACCTCCTGAGGTTCGCCACCAGTGCGTTTGGTGCCGGGAATCTTGCAATGTCAGCGAAGCTACTCAACTTCGTAGGAACCGCATTTGAGAACGCGGACGCGCGGGTCGACAACGCGATCGCAGTTTCGTTCGTGGAGCACGTTGGTGGGTCGCCAGGGGAGACACCGGAGTTCATCGCCACCTGGCCCCGGTCGCTTCTGAACGAGCGCGACCGGCAGCTGAACTGGCGACCGCTCTAGAGGCCGATTTCAGGTTGCAATAACCGGTGGGTTGCCGGGAAGGTTCGAACCGCGCGACTGCGCTATTCGGCCCGAGCTGCGTCTGGGTCGACCGGGATTTGAGCGAGTTCGTCGATGGCCTGGTTCTGGCGAACTCGACGCGCATCGGTGTCTGCGCCTTCGGTCCAATAGTCGTTCATCCGCTGCAGTGCCTCCTCGAGCGTGAGCGCGATCGCATCCTCGGGTGTCATACCGACCCGCTCGATCAACTCGTTCAGCAGGTGGAGGGGGAGTGCCTTGGGGTTGGACGCCGCGACAGCGCCGCCGCGATCGGGCAGCACCTTGTTCTGCACGCAGGCCCAGAACTCGTCGTTGGTGACTTTGAGTTGATCGCGCAGGATCGCGGACCACATCGATGCCGAGTACGTCGTCCTATCGACCGGCTTAGAGATGCGCGTGCGCAGGATGTCCCCCGACGGGATCACGAGTTCGTAGGTGCGGTGGTGCTGCACCGGTTTGCCCTTGGAGCCGTGAACGATCTCCCACCGCTCGATGACGCAGAAGTCATCGTGGCGCTCCCGATCGGGTGCGGGGTGCTTACTCAACGTGCCCGGTCACCCAGCGCTTCAGCTGCTCCTCACCGGAAAGCTCGACGAGCTGAACGAGGCTCCAGTTGCCAGCGTGGTTCGGAGCCTGCCCAAGCTGGCCATGCCAATCCTCGGCATACTCCTGGAGCGCGTAGACCAGTTCGGTGATGGCTTCCTCGTAGATGGTCGCCTCAACAGCGATGGGGAGCCCGGGAATGGTGAGCACCCACACACCGTCATCCTTGACAGCTTCTGGCTTCGCGGACACAGTCGACGCGAAGTGCTTACGAAGTCGTTCCCCGTCGACCACCGCGGAGGTACGCGAGTCACCGCGGCCCACGCTGACGGCGCGTCCGCTCTGGGAAGCATCGAGGATGTCCTTGATCTTCGCCCGCGCTTGCGAAGAGTTGTAGTTGGTCATGAATTCAGCATCTCCTAGTTCCGGTTGTACATCAAGTACAACGTGTACACCCGGACCGCATTCCCTGCCGCGGAAGAGCGCTTCCTTGCCATCGACACCGTGGCAAGGGAGGCGAAAGCGTCCCCCGGCAGCGTTGACCGGCAGGGCACGACGTTTCGGCAGTAACGCCGATCACCCGACGAGCCCAGTAAAAAAAAGGAAAGAAGACGGTGGGCCCGGTGGGGCTCGAACCCACGACCCGCGGATTAAAAGTCCGATGCTCTGCCAGCTGAGCTACAGGCCCGTCCTCCCCAGCGTAGCCGAGCGCCGGATACGCGTGCTTCCCACTGCGCCGATGCCGGCGACCAGCAGGATGCCCGTCAGCCACAGCCCGGCCTCGGGGGAGGATCCGCTGGCGGCGAGGGTTGCTGAGGGCAGCCGACGTACCGTGGTCGCGGAGTTGTTTCCCTGAACCGGGTCGTACACCGATCCCGCGACAGAACTCGCGAGCGTGTACGAGGTTCCTCCGGCAGCCCCCGCGGGCACGGTACCCGTGAGCACGACCACGCGGGAGGCGCCGACCGCCAGCGTGCCGAAATGGCAGAGCATCTGCGTGCCGGTGATCTGGCAGTCGGGGTCATTCGCCGCCATGCCGGCGAACGCCGGCAGTGTCGATGTCAGGTCGGTGTCGGTCGAATCCTGGGGGCCGTGGTTGGTGACCGTGATCGTGTACTGGGCGGCCGCCCCGCGTGCCAAGGGAGTGTCGAGTGTCTGGCTGACGGCCAGATCCGCGGATGCCAGCACGGGTGTCGATGTGCTGTTCGACACCGAGATGGACGGCGTGGACGTCAGCGGCTCGACGAACGCCACGTCTGCCTCATTGGCGAGGGTGAGGCCGAATGACCCGGCGTCCACGGTCACCCGGAATGTCATGGTCCGCGTCTCGCCGGCCGGGATGCTGCCCCCGCTTACCGCGTTCGATCCGTCGCCGATGCGCCCGGTGACCGTCCCGGCTGAGAACTCACCCGAATCATCCCCCGCCGCGTCCGTCACCGGCCCGCTCGAGGTGGTGATCGATCCCGGCACGAACGTCGTACCGGCCGGAACCGCATCCGTGACGACCGCCGACGTCGCCGGAACACCGCCCTGGTTCTGCGCGTCGACGGTGTACTCCAGAACGTCACCGGCCACGGCATCCGTCCCCCCGCGCGAGACATTCGTCACCGATTTCGTCACGACGACGCACGCGGCCGTGCCGAGGCTGGCGTCATCGAGGAAATTGCCGAAGCTGGCCCCTCCGACGGAGGAGATGGATTCGAACGCGAACCGGGTCGTGGTCTGGCCCACCGGAACCGTGTACAGACCGGAGTACGTCCCCCAGGCCGTGTTGCCGTCCGACATCACAGCCTGGGTGACCAACGGCCCCGCGGGTGCGCCGAGACTCACCTGCATCACGTCGACGCCGGCGCGTCCGCGGTGCTGGAGCTGCCACCGCAGGGTCTGCCCGGGCACGGTCGCGAGATCCTGGTAGAGGGTGGAGACGACGTTGGCGTTGAGTTCGGCGAACTGGTTCCCGCTGCCCGGAGGGACGCCCATGCTCTGCTCCCACAGCTCGATCTGCCCGTCGCCGGCCGTGGTCGACCAGCCGGGCACATTCGACTGGTCGGTGATGATCACACCGGAGAAGAACGCGGGAGTCTCGAAACTGCCGTTGACGAGACTGACCGGGGGAGCGCAGCTCGACGGCGTCTGAGCGGCATTCGCGGCTGGTACCGGCAGCACCGCGAGCGACAGGAGGGGGCCGGCGACGACAGCCGCCACCACGCAGGCGAGGACCCGGCGAAGACGGGGCACCGGCATGGGAAGCGTCACCGCAGCACCACCATCCGGGTAAGTGGGGCGGGGCGCACCCCGCCGAGAACCTGACCCTGACTCGCGCAGGTTCGGCCCAGTGTACGACGGGATGCGCCGGAGCGAGTCCTCGGGGGCATATCGGGCCCGGTTTTCGCCTCCGGCACGCGTACCGTGGAGGGATGGCCGACGACTTCCATAAGCCCGCGCTGTTCGGCGGGGGACAGTTCGACGCGTTCCAGGGCGGTGACGACCCGGCGGCCGTGCTGCGTGCCGCCCACCAGAGCGCGCAGCTGCTGCTGTCTCGCGCCCGCGACTCGGACGATCCCGCCGTCGTCGATCGGCTCATCACCTACACCGATGACCACGGGATCGACGCGCTCGCGGAACTCTGGGCGCGGTCCAGCCCGCACAGCCTGCCGGGGGCGCTCTGGCGCATCTATCTGGTCCGCGTGCTCATCCGCCAGGATCCCGACGGCGTGGCACTGCTCTTCCAGCGCGGCACCGAGGTGCTCACGACCATCGACCCCGTCATCGCCGGAGCCCCGCTGCCCGCCGGCCCGCAAGAGATCACGGACCTCGCCGACCGCATCCTGCGCGGCGTCTTCGACGGGGACTTCGCGATCGCGCTCGAGCGCGCGGCGGCCTTCTGCCGGGTGACCGCATCGGGGGCGCTCAGCGTCGCCGATGACCAGGAGGCGGCGAGCCCCGAACGCGCGAGCGAACTCACCACCCGGGCGCAGCGGCTCGTGATCACGGCCGATGAGCTGATGGCATGCGCGCGCATGTCGCGGGCGGACTCGCTCGACTGATCCGTCCCGCGATACGGCAGCATGGATGTCATGGACGTCTTCATCCATCTCGCCGGCTTCCTGGGGGCCTGGCTGCTGGTCGCCGGTCCCCTGCTCCAGGGCGCTATCGAGCTGCGCGACGAGGAGATGGATCGCGAGGGCTTCGAGCGCGTCAAGACCGACGTCCCCTATCCGGCGCCGACCTCCCGGTGGTGGTGGCTGCTGCCTCCGGTGGCGTACTACAAGGACAAGAAGCGCAGCGACGAGTTCCGCAACGCGACGATGGGCGTGCTGACCACCCAGCAGCGGCAGCAGTTCGTCGGTTTCACGAACAAGGCCACCGGGTGGTTCACGGTCGCCGGCGGCGCCTTCCTGATCTTCCTCAAAGAGGCGTGGGAACTCGCCGAACTGTTCGAATTGCCGGTGTGGGTGTACGTCGTCGTCGTGGTGCTGCTCGCGATCGCCGCGATCGCGAACACCATCAGCCGCCTGAGCAGGGCCGACGCGCTCATCCACATCGACGATCCCGGCTATGCGGCGAAGAAGCGCGCGGAGCGGGATGCCCAGCAGCAGGAGCACCGCCGCCAGCAGGGCAAGCCCGCTCGCCCCCAGCGAACGAAGAAGAATCCCGCAGCAACGGACGCGTAAACTACCGGAGCCGGGCCGCAGTAACCCCGGGCTCCAATTTTCGCCGCTTCGAGCGGCCTTCCGCCGAGAGGCGTTTCTGCGGCTCGGTTTTCTCATGCCCGCGCGGCACTGACCAAACCACCCCGCGAGGGGCGCCGAACCAGTGCCATGACCCGGACGTCGATGACCACCAGGATCACCCTCACGGGTGTTGCCGGTCTGTCGGCTCTCGTCTTGCTGCTCTCGGGATGCGCAGGTAATTCATCCCAGATGCCGCCTTCCGGGGGAACGACGACAGAGCCGGCAGACCCGTCAAGCTACGACGTCGAGGCGATCTCGATCATGTTCATGCCCGAGACGATCACCGTTCCGGCGGGCACGACCGTGCGCTGGGTCAATGGCGAGGCGATCACGCACACCATCACATCCGGTGCCTTCACCGACGTGAATCCGTCGACGGGCATCCGCGGCAGCGAGACCCCCGACGGCCTGTTCGACGTGACACTCGCGCCGAAAGGCCAGGACGGCGACTCGTTCGAGCACACCTACGAGACTCCGGGTACCTACCCGTACTACTGCGACATCCACCTCAGCATGAACGCTGTGGTGATCGTCACCGAGTAGTCCCCACACCTGTGCATCTGGGAAGAAACGCACACGCACCACCGACCAAGGAGACACACAGATGCGCAAGACAACCGCTTTCGCCGCGCTCGGCCTCGCCGCCGCGCTCACCCTGACCGGCTGCACGGCCGCAACCGGGACCGACGCCGGGACCGACAGCCCCGCCGCCACCGACACCGTCAACAGCGATGGCGCGGGTCTGCGCGCCGCCATCCAGGCCGCGCTGTACGACCACGTCTACCTGGCCGGTGCGGCGATCCATCAGGCGCTTCAGGATGGCGGCGACCTCACCGCACCGAAGACCGCCGCCGCCGTCCAGGCGCTCGACGACAACTCGGTCGCCGTGTCGAAGCTGATCGGATCCGTCTACCCCGACGCGGAGCAGCCGTTCCTGGATTCGTGGCGCTCGCACATCCCGTTCTTCGTCGACTACACCCTCGGCAGGGTCACCAAGGATCAGGCCAAGGTCGACAAGGCCGTCAGCGACCTCGGCGCGTACGCCGTGTCGTTCGGTGAGCTGATCCACTCGGTCGTTCCGGAGCTGCCGGCCGCGGCGGTGCAGGGCGAACTCGAGATGCACGCGACGACGCTGATCGCAGCGATCGACGCCGACATCGCGGGTGACCCGAGCTACTACGGGCTGCTGCAGGAGGCCGCATCGCACATGCAGATGACGGCGACCGCGCTGGCCGGCGGCATCGCCACCGACAAGGGCATCGAGTAACCATCGGTTCGCCCGCGGGCGGATTGGGGGTCGCCTCCAATCCGCCCCGGTCCCTGTTCCGAACCCCTGTCAATACCCGAAACCCCGCAAGGTGGTGTGACATGCTTCGGACCGTGACTCGCAGCCGTGATGACGACGTGGATGGGACCACGCCGATCACCACCAGCGAAGACCTTCTGGGGCGGATCGCGCAGGGTGATCAAGCCGCATTCGCGGAGTTGTACGACCGCACGGCACCGCGCGTGTTCGGACTCGTCAAGCGCCTGTTGCGCGATCACGCCCAGTCCGAGGAGGTCACGCAGGAGATCTTCCTGGAGATCTGGCAGACGGCGACCCGGTATGAGCCGGCCAAGGGCGGCGCGATCTCCTGGATGCTCACGATGACGCACCGCCGGGCGGTCGACCGGATTCGCGCCTCTCAAGCCAGCCGTGACCGCGATACCCGCATCGGCATCCGGGATTACGCCCCCGAGTTCGACTCGGTGGCCGAGAACGTCGAAGTCCAGATCGAGAGCGAGAGGGTGAAGGTGGCCATGATGCGTCTGACCGAGTTGCAGCGCCAAGCGGTCCAGCTCGCCTACTTCGGCGGATACAGCCACAGTGAGGTGTCCGCCATGCTCAAGGTGCCGATCGGCACGGTGAAGACCCGCCTGCGTGACGGCATGATCCGTCTGCGCGATGAACTGGGGGTGACCTCGTGACTCCGAGCGATGAGATCCAGACGTCCGCCGGTGCGTACGCGCTGAACGCGCTCAACCCGGCCGAGCGCGCCGAGTTCGAGAAGGTCATGGCCGACTCCGAGCAGTTGCGCGCCGAGGTGACCGAGTTGTCGGATACCGCGGTCGAGCTGGGTGCATCCGTCGCGCCCGTCGAGCCGCCAGCTTCGCTGCGTGAGCGCATCCTGGCGCAGGTGGCGACGACTCCGCAACTGGAGCCGCTGGGTGAGGAGCGCCGCGAAGCGACGCGTCTAGAGACCGCCCCCGGTGCCGAGCTCCCCGCCGAGCTCAAAGCCCGCACGCGCTGGAGCAGTCCCCTCGCCCGCCTCGGCGCCGTGGCGGCCGCGGTCGCCCTCATCGTCGGCCTCGGCTTCACCGTCCGCGCCGGCGTCCAGGCGCAGAGCGACATGGCGACGGCTTCGCAGATCAACGAGATCCAGGCGTCGGAGGACTACCAGCGCGCCGTGGTGGACGTCGACGGCGGCGGGACCGCGACCGTGGTGTGGTCGGTGGCCCTGCAGCGCTCGGCGTTGATCGTCGACGGGCTGAAGGGCCTGCCCGCGGGCAGCACCTACGAGCTCTGGTACATCGACTCGAACGGCGCCACGCCGGCCGGGACCTTCGACGTCGGCGACGACGGCAAGCACAGCATCGTGCTCGCCGGCTCGATGGATGCGGGCGACACGATCGG
>JAODAS010000147.1 GCA_025463555.1 Schumannella sp.
CGGCGACGCCGTCGCCGTAGAACTCCACGAACTTGCCCACCACCCCGTGCTTACGCAGCATCTGCGTGATCGTGAGCACGACATCCGTCGCCGTCACGCCGGTCGGGATCGCGCCGGTCAGCTTGAAGCCGACCACCTTGGGAATGAGCATGGAGAGGGGCTGACCGAGCATGGCGGCCTCCGCCACGATGCCGCCGACGCCCCAGCAGAGCACGCCCAGGCAGTTGACCATGGTGGTGTGGGAGTCGGTGCCGACGCAGGTGTCGGGGTAGGCCCGCAGGACGCCGCCGACCGTGCGCGTGAACGTCACACGCGCGAGGTACTCGATGTTGACCTGGTGCACGATGCCCGTGCCCGGCGGGACGACCTTGAAGTCGTCGAAGGCCGTCTGGCCCCAGCGCAAGAACTGGTAGCGCTCGCCGTTGCGCTCGTACTCGATCTCGACGTTGCGCTCGAGCGCGTTCTCGGTGCCGAACAGGTCGGCGATCACGGAGTGGTCGATGACGAGCTCTGCCGGGGCGAGCGGGTTGATCTTGGTGGCGTCGCCGCCGAGGGCGCTCATCGCCTCGCGCATGGTCGCCAGATCGACGATGCAAGGCACGCCTGTGAAGTCCTGCATGATCACGCGGGCAGGCGTGAACTGTATCTCGGTGTCGGGCTCGGCGGTCGGCTGCCAGGAGCCGAGAGCCTCGATCTGCCCTTTCGTGACGTTCGCGCCGTCCTCGGTGCGCAGCAGGTTCTCGAGCAGCACCTTGAGGCTGAACGGCAGCTTCTCGTAACCGGGGACCGTGTCGACGCGGAAGACCTCGTAGTCGGTGCCCCCGACCGTGAGCGTGCTCTTCGAACCGAAACTGTTGACCGTCGACACTGTCGTCTCCCTTGCTGCTTCTGCACCCATCCTGAGGGGCGCTGAACGCACGTTCCAGCAAGGCCACCCTAAGCCCCGCGATGCCGATTTATCTCGACATCAAGATACATTACACCCTTTCGGGCGCGTCCTGGGAGTCGTCTTCCGCGGGGTCGTCGGCGGCCTGCCAGGCGGTGCGCACCAGCATCCAGGTGACCCAGAGCAGCCCGAGATACAGCGGCACGCCCATCAGGAGCTTGGTCGCCGCGAGGGCATCCGGCAGCTTCGCGACATAGAGCGGCACCTGCACGGCGAGCCGCAGCGCCGAGAGCAGCAACCAGAGCACCGTGGTGACGTAGGCGATCCGCAGCTTCGCGGCATCGTGCCGCCAGTGCTCGTCGCCGGTCAGCAGTCCGATGATCGCCCCGACGAGGGGGCGGCGCGCCAGCAGGCTGACGACCAAGGCGAGCACCGCGACCCCGTTGATCACGAATCCGAGCAGGAAGTTGTTCGAGATGTTGCCGGTGAACAGCGCCAGCGCCGCCGACAAGGCGATACCGATGGCGCCCGTGATCGCCGGCATCACCGGCTGACGCTGAACCGCGCGCACGACGATGAACACCACGGCGATCGCGAAGGGTCCGATCACCGAGATCCACAGATCCTTGGTGATCGTGTAGAGGACGAGGAATCCCAGACCGGGCAGGATCGCCTCGATCAGGCCCCGGATGCCGCCGACGGCTCCCAGCAGAACGGACCCGCTGGGCGCTTCGCCGGGTTTCACCCCCGACAGCCGCGACTTCTGCGCGGCAGCCGCGAACGCCTCGCGGAATGACGGCTCCCTCTCGGGATCCGGAACGTCGCCCGCCATCAGACGCTCTGGGTGGGCGCCGCCGCCTGCGCCGACGGCGGGACATGCAGCGGGATGAGGTCACGCGGGGGCATCGGCGTGGCGCCCCGCACGACCACGATGCTGCGGAAGAGGTCCTCGATGAGCGCGCCGGCGGCCGGATCCACGGCTGCTCGCCCGGTGATCGCACCCCGCAGGAACCAGCGCGGTCCGTCGACGCCGATGAATCGCACCACACGGGGGCCGGGCGCACCCGCGCCGGCGGGGATCTCGGCGCGCAGCTCCGGTCCGAAGACACCCGTCTGCGGCGTCGTGGTGCCGCCCTGCTGGGCGATCTGGGCGCTCAGCTGCTGCCGGATCTCATGCCACAGTCCGCTGTTGCGCGGCGCGGCGAACGGCATCACCTGCAGCGACGAGTCCTGGAAGTCGAGGGCAACCGCATGCACCTTCTTGCTCGCCTCGTCGACCTCGAGTCGCACGCGCAGTTCGGGACGGGGCAGGATCTTGAGCCCGCCGAGGTCGACGTACGGACGCACGGCGTTGGCCTCGGTCTCATCCAGCGGCCCGTTCTCGGCTCGGTCGTCGGGGGCCGACTTGGGGTGCTCGACGGGTGCCTGACCGCCGGAGGGGATGTCGCTCACGCGGGAACTCCTTGTTGTGCGTAGCCGGTGGAGCCGAATCCGCCTTCTCCCCGATGACTGCCGGGCAGGCGCTCGACCGGCACGAATCGCGCGTGCGTCACCGGCATCACGACCAGCTGGGCGATCCTGTCGCCTGCGCTGATCTTGTACGCAGCGCTGCTGTCCGTGTTGAGCAGGATCACGCGGATCTCGCCGCGGTAGCCGGCATCGACGGTTCCGGGTGTGTTGACGACGGTGATGCCGTGATTGGCGGCCAGGCCGCTTCTGGGCACGACGAACGCGACGTAGCCGTCGGGCAGGGCGATCGCGGTGCCGGTGCCGACCGTGGCGCGTTCTCCGGGGCCCAGCTCGATCGTCTCGGTCGAGACGAGGTCCGCGCCGGCGTCGCCCGGATGAGCGTAGGCGGGCACGTGCTCGCCCGTCAGGAGCACCTCGACGTGGGTCACGCAACGAGGCTAGCCCATGGTCGAATGGGAGCATGCCCAACGAATCGGCCTATCGCGAGCGCCTCTGGCCGGCGCCCTGGGTCTTTCTGTCGACAGCCCTCGTGATCCCCGCGAGCCTGCTCGTGTTCCTGCC